>NZ_VWPG01000022.1:0-1519 GCF_009829695.1 Actinomyces sp. zg296
CCTGGGACCTGGGCGAGCTCCACGACAAACTCAACACCCCCCTGCTGCGCGCCGCCGCCACCCAGCCCGACCCCACCCCCGACCACGGCCCCCAGAACACCCAGGAGGAGCCCACGGAAGCCGAGAGCCGCCAGGACGCGACGACGCTACGAGAAGGCGCCCCGCGGGCCTCCCAGGAGGGCGCGATCGAGGACGCGCGCTTGGACAGCGTGCGCCGCTTCATCGACCTGCTCGGGGTGCGCCCACCGGTGCCCGGAGCCGGTCGGCGCCCGCCGTCCTGGCGCGGGGCCCAACGCAGCCAGGAGGCCGTCCGGCCGGCCGGCCGGGCCCCCGCTGAGGACCCCCAGGACGCCCAGGACGCCCAGGGTGCGGCGATGAGCCCGCAGCAGGCCGACCGGATCCGCGCTATCTACGAGCTCGCCCAGCCCGGCGGGCCCGCCCGAGCCGGGCGGGCCGTCACGCAGCAGCCCGGCCAGCCAGCACCACCGGTGCCGCCTCAGGTGCGCCCCCAGCGGCCCGGGCGCGCGCTGTGATCGCACGCGGCACGATGGGGGTATGAGTGAAGACACCGGTGAGAAGAAGGGGCGCGCCAGCGCCCAGGCAGGGCGGGACGAGGCCCCCGGCGGGCTTGAGCCCGTGTTCCCCACGCTTGAGGCGTTCGTCGAGCACGTGGCGAGCAGCCTCTGGGACCGCGTCATCACCGATTCGCACCGGTGGTGCGACCAGTGGTGGAACCACCCCGAGGCCGTTTACGCCCTGACGTGCCTGTGGCACGCCTGGGAGCAGACCCACGTCTCGGACGCCGAGGCCCGGATGAGGTGGCTGCTGCAGTACTCCTACCCCCTGATGGACCGGCTGTGCTCGGCCAATGGGCCCTTTTGTCGCTGCAAGCCCCATTGCGTGCTCAACGGGCGCGGGCACAACTCGCACCCGTTCAACGATGACGAGGTCCGGGGGCTGCCGACCGCCGCCATGCCCGAGGGCGTGTTCGGTGCCCGCCAGTAGCCCCCGCGCTGTCAAGAAGCCGTCAAGAAGACGCGCCCCCAACTCTATGGTCGGGGGCGCGTTGCCTCTTCTCCGAGGTGGGCTCACATGGTGAGGGCCTGGGAGCGCTTCTGGGCCAGCTGTGGGGCGGGCATGGCCCCGGCCACGGGGGCATGGGCGGAGGGGCGCACCTCGCCTGAGGGCTGGCTGACGGCCAGGTCGCCGGTCATGGCGGCCCTGATCGTCTCCTCGCCCAGGCCCCGCTCGCGCAGGCCCTGGGCCCACTGTCCCCGGGCCTCCAGGGAGTCCCAGGGCACTGCTCGGGCGGGGTCCGGATCAGCCATCGCCGCGGGGCCCTCGACGGGCTCCGTCGCGCCCTCCTGGTGGGGCGCGGTGGCCTCATCGGCTGACTCAGGCTTCTGGGCGGTCTCCTGGGTGTTCTGGGGGCCGTGGTCGGGGGTGGGGTCGGGCTGGGTGGCGGCGGCGCGCAGCAGGGGGGTGTTGAGTTTGTCGTGGAGCTCGCCCAGGTCCCAGG
>NZ_VWPG01000023.1:0-506 GCF_009829695.1 Actinomyces sp. zg296
CTCCTGGGTGTTCTGGGGGCCGTGGTCGGGGGTGGGGTCGGGCTGGGTGGCGGCGGCGCGCAGCAGGGGGGTGTTGAGTTTGTCGTGGAGCTCGCCCAGGTCCCAGGTGCGGCCGGCCAGGTGGTCGGCGAGCAGGTCCGGGCTCAGGGCCCGGCCGGCCAGGCCCGTCAACTCGGCGCTGGCGGCCGGGATGGGGGCGCCGTTGGCGTCGCGGACGTCGAGTTCGAGGGCGCCGTCGGCGCCACGCGTGGCCACGACGGACGCCGCGCCGTCGTGGCGGGCCAGGGCGGTGGTGATCACCGAGGCCACGGCCCGCTCCCTACCGGCCCGAGCGGTGGACGCGTCCTGCGTGGGAGCTTGATCGAGGGCTGAGACGTCCTCGCCGTCCAGCAGTGGGGCCGCCCCCCGTGCCCGAGCCTGGGCCCCCGGGTCAGCCACGGCCGCCGGGTCGGGGTCGAGGTGCTCCCCATCGCGCAGGTCGAGCCCCCAGCGCTCGTTAACCTCGG
>NZ_VWPG01000003.1:0-399825 GCF_009829695.1 Actinomyces sp. zg296
ATACAAGCCCAGAAAAAAAGACCAGGCCCAACCCACACCACCACCAAAACAGCAGCAGCACAGGCCAAACAAAAAACAAGACATAAACAAGCATGACACGCTATCGAGTTCTCAAACAACACACCCACCCCACAACAACAACCCCACAACAGGGCCACCATCACAAGAAGGCGCAGAGGGAACATTAACGAATCGATATTTTTCGGTCAAATCGAGGATTCGTGATCCTCATCTCCCGTATCGCTCCGAATATGTAATCTCCGGTGCCGCCCTTCAGGGCCTCAGGCCCTTTCGGCGACGGAGAGAACTTTAGCCTGCGACCTCCCCGAAAGGTCAAATCCTCCGGGCATGAGGCAGAACACATCCGATTCGGGATCCGGTTGCGCCCGGGCGCGCCCCGCCAGCGCGTGCCGGCGTCGGCACGATGCCGGCACGATGCCGGCACGATGCCGGCACGGCGCCGGCACGGTTCCAGCACGGCGCCCGCCAGCCCGATCGCACGTGGGTGGGGCGCCGGGCCCCCTGGCCCGGCGCCCCACCCACGGTCGCCTTGGATGCGCGCCTCAGTCCTCGGCGAAGCGGCGCACGGCTGCGGCCACGGCGTCGGCCACGCGCGTGTCGAACGCGTTGGGGATGATGTAGACAGGGCTGATCTCATCGTCGCTGATCACCGAGGCGATGCCGGTGGCGGCGGCGCGGAGCAACTCGGTGGAGATGTTGGTGATCCCCGTGTCGAGCAGGCCCCGGAACAGGCCGGGGAAGGCCAGGACGTTGTTGATCTGGTTGGGGAAGTCCGAGCGGCCCGTCGCCACGACGCTGACGTGGTCGGCGGCGCCGATCGGATCGACCTCGGGGGTCGGGTTCGCCATCGCGAAGACGATGGCACCGTCGGCCATGACGTCCAGGTCCTCGGGGGCCAGCAGGTTGCCGGACGAGACGCCGATGAAGACATCGGCGCCGACGAGGCCCTCCTTGAGCGTGCCGGTCACCCCTCGGGGGTTGGTGTTCTCGGCGAGCCACTTGCGGTGCTCGTTCATGCCCTCGGTGTCCCCGCTGTGCAGGGCGCCGGTGCGCCCGTAGCCCACGATGTCCGTGGCGCCATGGGCCATGAGGAGCTTCGCGATGGCGCTGCCCGCCGCACCCACGCCGGACAGGACGATGCGCACGTCCTCGATACGCTTGCCGACCACCTTGAGCGCGTTGATAAGCGCGGCGAGTGTAACGACCGCGGTGCCGTGCTGGTCGTCGTGGAAGACGGGGATGTCCAACTCCTCGCGCAGGCGGGCCTCGATGTCGAAGCACTTGGGGGCGGCGATGTCCTCAAGGTTGATGCCGCCGTAGGCCGGGGCGATGGCCTTGCAGATCGCGATGATCTCCTCGGGGTCCTTCGTGTCCAGGGCGACGGGCCAGGCATCGACACCGCCGAACTGCTTGAAGAGGATGGCCTTGCCCTCCATGACGGGCATCGCGGCGGCCGGGCCGATGTCCCCCAGGCCGAGCACCGCGGTGCCATCAGTGACCACGGCGACGGTGTTCTTCTTGATGGTCAGTTTGCGGGCCCGCTCGGGGTGGTCGTGGATGGCCTTGCAGACGCGGGCCACGCCGGGGGTGTAGACGCGGGCGAGGTCGCGGCGGTTGCGCACCGGGTACTTCGAGGAGATCTCGATCTTGCCTCCCACGTGGGCCAGGAAGGTCGAGTCCCCGACGTTGTCCACGATGACGCCGTCGATGGCGCTCAGCGCCTTGACGAGCTCGCCGCGGTGCACGGAGTCACGGGTGTCGGCGGTCAGGTCGACGACGAGGCGGTCGCCGTCGGAGTCCGAGACGTCGACGCCGGTGACGACGGCGCCGGTCGCGGTGGCGGTGTCCACCAGCTTCGCGACGACCCGCTGGGACGCGGGGACCTCCATGTGCAGGGCCACGGTGTAACTGGGACTGGGCTGGACCATGCTGGCTCCTTCGAGGCGGTGTCCATCGGCGCCACTCGCCGACCGCCTGGGCTGGGAATGATTCGGCCGAAGACTATCCTCCTCGCCTCGCCCATAGGATCCGGCGCCACCGTCAGGCAAGAGGACCCGCGCTTGTCTGATTCCCCAGCCCTCCCCCGCGAGCCGCCCCTCCATAAGAGGTGCCCTGGCGCGCGCCCCGAGGGGCGGGCGCCAGGGCACCGATGGGGTCAGGGGCTCGGGCCTCAGTCCTGGACGCGCTCCATGATGAGCTCGCGCACGCGCTTGGCATCGGCCTGGCCCTTAGTGGCCCTCATGACAGCGCCCACGATCGCGCCAGCGGCCTGGACCTTGCCGCCGCGGATCTTGTCGGCGACGTCGGGCTGCGCGGCCAGCGCCTCATCGATGGCGGCCGTGAGCGCGGACTCGTCGGAGACGACCTCCAGGCCCCTGGCGGAAGCGACGGCCTCAGGATCGCCCTCGCCCGCGAGCACACCGGCCAGGACCTGCCGGGCGAGCTTGTCGGTCAGGCGCCCCGAGTCCACGAGCCCCTGGAGCTCGGCCACCTGGGCCGGGGTGATCGCCAATTCCTCCAGCGCGGTCTCCTGCTCCTTGGCGGCGCGGGCGAGCTCGCCCATCCACCACTTGCGGGCGGCCTGGCCGGTGGTGCCGGCCTGGGCGGTCGCCTCGATGAGCCCCAGGGCGCCGGCGTTGACGACGTCGCGCATCTCGGAGTCGCTGAGGCCCCACTCGGCCTTGAGGCGGCGGCGCTTCGCCGCGGGGAGTTCGGGCAGGGCGGCGCGGATCTCCTCGACCCACTCCCGGCTGGGGGCCACCGGGACGAGGTCGGGCTCGGGGAAGTAGCGGTAGTCGTCGGCATCGGACTTCACGCGTCCGGCGCGCGTGGTGCCGTCGGCCTGACCGTGGCGCGTCTCCTGGAGGACCTGGCCCCCGCTGGCCAGGATGGCGGCCTGGCGGGAGATCTCGTAGCGGATGACGGCGTCGATCCCGCGGAAGGTGTTGACGTTCTTCGTCTCGGTGCGGGTGCCCAGTGGCGCGTCCGGGCCCTCGCGCAGGGAGACGTTGACGTCGGCGCGCACGTTGCCGCGCTCCATGCGGGCCTCACTGACCCCGAGGGCCCGGAAGATGTCGCGCAGGGAGCGCACGTAGGCGGCGGCCACCTCCGGTGCCCTGGACCCGGCGCCGATGATCGGGCGGGAGACGATCTCCACCAGTGGCACGCCAGCGCGGTTGTAGTCCACCAGGGAGTGACTGGCGCCCTCGATGCGGCCGTCGGCGCCGCCGATGTGGGTGTTCTTGCCGGCGTCCTCCTCCATGTGGGCGCGCTCAATGGGCACGGTGAACAGCGCGCCGTCCTCGAGCTCGACCTCCAGGGCGCCGTCGAAGGCGATGGGCTCATCGGACTGGGAGGTCTGGAAGTCCTTGGCCAGGTCGGGGTAGAAGTAGTTCTTCCTCGCGAAGCGGCAGGACTCGGCGATCTCACAGCCCAGCGCCAGGCCGATGCGGATCGCGTACTCCACGCCCCGCTTGTTGACCACGGGCAGCGCGCCGGGCAGGCCCACAGAAGTGGGGGTGACGCGGGAGTTCGGCTCCCCGCCGAAGGCGTTGGGGGCGGCGTCGAACATCTTCGTGGCGGTGCCGAGCTCGACGTGCACCTCCAGGCCAATGACCGGGTCGTAGCGGCGCACGGCCTCGTCGTAGTCCATCAGGGTGTCGCTCATCGCTGCTCCTCCTCCAGCTCGGGGGCCTGGGCCAGCAAGTGCCCGCCCCAGCTCTCCTCCAGGGCCGCCTCCAGGACCGCGCCGACGCGGTAGAGGCGGTCGTCGGCGCGCTGCGGCGCCAGGATCTGGAAGCCGACGGGCAGGCCCCCGCTCAGCCCCGAGGGCAGGCTCATGCCCGGGATGCCCGCGAGATTGGCCGGGATCGTCGTGACGTCCAGCTTGTACATCGCCAGGGGATCGTCCTTCTCCCCGAAGCGGTAGGCGGTGATCGGCGCCGTCGGGGAGACCAGCACGTCAGTGCGCTCCCAGGCGGAGGCGAAGTCGCGCTGGACGAGGGTGCGGACCTTCTGCGCGGACCCGTAGTAGGCGTCGTAGTAGCCCGCGGAGAGCACGTGGGTGCCCAGGATGATGCGTCGCTTGGCCTCGTCGCCGAAGCCCGCGCCGCGGGTGGCGGCCATGACGGTCTCGGCGGTGACGGGGCCGCTGGCGGGCTCGACGCGCAGGCCGTAGCGCATGCCGTCGTAGCGGGCGAGGTTGGAGGACGCCTCCGCGGGCATGATGAGGTAGTAGGCGTCGAGCGCGTACTCCAGGTGGGGCAGGCTGACGGCCTCCACGGACGCGCCGGCCGCCTCAAGCAGGGCCAGGGCGCCGTGGAAGGAGTCCATGACGCCGGGGTCGTAGCCCTCACCGCCGTCGAGCTCGGAGATGACTCCCACGCGCAGGCCCGTCAGGTCCCGCCCGGCCCGGGCGGCGCGGACGATGGCGGCCATGCCCCGGGGGGCGTCGGCCAGCGAGGTGGAGTCCAGCGGGTCGTGCGCGCCGACGATGTCGTGCAGGAGGGCCGTGTCCAGGACGGTGCGGGCCATGGGGCCGGGAGTGTCCAGGGAGGAGGCCATCGCGATGACGCCGAAACGCGAGACCGTGCCGTAGGTGGGCTTGACGCCGACGGTACCGGTGACGGCGGCGGGCTGGCGGATCGAACCACCGGTGTCGGTGCCCAGGGCCAGCGGCGCCTCATAGGAGGCCACCGCGGCGGCCGAGCCGCCGGAGGAGCCCCCTGGGATGCGCCCGAGGTCCCACGGGTTGGCGGTGCGCTTGAAGGCGGAGTGCTCGGTGGAGCCGCCCATGGCGAACTCGTCGAGGTTGGTCTTGCCCAGGATCGGCAGGCGCGCCTCGCGCAGCGCGGTTACGGCCGTGGCGTCGTAGGGCGGGACCCATCCCTGAAGGATCCTGGAGGCCGCCGTGGTGGCCTGCCCGCGGGTGGCGAAGAGGTCCTTGACGGCCACGGGCACGCCGGCGAGCTCGTTCAGGGGCTCGCCGTCCCGCCCGGCGGCGCGGGCGGCGTCGGCCGCGTCGGCGTCGGCCAGGGCCTTGTCGGCGTCGACGTCGAGGAAGGCCCCGACGGCCCCGTCGACGGCGCTAATGCGCTCCAGGTGGGCGCTGGTGAGCTCGCGAGAACTCACCTCGCCGCTGGCCAGGGCCGCCGCCTGCTCGGCGGCGGTGGCCCGGATGAGGGCGGGCAGGGAACGGGCCTCGCTCATGAGCCGGACTCCTCTCCGAGGATCTGGGGCACGAGGAACATGGAGTCCTCGGCCGCGGGGGCGCTGGCGAGGAGCTCGTCGACGTCGAGCGTCGGGCCGGGGACGTCCTCGCGCAGGACATTGGTCAGCGGCACGGGGTGGGAGGTAGCCGGCAGATCGGGGGTGACAACGGAGGTGACCCGGGCGAAGGAGGAGGCGACGGCGTCCAGCTCACCGGCCAGGCGCGTCACCTCCTCATCGGTCAGGGCCACTCGCGCGAGCGCCGCGACCCGCGCGACCTCGGCGGAGGAAATGGCAGACATGGGCAGGAGTCTAGTCGTGCCGCTGCCGGCAGCGCGCCCATGGGGAGTCTTGCGAGCCTCTCCCTGACCGCACCGCGCGGCCGACCCCGTCCGCCCACTGGCACCGGGGGGCGGGGAGGAGTACCCGTGGGAGCCTCATGACCCGCGGGTTCTCGCGGCCGTTAAGAGATCTCACAGAGAACTCGCGGCCAAGGGCGTTGACTTCGACAACGCGGTGTCGTGTGATGGTTTCATGGCTGGTCCTGCGCGCGCGGGGCCGGACAGGGACAGCGCGCCCCTCCCCTCCCCAAGGAGGGGGCCCACGGGGCGGGCACGATCGAAGGCATTGTGATGACCGGAGGCACTCTTCTGGACAACGGCTCCGAGGCGGCGGCGCCCAAGCGCCATCGCCGCTGGCCCCTGTGGGCCGGGCTGGGGCTTCTGCTGCTCGTGGGCGGCGCGGGCACGGGCGCTTACGCCTACACGAGCCACTATGCGGACCGCGCCGTCCCTGGAACCGCGATCGCGGGGACCGACGTGTCGGGCATGACGCGCGACGAGATCTCCTCGATGATCGCCTCGAAGTCAGAGTCGGCCACGGTCACGGTGTCCGGGGACGCGACCGCCACCGCGACGCTGGCGGACCTCGGCATCACCGTGGACGCGGGCGCGACGGCCGACGCCGCCCTCAAGCGCGGCGCCAGCGCCGGGGACCGCCTGAGCGCGCTGTTCTCATCCAAGGACCTGCCCGTGGTCACGACCACCGATGCCGCCGTCACCGACGCCTACGCCTCCTCGCTCATCCCCGCCGACAAGGTCCGCGCGCGCAACGCGGAGATCGGGCTCAACGAGGACGGGACCTCCTTCACGGTAAAGCCGGCGGTGCCCGGGACGAGCATCGACCCCGCCCCCCTGGCCCGGGCCGGCGCCGAGGCCGCCTCATCCCTGTCCCCCGCCAGCGCCTCCGTGTCGATGACCACCCAGCCGCCCACGGTCTCGGACGCGGACGCCCAGGCCGTGGCGGATAAGGCGAACAGTTGGATCAGCCAGGACGTGACGATCTCCGACGCCTCCGGCAAGAACTCCTACAGCCCCGACGCCTCCACCAAGGCCTCCTGGATCACCGTGTCCACGAGCGATGACGCCGCCCCGACGCTGTCGATCGACTCCACCAAGGTCTCGTCCTGGGTGGCCGCTCAGGCCAGCGAGGAGAACATCGACGGGGTCCAGGGCACGAGGAACGTCAACTCCAAGGGCGATGTCGTGGCGACCCCCGTCGAGGCGGTCAAGAGCCAGACGGTCAAGAACGCCGACGCCCTGTCCACCTCGATCTCCGAGGCCCTGGGCAAGGGCACCGGCTACTCCGGGGCCTTCGAGATGCAGGTCGGCGAGGAGAAGTGGACGCAGCGGACCATCGCCGACGGCGCCGAGAGCCTCGTCTACCAGGCCGCCCCCAACGAGAAATGGGTGGATGTCAACCTCTCCACCAAGACGGTGACCTCCTACGAGGGGGCGACCGTCGTGCGCGGGCCCGTCTCGATCGTCGATGGCGCCGCGGAGACGCCCACGGTCACCGGCACCTTCCACGTCTACCTCAAGTACGAGACGCAGACGATGCGCGGTCAGAACGCCGATGGCTCCGAGTACGTCACCGAGGGCGTGCCCTGGGTGAGCTACTTCTACAGCGGGTACGCCTTCCACGGCGCCCCGTGGCGCTCGTCCTTTGGCTACTCGGGCTCGCATGGCTGCCTCAACATGCCCGTTGACGAGGCCCAGTGGATGTACACCTGGGCGGAAAACGGCACGACCGTGGTCAGCCACTACTGACGCCACTGATCCGATCCGCCGACCCCGGATCGTCCCCGCGCGATGGCGGCCCGCCCCGGAAGGGGCGGGCCGCCATCGCTCCCGTGTGAGCGAGCGAGGGCCTCAGCCGAGCTCGGGGAACCAGATGGAGATCTCGCGGGCGGCGGAGGACTCGCAGTCCGAACCGTGGATGAGGTTCTCCATGGCGTCCGTGCCCCAGTCGCGGGCCAGGTCGCCACGGATGGTGCCGGGCGCGGCAGTCGTCGGATCGGTGGTGCCCATGAGGGAGCGGCAGCCCTCAATGACCCGATCGCCCTCCACCACGGCGGCGACCACCGGCCCGGAAGTCATGTACTCCACGAGCCCGGGGTAGAAGGGGCGCTCCACATGCTCGGCGTAATGGGCGGCGAGGACCTCCTCGGTGGGGGTGAGGAGCTTGAGGGCGGTCAGGGCGTAGCCCTTGGCCTCGATGCGGCGCAGGATCTCACCGGTGAGGCGGCGGCGCACGCCGTCGGGCTTGATGAGGATAAGGATGCGGCTGGGTGAGGCGGTCATGAGGTGTCCTTCGAGGTCGGTGGTGGTCGGGCGCCTCTCGGCGGGATCATGGGCGGGACCGATGATCGGGCCCCGTCGCCACGGCCGCCGCGGTGAAACGACGATACCGCGTCAGCGGGCTCAGGGGCGGCGGAACAGGGCCCGCGCCTCGGCGGCCAGGACCACCGAGCCCACGATCAGCACGCCTGCGGCGGTCAGCGGCCCGTCCCCGCCCTCGGAGAGCGCGACGGCGCGGTCGACCCCGTCGGCCAGGGCCCGCGCCACCTGGACGCGGTCCTGCCCGAAGACCTCACGGGCGACGGCTCCCAGGTCCTCGACGTCCATGGCTCGGGGGGAGTCGATGGGCACGCAGACGACGGCGTCGCAGGCGGGCTCGAGGATCGACAGGATGCCCTCGACGTCCTTGTCCTCCATGGCGCCCACGACGGCGACGAGATGCTTGAAGCCGAAGGCCTCCTCGATGGCGGGCATGAGCGCGGCCACGCCGTGCGGGTTGTGCCCGGCATCGACGATGACGGTCGGGGAGGAGCGCAGGACCTCCAGGCGCCCCGGGGAGGTCGTCGAGGAAAAGCCCTCCTCCACGAGGGCCGGTGGGAGGGCGCGCCCCCCGAAGAAGGCCTCGGCCGCCGCGAGCGCCAGCAGCGCGTTATGCGCCTGGTACTCGCCATGGAGGGGCACGAAGACATCCTCGTAGACGGCGGCCGCCGTGGCCAGCGTGACGAGCTGGCCGCCCACGGCCAGTTCGCGCGAGCGCACGCTCAACTCCCCGGCGCCCGGCTCGCCGGGGTCCTCATCGGGATCGAGTTCCCTGCGCCACACGACCCGGTGCTCAGCCGCCGCCGCGGCGATCACCTCCTGCGCCTGGGGCACTTGTACCGAGGTGATGAGGGTGGCCCCGTCCTTGATGATGCCCGCCTTGTTCTGGGCGACCTCGCGGATCGTGCTCCCGAGCCAGGCGGCGTGGTCCAATCCGATGGGGGTGATGACCTCGACATCGGAGTCCACGACATTCGTGCAGTCCCAGGTGCCGCCCATGCCGACCTCGATGACGGCGGCGTCCACGGGATGGTCGGCGAAGGCCGCCAGCGCCATGACGGTGAGGACCTCGAAGAAGCTCATCCTCGGGCCGCCATCGGCCAGGGAACGCTCATCGACCATCGCGATGTAGGGGGCGACGTCCTCCCATGCGGCGATGAAGCCCTCCTCGCTGATGGGCTCGCCGTCCAGGCTGATGCGCTCGCGGATCGTGGCCAGGTGCGGGCTGGTGAATCGGCCGGTGCGCAGGCCCGCGGCCACCAGCAGCCGCTCGGTCATGCGGGCGGTTGAGGTCTTGCCGTTGGTGCCGGTGATGTGGATGACACGGTAGGCGCGCTCGGGGTGGCCCAGGATGTCCATGACCGCCTCGATGCGCTCCAGGGAGGGCTGGACGCGGTGCTCGGGGGCGCGGGAGAGGATCTCGGCCTCGACCTGCCGCATGCGCTCGCCCACCTCGACGCCGCGGGCGGCCGCCAGCAGGGCCCGGCGGTGGGCGTCCCCGTCGCCGGGACCGCCCTCGCGCGCCGGTTCGTCCTGATCACCGTCGGGATCGTCGCCAGTGCCGGGCAGGACGGGTTCCCAGGACTCCCAGTCATCGGAGTCATCGGCGTCGACCTCGGCCAGGAGCGCGTCGAGCTCGTCCGGGTCGCCCGAGGCCAGCATGTTGTGGGCGACGAGCTCGCGCAGGGCCGCCAGGTCCTCGGCCTCGGCCGCTAATCGCGCCTCGGCCCTCTCCCCGCGGGCCTGGCGGGCCTCGGCGAGGCTGAGGCCCGCGGCCGCGGAGCCCGACGACCCGGCCGCGGGGGCGTCGGCGGCCTCGAGGTAGGGCAGGAGCGCCGGGTCGATCCCCTCTCCCCCGTCCCTGGCGCCACCGCCGAAAACGGCGTCGACGGCCTCCTCGGGGGTGGCATGGGCGGGGATGCCGAAAGCCGCGCCCGGGTGGGAGGGCGCCCCGCCCTCGCTGCCGGGCCGGCCCCCAGCGCTCGCCGCGGACCCGGGTCCCTGGTGGTGGGTCATCACTCGTCCTCCTCATCGCCCGCGTCCCGCGCCATGCCCGCGCCGGCCCGCGAGAGGCAACTGTACTGGCCCCGGGGCGGCCTCAGCGCCGGCCCATCCCCGTGTAGGTGAAGCCCGCCTCCTTCCAGGCCCCCGCGTCAAGGGAGTTGCGGCCGTCGATGATGTTGGCGCGGCGCATGAGGGAGGCCGCGCGCGCGGGGTCGATGGAGGTGAACTGGCGCCACTCCGTGGCCAGCACGGCCAGGTCGGCGTCGCGCAGCGCCTCATCGGCGGTGGCGCACACCTCCAGGCCTTCGCGGTCCTGCTCGGCGAGGATGGCGCCGGCCTGGGGATCGGTGATCGCCACGCGCGCGCCGGCGGCGGCGAGCAGGCCCGCGATCTCGAGGGCGGGCGAGTCGCGCATGTCGTCGCTGTCGGGCTTGAAGGCGGCGCCCAGGATCGCCACGCGGGCGCCGTCGAGCCCGTCACCGAGCATCTGGCGGGCCTTGTCGAGGACGAGGGAACGGGCCCGCAGGTTCACCCGGTCCGCCTCGTCGAGGATGGCGAGGGCGTCGCCCGCGCCCAGCTCGGCGGCGCGGGCCTGGAAGGCCCGGATGTCCTTGGGCAGGCAGCCCCCGCCGAAGCCGATGCCAGCGCGCAAGAAGCGGTGGCCGATTCGCGCGTCCAGGCCGATGGCCTCAGCCAGGGCGGTGACGTCGCCGCCGGCGGCGTCGCAGATCTGGGCGACGGCGTTGATGAAGGAGATCTTGATGGCCAGGAAGGAGTTGGCGCTGACCTTGACCAGCTCCGCCGTCGCGTAATCCATGGTCAGACGCTTGACGCCGGTGGCGAGGATGGGGCCGTAGACCTCATCGAGGACGGCGGTGGCCGCCTCGGCCCGCAAGGGGTCGGCAGGCAGGCCGTAGACCATGCGATCGGGCTCGAGGGTGTCCTTGACCGCGAAGCCCTCGCGCAGGAACTCGGGGTTCCACACCAGGGTGGCGCCCGCGGCCTCGAAGCGCTCGGCCAGGCGCGCCGCCGTGCCCACCGGGACGGTCGACTTGCCGACGACGATCTCCACGCCCCCGCGGAACCCGCCCAGGTGGGGCGCCAGGGCGTCGACGGCACTGTCCACATAGGTCATATCGGCGGCGCCGGAGGGCGTCTGAGGCGTCCCAACACCGATGAAGTGGACCTGACAGCCCTCGGCGGCGGAGATGTCGGTGGTGAAGCGGAGGCGGCCGGAGGCGACGTTGCGCGAGAGCACCTCCTCGAAGCCCGGCTCGAAGAACGGCGCCCTCCCGGCCGCGAGGGCGCTGATCCGGCCCTCATCGACGTCGATGCCCACGACGTCGTGCCCGATCTCGGCCATCGACGCCGCGTGAACAGCGCCGAGATAGCCGCATCCGATCATCGAGACGCGCATGCGTGCTCCTCTCCTCCCAGCCCTCGCAGGGCCGGATCATTGGGATCATTCGGTGGTGCCCCGCGCGCCTGGGAGAGCGCGCTGATGGCGGTGAGGCATCGGGATGAGGGGAGGCTCCGCGATCCACGCGGAGGGTGAGTGGGCCGGGCGCGGGCAGGGCCCCGGCCCGGCTGAGGCCGTCGGTCAGGCCGAGCCGTCCAGGAGGAGGACCGCCTTGACGGTTCGCAGCAGGATCCACAGGTCCATCCCGGGGGTCCAGTTCTCCACGTAGAACAGGTCGAGGCGGATGGCCTCCTCCCAGGTGAGGGAGGAGCGGCCGCTGACCTGCCACAGCCCGGTGATCCCGGGCTTGGCGAGCAGGCGCCGGGAGGCCTCCTCGTCGTAGAGCGCGACCTCCTTGGCCACCTGGGGGCGCGGGCCCACCAGGCTCATCGATCCGGCCAGGACGTTGAAGAGCTGGGGCAGCTCATCGATGGAGGTGCGCCGCAGGAAGGCGCCCACGCGGGTGATGCGCGGGTCGTTGTCGACCTTGAACAGGGGGCTGTCCGTGCGGTTCTGCTCGCGCAGGAGCCCGGCTAGCTCGGCGTCGGCGTTGATCCGCATGGAGCGGAACTTCCAGATCTGGAAGGGCTTGCCGTTCAGGCCGATGCGGGTCTGGCGGAAGAGGATCGGGCCGCGGTCCTGCATCCAGATCAGGGGCGGGACGATGAGCCACACGGGCACCAGCAGGATGATGATCAGCACGGAGGCGAAGATGTCCGTGGAGCGCTTGAGCGGCGAGTGCGCCACGTCGACGCGGGGCTGCTGGATCTCGATGGCGGACAGCCCCCTGGCCGAGCGCATCCACAGCCGCGAGCTGGCGATCTGCAGGAGCGGGGGCAGCATGATGAGGCGCCCCTCGGAGCCGAGGGACTGGCTCAGCCTGCGGATCATGGCGGAGGTGAGCCCGGAGTCCTCCGCGACGACGACGGCGATCCCCTCAGAGCTCTCCACCGTCTCCTGCAGGCTGCTCACTCGCCCGATGACGGGCACGGGGAGGTCGGGGTGCGCGTCGAGGGCGGCCTCGTCGGAGACGAAGGCCCCCCGGATCTGCAGGCCGAGCCCCGGCTGCCGGGTGAGCTCGGAGATGGCCGAGGCCACGGCTCCGACCGATCCGACGACGTAGGCGGGCTGCGCGAGGCTCCCCGCGGCGGCGAGGCGGATGAGGCGGCGCCGGGCCGCCCAGTGCCACGCCAGGAGGGCCGCGATCGAGATCGCCAAGGCGGCCACCAGGTGGGCGGTGGGCATCCGAACCCCCACCATGTAGCCCAGGATCGAGAACCCGGCGAACTCCAGGACGGTGGCCCACACCACGCGCTTGTACTCGGTGGCGCCGTGGCCCAGGACCCGGTCGCGGTACACGTCGGCCTTGGTCAGCAGCAGCCCCCAGGCCACGGCGACCGCCGCGATGAGCAGGGCCCGCGTCACGAGGGCGGGCATGACTCCGCTGCCGATGCGCTCGTGACCGGTGACATGGCAGAGCCTCTCCACGCACGCGACGACCAAGAGGATGATCGCCAGGTCCCCGGCGCGAAGGCCCCGGCGGAAGAAGGCTCTCCTCCTCCATGCCTCGGAGGCCGTCGGGACGGCGCTGAAGGAGGATGACTGGATCATGATTCCGCCGATCGGTCGCTGAGGAGCCCCGCGGGACCGTTGCCGCGGGCCGGGATCGCGGGCGCGGGGGCGCCCGAGCCGATCGCCCCGCGCGCGCCGTCGGCTCGGCTCGCGCCACCGGGAATCAGGGCGTCCACCGGGCCGCCGTCGAGGAAGCCTCGCTTGTTGACGGCGTTGAGGACGACGCCGAGGATCCTGCCGCCGCCCTGCTCAAGGGCCTGGGCGGTTTGGCGCAGCTGGGCGCTGGTGGTGGTGCCGGTGGAGACCACGATGAGGGCGCCGTCGGCCTGGGCCGCCAGTACCGCGGCGTCGGTGGCCTGCGATGTCGGCGGGGAGTCGATGAGGACGATGGCATCGGCGGACAGGCTCTCCAGGAGCTCGGTCATCCGGGACGAGCCCAGGAGCTCGGAGGGGTTGCCCGGCAGGGCCCCGGCGGGGATGACGGACAGCCCCGGCATGGAGGTGCGCACGAGCGCGTCCTCGACGGCGGCGGCGCCGGCGAGCACTTGGGCCAGGCCGGCGCGACGGCCGTCCACCCCCAAGACGGAGGCCAGGGACGGGGCGCGCAGATCCCCCTCGATGAGGACGACGCGGTGCCCGGACATCGCCAGGACCCGGGCCAGGCCCACCGTGATGGTGGTGCGCCCCTCGGCCCGGACGGCCGATGAGATGACGGCGCTGCGCCCGGCGGTCGCCGTGGCGCGGATGAAGTTGGTGCGCAACTTGCGCAGCTCTTCCTCGATGGCCGGGTCGGAGGCGTCGGCTCCGTTGCGGATGAGGTCGGAGTGCGGCAGGGCTCCCAGGACCGGCGAGTCGAGGACGGCCAGGGCCTCGCCGGCGCCGCGCACGCGCTTGTTGAGCACCTCGACCACGAGGACGCCCAGGTAGGAGGCGACGAGACCCCCGAGGAGGCCGGCCCCCAGGAGCAGCATGATCGACGGCGACCGCGGGGCGGCGCGCAACTCGGCGGAGGTCATGAGCTCAACCCCGACGGGGATGTCCTCGCCGTTGAGCGCGGCGAACTCCTGGTTGGACTGCCGGACGGTCTCATCGGCGATCCTGCGGGCCCGCTCGGGCGTGTCGGCGGTGGCCTCGACGACCACCGTGTCCGCGCCGGCAACGTGCTTGGCCTTGATGGAGTCGGCCAGGGCGGTGGGCGTCGTGCCCGCGAGCCTGAGGGAGTCGATCACCCCCTGGGCCACGGTCTCGGAGGTGATGACCGGCAGGAGGGACTTCGCCTTGCGCTCGGCCAGCTGGGCGGCGACGAGCTGGTAGCTCGTCGGGTTGTTCTTCGCGGCGGCGATCGAGGCGTCCACCTTGACGTAGGCGATGGAGGTGGCGGTGTATGACCGGGGGCCGAGCAGGGCCGCGCCGGCCGCGAGGAGCCCACCCACCAGGACGCCGATGGTCAGGACGCGCCAGGAGCGCCTGGCGAGCAGGAGGAGGTCTTCGAGAGTCATCAGCGGGCCCCCTCCCCCGTGAGGCGGCCGGGCGCGCCGGCCCAGGCCGGTGCCATGCCGTGGGGCGAGGCCGCGCCGGGCCATCGTGTTGCGTCACACATGTGGAGCCTTCCTGCTCGGGGATCACTTCGGTCGTTATCGGTCATGTCGGTCGTATTCGTCGTGGTGCTGGCGCCGGCCGCATCGGTTGTCCAGGCCCTGCCGGAGCGGGCCATCACTTCATCGCGTTGATCGCGCGCAGCGAGCCCATGAGGGATCTCCGGTTGAGGGCGAGCACCGCCGCGGTTACGGCGGTGAAGACGACCACCGCGATCACGGGCACGGGGGCGCCGATCGAGAGCAGCGCCCAGCGCGCCCCGGCGCCCGCGGCCGCGGCCGTCAGCGCGCTCAAGACGTAGAGGGCCAGGTCGTGGGGGTCGAAGGCCGAGCGAAGGCTCCCCTCGATCTCCTTCAGGCTCAGGCGCAGGAGGACCCAGGTCATCGCCGCGTTGACGACGACGGAGGCCACGGCCGGCCCGATGAAGCCGATGAGGGCATAGAGCGCGGGGCACAGCGCCGCGTTGGCGGCGACGGCGACCAGGGAGACCGCCATGAGCGCGCGGGTCCTGCCGGCGGCGGACAGGATGAGCGAGAGGCTGGCGAAGCGCACCATGGCGGTGACGAGGTAGAGGCAGAAGACGGCCAGGCCATCGAGGTAGCGGGCGCCGTAGAGGACCTGCACGACCTCAGGGGCGACCACGAGGCAGGCCACAGCGAAGGTGCCGGTGGTCAGGTAGCCGACGGCCAGGTAGTGCCGGAAGAGCTCGCGGATACGCTCCTTCTGGTCGGCGCCGATGTAGCGGGTGACGATCGGCACGATGACGGTGAGGAAGGAGGCGGAGATGAGGTCCAGGGGCAGGACCATGGAGGCGTTGGAGTAGATGGCGTAGCGCTCGGTGGGCTCGTTCAAGCCGATGACCAGCGCGCCGATCTGCCTCATGAGGGTGGCCGTCAGCACGTAGACACCCATGGGCAGGGCGAGCCCCAGGATCTGACGGATGCGGCGCCAGTTGGGCAGCGACGGCCACACGGGGTACTGCCAGCGCCTGAAGCCGTTCCAGAACCACAGAAGGGACGCCGCGTCGAGGGCGAGGAGCATCGCGAACAGGATCGCCAGGTCAGAGGTGATGGTGGCCGTGACGAGGACGGCGATGAACTTCAGCGCCGCCAGCACGAGGTTGCGGATCGCGATGACCCGCGCCTGCCCGATCGAGACGATGAGGACCTGGAAGACGCTGGTCATGTTCGTGAGCATGGGCCGCGCCATGAGCAGGATGATGAGCGGGGGCAGCAGGGGGTTGGAGAAGTAGTCGCCGATGGCGCCCTGGGCGAGGATCATCGCCAGGGCGGTCACCAGGCCCACGGCCATCTGGATCATGACGATGGCGCGCACGTAGGCCCGCGAGAGGCGCCGCTTCCCGCCGCGGTTGAAGAAGTAGTTGACGGCGTCGGCCATCCCCAGGATGGTGGAGTCCGAGCAGATGGTCACCAGGAGCACGCCCTGCGCGTAGGTGCCGTAGTCGGTCAGCGACAGGCTGTGCGACAGGATCATGGTGTTGGCCATGGTCGAGCCCAGCGTCACAATCTTGACACTGGCCAGGAGCAGGGAGTCGACGGCGCTGCCGGTGGCGCGGCGGGGCAGGATCCTTCTCACCGCAGCCTCTTGACGACCCGGGCGGGGTTGCCCGCGACGATCGAGTAGGGCGGCACGTCCTTGGTCACGACGGCGTGCGCGGCCACCACCGAGCCGCGTCCGATGGTCACCCCCTTGAGCACCATCGTGTACTCCCCGATCCACACGTTGTCCTCGATGACCACGGGGGCGGCGTCGGCCTCGGTCCAGTCCCACAGGGGCCCGCCGTGCTCGCCCCGCGTCATGCGCAGGCGGGCCTCGGGATCAGTGGGATGGCTGTTGTGGTCGAAGATGTGGGCGTGCGTGGAGATGATGACGTCGGAGCCGATGCGGATCGACTCGACGGCGCCGATGAGGGTGGCCCCCGCCCCGCCGATCCAGCAGTGGGAGCCGATGGAGATGGATCCCGCGCCTCGCGTCATGAGGGTGGCGTCGAGGAAGACGTGGTCTCCTATGGTCACGGAGGGGGCGCGCGTGGAGCCGGCGGAGCAGCGGGCGAAGGAGCCCAGGCGCAGGTCCTCGCCGGCGCGCAGCGCCCCGGCCGAGGAGGCGCGGCGGAACTGGGAGGCGGACAGGCGGCGTCGCGCGCCATGGATCACTCGTGAGGGCAGGCTCATCGCACGGCGCTCCTATCGATGGGGCCGGTCTCGGCGGCGCGAGGGCCGCCTGTCAGCTCGGGAACCCGGCTGGCGAGGAAGGGAATGAGGATGAACAGGGCCATGTTGTAGATGTAGATCTCGCTGACAGCCATCACCGACATCGCCGCGTAGACGGAGGTTAGGGCGGCACGGGCGCGCGGGTCGCAGCTCGAGCGGTCCATCCGGGCGCTGGCCACCCACAGCAGGGCGACGAAGAGGCCCACGGCGATCAGCCCGCCGTCGTGCATGATCTGCAGGTACTGGTTGTGGGCCTGCCACAGGCCGCCGTCGGCGCCGGGGACGAACCTGCCGAACTCGTGGTTGATGCCGTGGCCCAGCAGCGGGGAGTCCGCGAGGATCGGCAGGGCGGAGTCCCAGATGTCCGTGCGCCCGGTCAGCGTGAGCGACTTGCCCAGGGCGCCCTCGATGAGGGAGGTGAACAGGAGGTGGATCCGGGCCACCACGACGAGCAGCGTGATGACGAGCCCGCCCACGGTGACGGCCCTCATGGACAGCAGGCCCCGTCCGTGGGGCCTCAGGGCGATCACGACGTAGGTGATGGCCGCGATGGCGGTGCCCACCAGGGCCGTGGCCACATGGAGGGAGGCGATCTGGAGCAGGCCGGAGCCCACGGCGATCACTGAGCGCCAGCCCCAGCGCCTGGGTGAGGTCGAGTCGTAGAGGAACGCCAGCATCGTGGCCGGGAAGATCGTGTCGGTGACCCTGGTGCGGATGCCCAGGAGGTAGGAGGGCTGGGAGAACTGGGCGCCCGCGGCCGCGTCCTTGGAGATCCCCAGGAGGATCATCGCGGCGTTGACCATGAGGTAGAGCAGGAGGAGGTCGGTCAGGACCCTCAGGAGCCGCCTGCGCGAGTCCTCATCGGCGCCGACGTGCAACTCGATGACCATGAGCACGCTCACCTGGGCGACGGAGGCGTAGCCCCAGTTGAGCAGGTCGCCATCGCCCAGCAGCGTGGGTGGCAGGTAGGCGAGCCGGTAGAGGATGAAGAGCGTCAGCGTGGCCGACAGGGCCGCCCGGCGGGCGAGGTGGGCTAGGACGAGCCCGAGGAAGATGACGGCGGTGAGGGCCTTGACCAGGGGGGCCAGGGACGCGCTCTCATCGACCAGGCTCGGCTTCATGAGGATCCCGCAGATCATCATGAGCCCGAGGTAGCGCAGTGGGTAGCAGCGCCGGGCGAAGCCGACGAGGGCCTCCTTGAGGGCGCCGGCCGTGCCGGTCGCGGCGCCGTCGCCCCATCGGGGCCGCGGGCGCCGGGAACCGGCCCTGGTGATCATCTCAGCGGTAGAGGTCACAGTAGGCCTCCATCATGGCTCGTGCGGAGTGGTCCTCCGCCGTGGCGAGCGCCGCGCGGCTGAGTCGGCCGTAGAACTCTGGGTCCTCCCAGATCCTGGCCACGGCGGCGGCGATCTCCTGGGCGGCCTGGGGGCCGCGGGGGTTGACGAGGGCGCCATTGACGCCATCGGCGACGATGCTGGGCACTCCCCCGACCGCCGTAGCCACGACGGGCAGGCCGGCCGCCATGGCCTCGATGACGCTCATGGGCAGCCCCTCGTGCTCGGAGGCCAGCGCGAAGATGTCGGCCTCGGCGTAGAAGGGGGCGGGGTCGCGCTGGGGGCCCGCGAAGCGGACGCGGTCGGCGATGCCGAGGGTCCTGGCGCGCTGGTCGAGATCGGCCGCGAGGGGCCCGTCGCCCACGAGGGTGAGGCTGGCGTCGCGCCCGGCGCGGGCCAGGGCGGCGACGGCGTCGAGGAGAAGGGCATGGTTCTTCACCGGCGCGAGCCGGGCCACGCACAGCAGGCGCGGGGCGCGCCGCCGGGCACCGGGGGCATCGAGGTCGCGCTCGCAGGCGAAGGCGCCCACGTCCACGCCGTTGCGGACCACGGGGACGCCCTCGGGGGCGAGTCGGTACTCGCGGCAGATCGAGTCGCGGACCTCCTCGCCCAGCGCGACGGGCACGACCCCGTGGCAGAAGGCGTAGCGGTTGAGGCGCCGCAGGGCGGGCAGGCGGGTCTCATGGGTGGCCACGGAGTGGACGGTGTGGATGAGGCGGGGGCGGGCCCCGCTCAGGCGCACGGCGGGCAGGACGTAGGCGAGGACCGGCTGGTGGGTGTGGATGGCGGTGGGCCGGAATTCGTGGATGAGGCGCCGCAGCCCGGCGATGACACGGGGGTCCGGCCCCTTCCTCTTGCCCAGCGCCTCCACGCGCGCACCCGCATCGCGCAGGGCGTCGGCGATGTCGGTGCCCCCCGAGCCCAGGCAGGCCACGAGCACGGGGTGCCCGGCGCGCTTGAGCTCGCGGGCGAGGTTGAGGACCATCATCTCGGCGCCCCCGGTGCCCAGCCCGTGGGTGACGAGCATGATGCGCATGGCGGGCTGCGATCGCGCGGCCGGCTGCGAGCCGTCGGGCTGCGTGCGTGTCATTCGGTGGGGGTCCTTGTGATCCGTGGGTGGTTCGGGGAGCGGGATGCGCGGGGTCGGAGTGGGGCGCGTCTCATGGGTGGGCGGTGAGGGCCTCGGCGATCCGCTCGAAGACCGCGTCGGCGGTGTAGGCCTCGGCGCGCTCGTGCATGGCGCGGCGCATGGCCTCAACCTCTTGGCGGGGCAGGGCGAGGAAGGACTCGATGGTCGGGCGGAGGTCCTCGGGGCGCTCGAAGTCGTAGCCGAGCCCCGTCACGCCGTCGGTGAGCATCTCGGAGTAGAAGGCCCAGTGGCTGGCGATAACGGGCAGTCCCGCGCCCATGGCGTCGACGATGGTGCCGGGGATCCCCTCGCCCCAGAACTCGGTGGGGAAGAGCAGGGCATGGTAGTCCCGGATGGTCGCCACGCCCTGCTCGGGCTTGACGGCGCCCATGTAGCGCGCGTGGGGGGCGCTCTCGATCAGGGCGCGGAAGGCCTCCTCGTAGTCCTCGTCGACCGGCCCGTAGATGTCGAGCACGGCCACGGGCCCGGCGGCGCCCGCGTCCTCGTTGAGGCGGGCCACGGTGCGCACGGCGTTCTCAATGCCCTTGCCCGGGACCACCCTGGAGAAGGTGCACAGGCGGGCGGGGCGCCCCGTGGGCGCGTCGAGGCGGGCCTCGCCGGCATCGAGGTCCTTGAAGTTGGGCAGGTAGGCGGCGTTGCGCACGCCGAGCTCGGCCAGGCGGGCCACGAGGGCCCGGCTCTCCACCCAGTTGACCTGGAAGGCGTTGAGGTAGCGCACCAGGCGGCCCGAGGGATCGCGCTCGATGTCGTCGGCGAGGCGCCCCCCGATGAGGTTGTGGAAGACGCGCGTGCCTCGCACCGAGGCGGCCAGGGCGAGCACGGGGAAGAAGAAGCGGCGGCCATTGTCGGACAGGAGCACAACGACGTCGTCGCACACGGCCAGGCAGCGGGCCGCGTCCTTGGCCACCCGCAGGGGGTGGTGGCGGTAGTCGAGGGTGTCGACGGTGCGGATGGCGCCAGCGCCGAAGCGGTCGGCGAGGTGGCGGTAGACCACTCGGGTCTTGACGGTCTGGCCGTCGACCATCGTCTCACCGAGGTCGATCCGGCCCATGATGCCGATGCGGCGCTCCGCCGCCCCGCCCGCCCGGCGGGAGGGGCGGCCTCGGAGGGCCCTGATCCCAGCGACCGCGGTGGCGGCGCCCGTGAGGGAGACCAGCGCGGCCATCCGTCTTCTCATCAGGAGCTCCTCCGGCGTCGGACCATCGCGTGGGATAACTGCCAGGCCAGGCAGTAGGCCGCGTAGGGGCGGGGCAGGCGCTCAACCTCCCTGTAGAGGTGCCAGGTGCGCTTGACCGCCTTGATCTTGTTGGAGGACAGGGATCCCGCCGTCTTCCTGTACTTGGCGAGGCACTCGTCCAGGCCGTGGAAGCGGTGGCCCCGCTTCATCACCTGCAGCCAGGTGGCGGCGTCCTGCCCGCGGCGCAGGTCCGGCATGAACAGGAGGGAGCGATCGACGATGGTGGTGTCGAAAACCACGGAGAGCGTGCAGGTCATCGTGTTCTTGAGGAACTTCTCGTAAGTGAAGGACCGGGGCACGTGGACGTAGTTCCGGTGCTCGCCGTCCTCCTCGATGGTCTCGTAGGAGGTGATGCACACCCCTGCCTTGACCCTCCCCATGAAGGCGATCTGCCGCTCCAGCTTGGTGGGCGCCCATAAGTCGTCGGAGTCGACGTAGGCGATGTAGCGCCCCCGGGCCGCCTCCAGCCCGCGGTTCCTCGCCTTGGCGACGCCCTGGTTCTCCTCCTGCACCAGGACGGTGATCCGGGGGTCCTGCGCCGCCAGGCCGGTGAGGATGGTGACGGTGGAGTCCGTTGAGGCGTCGTCGACGGCGATGATCTCCAGGTCCGCCACGGTCTGGGCCAGGACGCTGCGGATCGTCTCGGCGACATGGCCCTCGGAGTTGAACGAGGGGACGATCACGGATACCAGCGGGGCTCCCCCGCTCGATGGGTCCGCCGGGCGGCGCTCCGGACGGGCCCCCGGCCTCGTCGCGCGCAGTGCCACGCCGGTAGGGGTGGGAACGCCGGTGGGGTTGTCCTGGGCCATCGATTTCCTTTGAGCATGAAGACGGGATCTCGACTTAACTCAGCAGGGTTGGAGAGGGCTCGCGAATCAGCCGCGGAGCGCGGGGAATCGGCCAGGACGAACACCGTCTCACTGAGGTATGTCGAGTCGAACATTTCAATCACGAAATGATCACGGCTGAATTGAACACGCTTGTCAGGCTAGTGAGACCACCCAAAGGTGTCAATGGAATATGGACCTTCGACGGAACCCCCGAGAGATGGATCACTACATAAACATGTCCGACATCAGAGTATTCCGTGCACATTCCCAGAGTTTTCCCAGAATTCATCGAGTGCCCTGCGCGCGCTGAATACGGCGGGGGCGGCCGGCCGCGATCATGCGGTCGGCCGCCCCCGCGGCTCATCATGGCGCGGCCCGGCTCCGGGGAGCGGGCCGCGCTCTTGGTCAGCGCTAGACCTCGCTCCGGACGACGACGGCGCTGGGCCGCCCCGCCGAGGGGCTGGTGACGACCGAGGCGTCCACGCAGCCGGTCTCGGCCTTGATGAGGGCGAGGTGCGCCCCCGTCCAGGCGCCCCGGTCCTCGGGGACCGTCAGGGTCAGGCGGATCCGGTCGCCCACATGGAGACCGGCGGCCTTGCGCTCGTCCTGGACGAGGCGGATGAGGTCGCGCGCCCAGCCCTCGGCCTCAAGCTCCTCGTCGAGAGCGGTGTCCAGCACCACGAAGGCGCCGGAGGCCAGGACGGTGGCGCTCAAGGCGTCGTCGTCGACCTCGATGCGCTGGGTGAGGGTGAAGGAGGCCTCCTCCGCCTCCAGGACCACGGGCGCACCATCGATCGTCACGCCGTCGAAGCGCACGTCGCCGTCCTCGGTGAGGGCCCACTCCCCCGCCTTGACGGCGGCGAAGAGCTTGGAGGTGAGCTTGCGGACCTCGGGAGTGAAGGCCCTCGGGTTGAGGGAGAGCTCCTCGCGCAGCTCGTAGCCGGCGTTGGCGGCGTCGAGGACGCGGACCGCCTTGACGTTGATCTCCTCGGCGATGAGATCGGCGAAGGGGGCCAGTGCCTCGGGCTGCGCGGTGGCGATGAGCAGGGAGCGCAGTGGCTGGCGCACGCGCAGTTTCTCGGCCTTGCGCAGGCCCAGGGCCGCGGAGACGGCGTCGCGGGCCTCGTCCATGGCGGTCACGAGGGCCGGGTCGGCGACGTGGGCGGGCAGGACGGGCCAGTCGGTCAGGTGGACAGAGCGCCCGCCCGTCAGCCCCCGCCAGACCTCCTCGCTCACCAGCGGGGCGAGGGGCGCCATGACCTCGGTCAGGACGCGCAGCACGGTGGCCAGGGTGTCGAAGGCGGGCCGGGCGACGGCGGGGTCGTCGTCAGTGAACCGCGAGCGCGAGGCGCGCAGGTACCAGTTGGTGAGCACGTCGAGGAAGTCGCGGATGGTCACCGTGGCGCCGGTGATCTCGTAGGAGCCCATCTGGGCGCCCACGGTCTCGGCCAGGTCGCGCGCCCGGGCCAGGATGTAGCGGTCCATAACGTGCAGGGAGCCCTTGCGCCCGAACAGGGCGGTGTCGGACAGGTCCACGCCGGGGCTGACGTACCCCTCGCCGTTGTTCATCTGCCCGGCGTACAGGGCGAAGAAGTGCCAGGTGTTCCACAGGGGCAGGAGGACCTGGCGCACGGTGTCGCGGATGGCCTTGTCGGTCACCGCGAGGTTGCCCCCTCGCACGACGGGGCTGGACAGCAGGAACCAGCGCATGGCGTCGGCGCCGTCGCGGTCGAAGACCATGGACACGTCGGGGTAGTTGCGCAGGGACTTGCTCATCTTCGCGCCGTCGTCACCCAGGAGGATGCCGTGGGAGACGCAGGAGGTGAAGGCGGGGCGGTCGAACAGGGCGGTGGCCAGCACGTGGAGGGTGTAGAACCAGCCGCGGGTCTGCCCGATGTACTCCACGATGAAGTCCCCGGGGTTGTGCGACTCGAACCAGTCGACGTTCTCGAAGGGGTAATGGACCTGGGCGAAGGGCATGGAGCCGGACTCGAACCAGCAGTCCAGGACGTCGGGGATGCGGCGCATCATCGACTTGCCCGTGGGGTCGTCCGGGTTGGGGCGCGTGAGGGTGTCGATGAAGGGGCGGTGCAGGTCGGTGACCTCGACGCCGAAGTCGGCCTCCAGCTCGGCGAAGGAGCCGTAGACATCGGTGCGCGGGTAGGCGGGGTCGTCCGAGACCCACACGGGGATCGGGGCCCCCCAGTAGCGGTTGCGCGAGATCGACCAGTCGCGGGCCCCGGCGAGCCAGTTGCCGAAGATGCCGTCCTTGATGTGGGCGGGAGTCCAGGTGATCTCCTGATTGAGCTCCACCATGCGGTCCCTGATGGCGGTGACCCGCACGAACCAGGAGGAGACCGCCTTGTAGATGAGAGGCTTGCGGCAGCGCCAGCAGTGCGGGTAGCTGTGCACGTAGGAGGCCTGGCGCACGAGGACGGGCCGGGCGGCCTCGTCCCGGCCCCTCAGCGGCCCGGAGCCGTCGCGCAGGTCGACGATGATCGGCTTGTTGGCGTCGAAGACCTGCATCCCGGCGTAGTCGGGGACCTCGGAGGTGAACGCGCCGCCGTCGTCGACGGGGATGACGGCGCCGATCCCGGCCTCCTGGCACACGAGCATGTCGTCCTCACCGAAGGCCGGGGCGATGTGGACCAGTCCGGTGCCGTCCTCGGTGGTGACGTAGTCGCCGGCGATGATCGTCCAGCCGTTCGGGCCCGGGGCGGCACCCTGGGCGCGGTGGGCGTCGTCATCGAAGTAGTCGAAGATCGGGTGGTAGCGGCGCCCCACCAGCTCGGAGCCCTTCAGGCGGGCCAGGACGGCGGGCTCGACGCCCTCGGCGGCCAGCTCCTTGGCGTAGGAGCCCACGAGCGCCTCGGCCAGGATGACGCGGCGGCCGGCCAGGGGGGAATCGAGTCCGGAGGGCACCTCGACGACGGCGTAGTCGACGTCCGGCCCCGCGGCGACGGCGAGGTTGGACGGCAGGGTCCAGGGGGTCGTCGTCCAGATGAGGACGAGCTCGGGGGCGCCGTCCAGGATCGCCTCGGTCAGCGGCATGCCCACGGTGACCGTGTTGTCCTGGCGGTCCTGGTAGACGTCGTCGTCCATGCGCAGCTCGTGGTTGCTCAGGGGCGTGCGGTCGTGCCAGCAGTAGGGCAGCACACGGTATCCCTGGTAGGCCAGGCCCTTGTCGTAGAGGGTCTTGAAGGCCCACAGGACGCTCTCCATGTAGGTGGGGTCGAGGGTCTTGTAGTCGTGGCCGAAGTCGACCCAGCGCGCCTGGCGGGTGACGTAGTCCTCCCACTCCTCGGTGTAGCGCAGCACGGAGGTGCGGCACTCGGCGTTGAAGGCCTCGATGCCGAGGCCGCCGGGGCGCGTGATCTCGGAGATGTCGTCGATGCCGAGCAGGCGCTGGGCCTCGAGCTCGGCGGGCAGGCCGTGAGTGTCCCAGCCGAAGCGGCGCTCGACGCGGCGGCCCATCTGGGTCTGGAAGCGGCCGACGGCGTCCTTGACGTATCCGGTCAGCAGGTGCCCGTAGTGGGGCAGGCCGTTGGCGAAGGGCGGGCCGTCGTAGAAGACGAACTCGTTGGAGTGCCCGCCCGCGTCGTGGGCGGGGCGGGCCTCGACGGAGGCGGCGAAGGTGTCGTCCGCCTTCCAGTAGGCCAGGGTCTCCTGCTCCAGTGCGGGGAAGGACGGGGAGGGGTCGACCCGCTCGCCGTCTCGGTGCAGGGGGTAGAAGGCGGCGCCGGTGTGGGCGGTGGCGCTCGCCTGGGTCTGCTCAGCCATGTGCCTCGCGTCTTTCGCTCGTGAACATCCGGGTGGACGGGACTCACGAGGACGACGCCGACGCCCACCGCCCGGGGGCTCCCGGGTCGGCGGGGCCGCACCGCGGTACCACCTCGCTTGCCGCTCCGCGCCCGGCCCAGGGCCGCGCGCGGTGCGACCGCTTCATCATCAGCTGTGACGGGCTGTCCCGTCCGGGTCTACTGGGCGGCCGGGGCCGTGGGGCCCGGCGCTGTTCTGCCGGAGGCTCACCGGTGATGCCCGATCGCCGCGCGGGCGGATCGGCCGGGTCACTGCCTGTTAGCGCAGGAGTGTAGCCAGCGGCGCTGGGAGCGGCCAGCCGGGAGGGCGCGCGGGCGGCGTCGTCCTCGACACACCCGCGGCCCTCCTCCCGCCCGGGAGGGCGCGCGGGCGGTGCCCGTCCCACCCGGCCCCGCGTCCCGGGACCCCGCGAGCCCCGCCGGGAGGCCGGTCTCACCATGCAAGCACCCCCTCGCATCGGCGCGGGCCGGCCCCTATAGTCCGGCGCATGACCACAGCACGCCGCGTCACAACCCGCTGGGCACGCCCCGCGCTGGCGCCGCGTGGGCACGGCTGGGTCATGTGTTGTCAGGCTTGACGAGCGCCTGACCGCAGCGGTTGACACCGCGATCATCTGATTGATCATCGGATTCCGGCGCGACGAGGCGTCCGGAGCCGACCTCAGATTCTCCGCCAGCGGGGGAACGGCACCGTGGGGAGCCTGTCAACCCGACTCCCCCTCCAGACGCCCGGCGAGCCGACCTGGAGGAGACATGAGCACCACGACGAGCAGCGCGGCGGGCCCCGCGAAGGGCCGCGACCTGCGACCTCCCCGCTCGGGGAGGTCCAACGGGCAGTGGCTGGTGGACGGCCGCGCGCCCCTGAACCCCAATGAGGCCTTCAAGCAGGACGGCGACCCGCTCGGGGCGCGCCAGCGCATCATCGACACCTACGCGTCCGCCGGCTACGACGCGATCCCCGACGACGACCTCCACAACCGCTTCCGCTGGTGGGCGCTCTACACGCAGCGCAAGCAGGGGATCGACGGCGGCCGGACCGCCCAGTTGAGCGCCTCCGAGCTCTCCGACCGCTACTTCATGCAGCGCATCCGCATGGACGGCGCCTCGCTGTCGGTGGAGCAGATGCGCGTCATCGGCGAGATCTCGAACGAGTTCGCCCGCGGCACCCTCGACATCACCGACAGGCAGAACCTCCAGCTCCACTGGATCCGGATCGAGGACGTCCCCGAGATGTGGCGCCGTCTGGAGGATGTGGGGCTGACCACCATCGAGGCCTGCGGGGACACGCCCCGCGGCTTCCTCGTCTCCCCCGTGGCCGGGATCGACCCCGAGGAGATCATCGACCCCTCCGAGGCGGCGCGCCACCTGCGCGACACCTACCTGGGCAATCCCGAGATCACGAACCTGCCGCGCAAGTTCAAGACGGCGTTCACCGGCTCGCCGAGCCTGGACGTGCTCCACGAGATCAACGACATCTCCTTCGTCGGCGTCGAGCACCCCGAGCTCGGCCCCGGGTACGACCTGTGGATCGCGGGGGCCCTGTCCACCGCGCCCTTCCTCGGCAAGCGCCTGGGCGCCTTCGTCCGGCCCGACCAGGTGCCCGAGGTGTGGTGGGGGGTCGTCCGCATCTTCCGCGACTACGGCTACCGGCGCCTGCGCAACAAGGCGCGGCTGAAGTTCCTCATGGCGGAGTGGGGGCCGGAGCGGTTCCGGGAGGTCCTGGAGAAGGACTACCTCGGCCATGCCCTGGCCGACGGCCCGGCCCCGGGCCCGCCGCGCGGCTCCAGGGACCACCTCGGCGCGCACCGCCAGGCCGATGGCCGCTACTGGATCGGCGGCAAGCCCCCGGTGGGGCGCCTGTCCGGCGACATCATGCTGGGCCTGGCCGACCTCGCCGAGCGCGTGGGCTCCAACCGCGCGCGCACCACTCCCCTGCAAAACCTCCTCCTGCTCGACATCCCCGCCGAGCGGCTTGAGGAGGCGCGCCAGGGCCTGGCGGCGCTCGGCATCGACCCCGATCCCGGCCCCTTTACCCGCGGGACGCTGGCTTGCACCGGCATCGAGTTCTGCAAGCTCGCGATCGTGGAGACCAAGGCCCTGGGCGCGCGCGTGTCCGCCGAGCTCGATGAGCGCCTGGCCGACGCCGACCTCGAGCGCCCCCTGACCGTGCACGTCAACGGCTGCCCGAACTCCTGCGTGCGCATTCAGACGGCGGACATCGGCCTCAAGGGCCAGATCATCACCGTCGACGGCGAGAGGGTCCCGGGATTCCAGGTCCACCTGGGCGGGGGGCTGGCCGCCCCCGGCCATGAGGAGGCCGAGTTGGGGCGCACGGTGCGCAGCCTCAAGGTCTCCGCTGATGGCCTGCCCGACTACATCGAGAGGGTCGTGCGGGCCTACCTGGCCGACCGCCACCCCGAGGAGAGCTTCGCCCAATGGGCGCAGCGCGCGGATGAGGAGAGACTCGCATGACCACCGCACCGACCAGCACGATCAGCACGGCAAGCGCCGCCGGCGCGGCCAGCACGGCCAGCGCGGCCGGCACCCCCGTGGGCCGCTTCGGCCGGCTGACCGCCCGGGGCGCCAACGCCGCCCGCTCACCCCACTCCCCCAAGCGCGGCGAAGACGAGTTGCGCGCCCTGGCGGCCGCGGGCGCCGCCGAGCTGGGCGACGACGCCCCCGCCGAGGAGGTCGTCGCCTGGGCCGCGAGGGCGTTCCCCGGCAGCCTCGCCGTCGCCTGCTCGATGGCCGACGCGGTGCTGCCGCATGTCATCGCCGCCCAGATGCCCGGCGTCGACGTGCTCTTCCTCCAGACGGGCTACCACTTCGCCGAGACCGAGGGGACCCGCGACGCGGTTGCCGAGACCATGGACGTCACCGTCATCGATGTCCTGCCCGAGTTGACGATCGCCGAGCAGGACGAGCGCTACGGGGAGGCCCTCCACTCCCGGGATCCCTCGCACTGCTGCGCCCTGCGCAAGGTGGCGCCGCTAGCCAGGGCCCTGTCCGGCTACGAGGCCTGGGCCACCGGCGTGCGCCGCGAGGACGCCGTCACCCGCGTCTCCACCCCGCTCGTGGGCTTCGACGAGACGCACCGGATCGTCAAGATCAACCCGCTGGCCGCCTGGAGCTTCGACGAGCTGCTCGCCTACGCCTCCGAGCACGGCGTCATCGTCAACCCGCTGCTGGCCGACGGCTACCCCTCGATCGGCTGCGAGCCCTGCACGGCGCGCGTCGCCCCGGGAGAAGACCCACGTTCCGGCCGCTGGGCCGGATTCACCAAGACCGAATGCGGGATCCACCTATGAGCACCACCCCGACCACCCACGCCACCACCCCCTCGACCACCGCCGCCCGCCCCGCCCTCGACGAGCTCGACGCGCTGGAGGCCGAGGCGATCCTCATCATCCGCGAGACGGCCGCCGAGTGCGCCCGACCCGTCCTGCTGTTCAGCGGCGGCAAGGACTCGGTGGTGATGCTCCACCTGGCGCGCAAGGCCTTCTGGCCGGCGCCCGCGCCCTTCCCCCTTCTCCACGTGGACACCGGGCACAACTTCCCCGAGGTCCTGGCCTACCGAGACGCCACCGCCCAGGCCGCCGGCATGCGGCTCGTGGTCGCCTCCGTCCAGGACTACATCGACGACGGCCGCCTGCGGGAGCGCCCCGACGGCACCCGCAACCCCTTGCAGACCCGCCCCCTGCTCGACGCGATCGCCGCGGGCGGCTTCGACGGCGTCTTCGGCGGGGGCCGGCGCGACGAGGAGAAGGCTCGGGCCAAGGAGCGAGTGTTCTCCCTGCGCGACGAGTTCGGGCAGTGGGATCCGCGCAACCAGCGCCCCGAGCTGTGGACGCTGTTCAATCCCCGGCACGCCCCGGGCGAGCACGTGCGGGTCTTCCCCCTGTCCAACTGGACCGAGCTGGACGTGTGGCGCTACATCGAGCGCGAGGGCATCGCCCTGCCGAGCCTGTACTACGCCCACGAGCGCGAGGTCTTCCGCCGCGACGGCATGTGGCTCGCCGTCACCCCGGTGACCCGGCCCCGCCAGGGTGAGGAGACCGAGATCCGCACCGTGCGCTACCGCACCGTCGGGGACATGTCCTGCACCGGCGCCGTGGAGTCGGGAGCCGCCACCAACCACGAGATCGCCGTCGAGGTGGCCGCCTCCACCCTCACCGAGCGCGGCGCCACGCGCGCCGACGACCGCCTGACGGAGGCGGCGATGGAGGACCGCAAGAAGGAGGGCTACTTCTGAGCCGCCGCCCATCCCGCCTCCCCCACCCCACCGACGAATCCGAGGACGCATGATGACCCCGACCGCTTCTCCTCCCACCTCCCCGAGCACCGGGGCCGGCGCGCCCGCCGAGGCCCGGCCCACGGGCCTGCTGCGCCTGGCCACGGCCGGCAGCGTCGACGACGGCAAGTCCACGCTCGTGGGCCGCCTCCTGTTCGACTCCAAGTCCGTGCTGCGCGACCAGCTCGCCGCCGTCGAGCGGGTCAGCCTCGACCGGGGCATGACCCGCACGGACCTGGCCCTGCTCACCGACGGCCTGCGCGCCGAGCGCGAGCAGGGCATCACGATCGACGTCGCCTACCGCTACTTCGCCACCCCCCGGCGCTCGTTCATCCTGGCCGATTGCCCCGGGCACGTGCAGTACACCCGCAACACCGTCACGGGGGCCTCGACGGCTGACCTCATCATCCTGCTGGTCGACGCCCGTCACGGCGTCGTCGAGCAGACCCGGCGCCACCTGGCGGTGGCGGCGCTGCTGCGGGTGCCGCACGTCGTCGTCGCCGTCAACAAGATCGACCTCGTCGGCTACTCCGCCGAGGTCTACGCCCGGGTGGCCGACGACATCCAGGCCGTCGCGCGGGGCTTGGGGCTGCCCGACGCGCGCGCCCTGCCGACCTCCGCCCTGGAGGGGGACAATATCGTGACCCGCTCCGAGCGCACCCCGTTCTACACCGGCCCGGCGCTGCTGGAGCTCCTCGAGACCATCAGCGTCGACCCGCCGGAGGCGGGCCAGCCCTTCCGTCTGCCCGTGCAGTCCGTCATCCGCCCCCAGAGCGCCGCCCCGCCGGGGCTGGAGGACTTCCGCGGCTACGCCGGCCAGGTGGCGGCGGGATCCGTGGCGATCGGCGACGAGGTCCTCGTCCTGCCCTCGGGGCGCGCCAGCAGCATCACGGGGATCCACCTGGGGGATCGCCCCCTGGAGCGCGCCGTCACCGGCCAGTCGATCACCGTCGAGCTGGCCGACGACATCGACATCTCGCGCGGGGACCTGCTCGCCGCGCCCGAGGGGGCGCCCCGGCCCAGCCGCGATGTCGAGGCGAGCCTGGCGTGGCTGTCCGACCGGCCATTGCGCCAGGGCGACCGGGTCCTGGTCAAGCACGGCACGAGAACCGTCCAGGCGGTGGTCACGGATATCGCCGGGCGCCTGGACCTGGGCGACCTGGCGCTCGTGGAGGCAGACGGCCTGGCCCTCAACGACATCGGACGGGTGCGCCTGTGCCTGTCCGAGGCCATCCCCGTCGCCCCCTACGAGCGCTCCCGCGCCGACGGAGCCTTCCTCGTCATCGACGCGCATGACGGCTGGACCCTCGCGGCGGGCATGGCGCACGGCGCCGATGAGACCCCGCCCGCGCCGTCCGGGGAGCGCTCATGAGCGGGCGGCGCGCGGCGACCGCGCCCCCGGGGCCCGGTTCCCCCACGGCCCCCGGGGAACCCCGCGCCCGGGGCTCGGTCGCCCTCGTGGGCGCCGGCCCCGGGGAGGCCTCGCTCATCACCATGCGGGGGCTGGATCTGCTGCGCCGGGCCGACGTCGTCGTCATCGACCGCCTCGCGCCCCACGAGCTCCTGGAGCACTGCCCGCCGGGCACTGAGGTCATCGACGTCTCCAAGCGGCCGGGGCACCACCTGGTCCCCCAGGACGGCATCGACGCCCTGCTCGTCGAGCGCGCCCGGGGCGGGGCCCGGGTCGTGCGCCTCAAGGGCGGGGACCCCTTCGTCCTCGGGCGGGGCGGCGAGGAGGTCCAGGCCTGCCGGGAGGCCGGCATCGACGTGGAGGTCGTCCCGGGCGTCACCTCGGCCGTAGCCGTGCCGGCGGCCGCGGGCATCCCCGTCACCCACCGGGGCCTGGCCCGCGGGTTCTCCGTGGTCAGCGCCCACGAGGACCTGATCTCCACCGTGCCCGCGCGCCGGGACCACACGCTCGTGCTGCTCATGGGCGTGACTCATCTGGCCCGCTCAGTGTCGATCCTGCTGGGCCGCGGCGCCGATCCCCTCACCCCGGCGGCCGTCGTCGAGAGCGGCCTGCGCCCCGATCAGCGGGTGACGACGACGATCCTGCGATGCCTGACCGAGGTCGCCGCCTCGGTCGGCGTGGCCGCGCCGGCGGTCATCGTGCTCGGCGACGTCGTCACCCTCGGCCCCCTCTGGAAGCACCGGGTCATCACCGGATCCTGACCCCACCCCATCCCACATCGGAGACCACGGAGGCCCTCATGCGCAAACTCCTCATCCTCTCCCTGGCCGGGCTCATCGCCCAGCTCGTCGACGGCGCCCTCGGCATGGGCTACGGCGTCACGAGCTCGTCCCTCCTGCTGCTGGCCGGGCTCAGCCCCGCCCTGGCCAGCGCCTCGGTCCACCTGGCCGAGATCGGCACGACCATCATCTCGGGGGCCTCCCACCACCGGCTGGGCAACACGGACTGGCGGCTCACCGCCCGACTGGCGGGCCCCGGCGCGGTGGGGGCGTTCCTCGGCGCCACCGTGCTGTCCCACCTGTCCACTCGGGCGGCGACGCCGATCAGCTCCACGATCCTCCTGGCACTCGGGCTCTACGTGCTGGCGCGCTTCACCATCCGCCCGCCCGCGGCCTCCACGGCCCGTAGGAGCCCCCACTCGACGCTGTTCCTGACGCCGCTGGCGCTCCTGGGGGGATTCATCGACGCCACCGGCGGGGGCGGCTGGGGCCCGGTGACGACGACGACGCTGCTCAGTCGGGGGCGCACCGCCCCGCGCACAGTGGTCGGCAGCGTCGATACCGCGGAGTTCCTCGTGAGCGTGGCCGCCTCGGCGGGGTTCCTGGCGGGGCTGGGGACGGCCGGGATCGAGATCGGCGTGGTCCTGGCGGTGCTCGCCGGGGGCGCGCTGGCCGCGCCGCTGGCCGCGTGGGTGGTCTCCCGCCTGCCCGGGCAGGTGTTGGGCAGCGGCGTCGGCGCTCTGATCGTGTGCACGAACCTCATGACTCTCCTCCATGCGGCCGGGGCGCCTACGGCGCTCGTCGGCGGGCTCATCGCCGCGCTGGCGCCGATCCTCGCGGTGCTGGTGGCCATCAGCGCGCGACGGGCTCGGCGCTCGCTCCGGCTCACCGCCGCTTCGCACCCGCGCGAGCGGGCCCTGCGGCAACCCGCGCTCCGTGAGCCGGTGCCCACTGGAGCCGCGGGCGTGAGCGCGGGGGCAGGGCTGTGAGCGCGGCCGTCGACCGGGGCGGTGCCGGGCGGGCCCGCCGCCTCGTGCTCCTGGCCCATGGGACGCGCATGCCCGGCTCCGTCCCTCTCCTGGAGCCGATCGCCCGCGATGTCGCGGCGCGGTTGCCCGGGGTGGAGGTGGACCACGGGTACGTCGAGTTCCAGTCGCCCAGCGCGCTCGAGGCCCTTCAGGGCGGGGAGGATCCGGTGGTGGTGCCGGTCTTCCTCGGCTCGGGGTACCACGTGGAGAAGGACCTTCCGGCCATGGTGGATGAGCACGGCCCGGCCCGGCTCACCGAGCATCTGGGGCCGCACCCGGCGCTCATCGGCGCCGTCATCGACCGGCTCGCCGGACAGCTAGCGGAGCAGGGCGCCCGCTGGGGTGATCTGGATGGGATCGTCCTGGCCGCGGCGGGATCGCGGCGGGCCGGGCCGGTGCGGGAGGCGGGCAGGGCGGCCCGCGCGCTGGAGTCGAGGGTCGGGCTGCCGGTGCGCGCCGCCTACCTGTCCGGGGGCGGGCCGACCGTGAGCGAGGCGGTGGCGGCGTGGCGCGCCGAGGGGGCGCAGTCGATCGCGGTGGCCACCTACCTGCTGGCCGAGGGGCGCTTCTCCGCGGCCCTGCGCTCCAGCGGCGCCGAGGTCCTCGCCCCGCCGATCGGCCATCATGCCGCCCTGGCCGAGGTCGTCGTCGAGCGCTACCTGCGCGCCGCCTGAGTTCTGTGAGCCGTGCGGCGCGGTGAGCGCCCCCGGGCTGCGCGTCGCGGTGAGCGCGGCCCGGCCCATCGGCCGGTGCCATCCGCCCCGAGAGGAGCCGCATTCACCGACAGGCGCGTCCTGCCCGCACCTGTCGGTGCAATGCGCACCCGTCAGTGCAATGCGCACCTGTCGGTGCAATGCGCACCCGTCGGGGCGAGGGCGTTGCCGCTCAGCTGTCGCGCGCGACCACGGTGTTGGATGCCTGGGCGCGGGGGCGCACGGTCAGGGAGTCGATGTTGACGTGGGCGGGGCGCTCCAGAGCCCACACGATGCACTCGGCGACATCGTCGGCCACGAGCGGGGCGGCGACGCCCTCGTAGACGCGGGCGGCCGCGGCGGCGTCACCGTGGAGGCGGTTGAGGGAGAACTCCTCGGTGGCCACCAGGCCCGGGGCGATCTCGATGACTCGCACGGGCTCGCCGACGAGCTCGAGGCGCAGGGTGTTGGCGATGATCCGCTCGGCGTGCTTGGCGGCCACGTAGCCCGCGCCGCCGGGGTAGGTGGCCTGGCCGGCCGTGGAGGTGAGGAAGAGGAGGTCGCCGCCGCGCTGGCGCATCGCGGGCAGGAAGGCCTGGCTCACGCGCAGCGCCCCCAGGACGTTGCGCTCGTACATGGTCAGCCATTCCTCGGGCTTGCCCTCGGCCACGGGGTCGACGCCGATCGCGCCGCCGGCGTTGTTGACCACGGCGTCAATGGGGCCGGCCGCCTGGGCCTCACAGGCGAGGCGCTCGATGTCCTCCGGCTTCTGCAGATCGGCGGCGACCCAGGCACAGCCGGTCTCGACGGCCAGGGCGGCCAGCCGCTCAGCGCGCCGGGCGGTGGCGACGACCTCCCATCCGTGGGCGCGTAGGAGGCGAACGGTGGCGGCCCCGATCCCGGTGGAGGCGCCGGTGACGAGCGCGCGGCGCACGGGGGCGGACTCAGCCGGGGACTCGGGGGCGGATTCAGCCCTGGGCTCGATGGCGGGATCGGCGGTGAGCCCGGCGGGCGCTGATCGTACTGGGTCTGGGGTGCTCATTCGGCCATTGTGGACCACCCCGCAGGGCCAGCGCCATGTGGATCATCTGAGATGGGAGGAGATCGGGCAGGGCCCGATGAGACCGCCACCGGGCACCTTCACCCGCCGGAAGGGTAGCCTGGGGCGATGACGACCTACGGTTTCATCGGCGCGGGGAACATGGCGGGCGCGATCGTTCGGGGGGCGATCAGCGCGGGCATCGCCCCCGCCTCCCTCCTCGTCACAAGCGCCCATGGCTCGGCCAAGGCCCTGGCCGAGGACACGGGCGCTGGGCACGTGCCAGACTCCGCGGCACTCACGCGGCGCCTGGGAGCGGAGGACGTCCTCGTCCTGGCGGTCAAGCCGCAGGTGCTGCCCGGGGTCGTGGAGGGGATCGCCCCCGTGCTGGCCGAGCGATCGCCGCTCGTGCTGTCCATCGCCGCGGGGCTCACCCTGTCGCGCCTGACCGCGCTCCTGCCCGACGGCGCCCGGGTGGTGCGGGCGATGCCGAACATGGCCGCCGGGGTGGGCGCCTCGATGACGGCGCTGGCGGCGGGCCCGGGTGTCGACGAGACCGCCATGGCGCCCGTGCGCGCGCTTATGGGCGCCGTCGGGCGCACCGTGGAACTGGAGGACAAGGACTTCTCCGCCTTCGTGGGCTTGGCGGGCTCCTCCCCCGCCTTCGTCCTGACCCTCATCGAGGCGCTGTCCCGGGCGGGCGTGCTGGGCGGGATCCCCAAGAGCACGGCGGTCGAGATCGTCACCCAGGCCGTGCTGGGCTCAGCGCTGGCAGCCCAGGCGGGCAGCGCCGCCGAGCCGCCCCGCACCCCGGCGGATCTCATCGACGCCATCTGCTCGCCCGGCGGCACGACAATCGCCGGGCTGACAGCGATGGAGCGCGCGGGATTCTCCGACGCCGTCGTGCGGGCCTTCGAGGCCACGGTCGCCAGGGACCGCGAGCTGGGAGCCTGAGGCCGCCCGGGCCGCCCAAGCCGCCCAGACCGCGCAGGCCACGTGGGCCGCGCCCTCGCGCCCCCGCCCCGGGCGCTCAGAGCCCCGGGGGCCGGATGCGCCGGATCTCCTCGGGGAGCAGGGCGCGGGTTCTCCCGATGAGGGCCTCGGCGGCGGGGTCGCTGGACGCCGCGGGATCGAGCAGGTCGACAGCCGGCGAGGGAGGCGAGTCCAGGCGGATGCTGGACCAGGTCACGGAGAAGTCGGCGTCGCGATCGAGGCAGGCCTGGATAAAGGCGCCGCGCAGGGCGGCCCGCGTCGGTGGGGCCTGGGTGACCGCCTGCTCGATCTCCTGGGGTGAGCACAGCTCGGCCATCTGCCCCTGGGCGCGCAGGCGCTGGGTCAGGCCGCTGCTCGCGTCGAGGTCGTGATAGGCCAGGTCCACCCGCCGCCGCAGCACGGAGAGCTCCTGGCCGCGCAGATCGGGGTGGCGCCGCCGGTGGGCTCGCATGACGCGCCGCTTGATCGCCCAGTCGATCTCCGTGTCGATGGCGCCGGCCTCCCGCGCCCGCAGGGCGCCGATGACCCGGGGGGCGAGGTCGCGCACGAGGTGCTCCGCGCCCTCGAGCGCGGGCGGGGCGCCGACGGCGTCGAGGCGGTCGAGCAGGCGCGCGAGGATCTCCTCCTGCACGTCCACGGGGGTGAGGGCCCGCCCGTCACGGGCCCGCGCAGCCCGGTCACCCCAGGGTCCCGAGCCCAGTGAGGCCAGCGCCTCCAGCGGGTCGGCCAGGACGATGCCGCCCATATCGACGCCCGCCTCAAGGGCGTCGAGGAGCAGGATGGTCAGGGCGGCGCGCAGGCCCGTCGTCGTCGAGGACATCGTGGTGTCGGCGCAGGTGATGTGCAGGCGCCGCAGGCGGCCCGGGTCGGCGTGGGGCTCGTCCCGGGTGTTGACGAGGGCCCGCTCGCCGGTGGTGTCGGCCGAGGCCAGGGCGCGCAGGTGGGGCGCCCTGGGGGACAGCGCCCAGGCCGAGTCCTCACCGTCCTCGTGCTCCTGGCCGTCCCCGGAGGCGCTGGCGGGCGCGGGGGCGCCCGAGCCCACGAGGACGGGCCGGGTGGCCAGGAAGGTGCAGAGCACGGGCAGGATCGCCTCCGGGCTCACGCGGCGGGGCAGGGAGTAGTTCTCATGGCAGCCGTAGGTGTGGCCGGCGGAGTCGTTGTTGTTGGCCAGGACATGGATCGTCCCCGAGCCGCCGCCCTCAGCACCCCCAGCGCCCTCAGCGCCCTCAGCGCCCTCAGCGCCCTCAGTATCCCCGGAGCCCCCGGCGCGCGCGGCGAGCCCGGCCATGGATGCGATCAGGGCCCTGCCGGCCTCGTCCTGGGCGACGAGTTGGCGCACGGTGGCGCACTCGGCGGTGGCGTACTCGGGGTGCGAGCCGACATCGAGGTAGAGGCGCCCGCCGTTGGGCAGGAACAGGTTCGTGCCGCGGTAGCCCGGTGGGCGGTGGCGCATGAGCTCGTCGGCGGTGCGCGCGGGGTCCTCCGCTCGGCCGTCGGCGCCCAGGCGCAGCAGGCCGAACTCGGTCTCCAAGCCGAAGACGCGGCTCACTGCCCGCCCTTCTGGACGAAGCCCTGGACGAACTCCTGGGCGCCGACGGCGAGCACGTCGTCGATCATGTCCAGCACGCTTCCGAGGTCCTGGCCGCGCACCGGGCCGGCGCCGCCGGGCTCAGGGGCGTCGTCCGGCGCGGGGTCGTCGTGGTAGGTGGATTGGGGCTGGGTGGACTCGCTCATCACTGCTCTCCTCAATCGTGGGACGTCATGGTCGTGGAACGGTCGGGGCGCCGGCCCTGGTGAGGGCGGCGGCCTGGGGCGGGCCGAGGCGGCCGGCGCCCACGAGGGCCTCCAGGAAGTCCCTCGGGGTCCCGGGGGCCCGCAGCAGGGGCTCGGCCTGGGCCAGGCCGTAGGCCGTGGGCTCGTCGAGGGCCAGGCGCTCGTCGTGCTCGCCCCCGGCGTCGAGCACGACCGCCTGCCAGCCGGCGGCGCGCACGGCGCCGGGGAAGCGGGCCAGGAGGCGACCGCGCAACCACGCCCGGGTGGTGGGCGGCGGGGTGACCAGGGCGGCGCGGACGCGCACCTCATCGAGGCCCCCGGAGGCCGCCGCCGCGGCCGGGACCCTGCGCGCCAGGCCCGTGCCGACCTCGCCCCAGGCCAGGTCGACGGCGTGGAGGACGGGCTCGCCGGCCGCCCCCGGGTGGCGCTGGGCCGTGGCGCGCAGGAGCTCACCCTTGGCCACCCATTCCAGGTGTCCGGCGGCGCCGGGCTCCCCGGCGCGCAGGCGCCGGAGCTCGTTGATCGAGGCCTGCCAGAAGGCCAGGAGCGCCCCGGTCTCACGGCCGTCGGCGTCCAGGCCGTCCGCGAGCGCGGCGAGGTCGGGGATCAGTGGGTCGGAGTCGGGGGCCGGGTGGGGCGCCCCGGCGCGGTCGAGGTGGGCGACGACGGCGTCGAGGTAGGCCTCCAGCACGTCGAGGGGGTCGGCGCTCCCGCCGTCGGCCAGGGCCAGACGGTGGGCGAGGGACGTGTCGCGCGAGACCGCGCGCAACTCGGCGATCGGATCGGCCAGGGCCAGGCGCTTCCAGGGCGCGGCGCCGGGGGCGGGGTCCTCCGCGCAGCGGCACACCAGGGCGGCGATGCCCAGCGCCAGCCAGGTGATGGTGGGGAAGGCGCTCGCGTCGCCGGGGATGAGGTGCAGGCGGCGCCAGCGGGCGGGGTCGGCGTGGGGCTCGTCGCGGGTGTTGATCAGGGGCCGGTTCATGACGGTGGGCAGTCCGATAACCGTCTCGATGTAGTCGGCCCGCTGGGAGGCCTGGAGGCGGGCGCCACTGGTGACCGCCCCGGTGCCGGCGCGCCCCGCCCCGGTGAGCAGGGGGCGCGCGACGAGCAGAGGGATGAGGGCCTGGGCCAGCGCCTCGAAGGGCACGGCCCGGGGGACGAGGATGTTCTCGTGGGTCCCGTAGGAGGCGCCCTTGCCGTCGATGTTGTTCTTAAACAGGCGCACGGGCACCCCCCGCGAGGCCAGGAGCGCCGCGCCGTCGGCGAGCAGGGCCTGGCCGGCCAGGTCGTGCAGGACGGCCTGGGCGGGGGTGGAGCACTCGGGGGTGGCGTACTCGGGGTGGCCGTGGTCGTCGTAGAGGCGGCCGCCGTCGGGCAGGCATGTGGAGGTGCCCCGCTGCCAGGTCTCCTCCAGATCGGTCAGGCGCGCGGCGGCGCTGGTGCGCGGGGCCCGGGCCGCGGGGACGGGCCCGGGGACGCCGGCCTCGTCGGTGAGCATGGCGGGGTGGGCGTCCTCGCGGCGCATCTCGAAGCCGCGGGCGTCGCGCAGAGGCTGCTCGGCGGTGTAGTCCCAGCGCACGCCCTCGAGGCGGCCGTCACGGCGGGCGGCCTCGAGGCAGGCGTCGATGACCTCCGCGGCGCCGGCCCCAAGGATCCCGTACTCGGTCTCGATGCCCATCACCCGGTCGGCCGGTCGCGGGCCAGGCCCGCTCACTCCGTTCCCCCCAGTGGCCGGGCGGCGGTGACGGGCACGCCGCGCCGGCCGGTGACCCTGGCCCAGTCCTCGGGGCGGGTGGCGGCCACGAGCCCCCTGCTCTCGTCGAGCTCGTCGGCCAGGGCGGCGCGCAGGTGCTCGGCGGTCAGGCCCCGCCGCCCGGTGGTCACCAGTTCCTTGATGGCGGCCTTCTTGGCGCGGTCGACGATGTTGGCGAGCATGGCGCCGCTGGCGAGGTCGGCGGCGCGCAGCACCTCCACGCTGCCGTCGGCGTGGGTGAGCTCGACCATCTCGCTCCCGGGGGCGTGGGAGTAGAGGCGGGCGACGACGTCGTCGATGAGGGCCCGGATGGCGGCCGATCGCCCGCCCGCCGAGGCGATGAGGCCATCGCTCAGCGGGAGGTCCTCGGTGAGGTAGGTAGCCAGGATCTCGGCGGCGCCGTCGGCCGTGGGCCGGTTGATGCGGATCTTGACGTCAAGTCGGCCGGGCCGCAGGATGGCGGGGTCGATCATGTCCTCGCGGTTGGTGGCCCCGATGATGATGACGTTGTCGAGCTCGTCGACGCCATCGAGCTCGGCGAGCATCTGCGGCACCACGGTGGTCTCGACGTCGGAGGAGCGCCCGGAGCCGCGGGTGCGGAAGAGGGAGTCCATCTCGTCGAAGAAGACGACGACGGGGATGCCGGTGGCGGCCCTCTCCCGGGCGCGGGCGAAGATGACGCGGATGCGGCGCTCGGTCTCGCCGACGTACTTGTCGAGGAGCTGGGGGCCCTTGATGTTGAGGAAGTAGGCCTCGCCCCTGCCCTTGGCGCCGAGCGAGCAGGCCACCGCCTTGGCGATGAGAGTCTTGCCGCAGCCGGGGGGCCCGTACAGGAGGACGCCGCGCGGCGGGGTGAGCCGGTGCTCGCGGTAGAGGTCTGCGTGGAGGAAGGGCAGCTCGACGGCGTCGCGGATGAGCTCGATCTGGGGGCCGAGCCCGCCGATGTCCTCGTAGGAGACGTCCGGGGCCTCCTCCAGGAGGAGGTCCTCGACCTCGGCGCGGGTCAGGGGGCGCAGGGCCATGCGCGCCGCGAGGTCGGCCACGAGGACGTCCCCGGCGCGCGGGGCGCGGTGGGAGAGCCCGTCCGCGAGCGCGAGGACCATCTCCTCGTCGTGGCGGGCGGTGACCAGGACTGTGGAGTCGTCGTAGGCCTCCTTGACGCTCACGACCTCCCCGCCCCGGGGACCCGGCGCGGTGGCGGTGATGACGAGGTGCTCATTGAGGAGCACCTGGGCGCCGGGGGCGAGGGAGGAGGCGACGACGTCGGGCCCCACGCCCACGCGGTGGCGCCGGCCGGCCAGGGCGACGTCCGCGGTGCGCTCGGTGGCGTGGGCGGCGATGACCGTGGCGTGGGCCAGCGGCGGGGCCTGGAGGGCCTGGAGGTCGTCGTGGAGGGAGGCGAGCTCGGTGCGGGCGGCGCGCAGGGCGTTCGCGAGCAGGGTGTTCTTGCGGGTCAGGGTGGCGACGTCGTCGCTCAGCCCCGCGATGCGCGCGTCCGGGGATTCCTCGGTCATGCCCGCCTCCTCGTCATTGGGGATCCACGCGGCCAGTTCTGGCACAATCGTACCAATCCCCTCCCCCCTCGCGCGAGACCGGTCGAAAACAGGAACGAGACCGGTCCTCGGGCCAAGGAGAGGGGCCGGGGCCGGCCGATGGGGCCCACCCCGCCCCTCACGGCCTGGTAGCCCACCTCACAGGCGCGTGGCCCCGCCCGCTTGGAGCGCTACGGCAGCACCGTGACAGAATCAGCGCCATGTCGCAGCCCAGCAACTCATCCCGTTTCATCCCCTCGCAGCTCCGCAGCCCGCGCGTGCCCGCCAAGGTGAGCGCCGACGGCCTGGAGTCCACCTGGGGGCAGCGCTGGGAGGAGGATGGCACCTACGCCTTCGACCGCTCCGCCGAGCGCCCCGAGGTCTTCTCTATCGACACCCCTCCTCCGACGGCGTCGGGCTCACTGCACGTGGGGCACGTCTTCTCCTACACGCACACGGATACCCTCGCCCGCTACCAGCGGATGCGCGGCAAGGCCGTCTTCTACCCCATGGGCTGGGATGACAATGGCCTGCCCACCGAGCGCCGCGTCCAGAACTACTACGGCGTGCGCTGCGACCCCTCCCTGCCCTACGACCCCGACTTCACCCCCCCGCACACCGGCGGCGATGGCAAGTCCATCAAGGCCAGGGATCAGAAGCCGATCTCGCGGCGCAACTTCGTCGAGCTCTGCGAGCGCCTGACCACCATCGACGAGGCCCAGTTCGAGGCCCTGTGGCGCCAACTCGGGCTGAGCGTGGACTGGAAGCAGACCTACCAGACCATCGGCGAGCGCGCCCGCAAGGTCGCCCAGGCCGCCTTCCTGCGCAACCTGGAGCGCGGCGAGGCCTACCAGGCGGCGGCCCCGGGCCTGTGGGATGTCACCTTCCAGACCGCCGTCGCCCAGGCGGAACTCGAGTCCCGCGAGTACCCGGGCTTCTACCACCGCCTGGCCTTCCACATCGTCGACGCCGACGCCGCCGAGCGCGCGGCCGCGGCGGGCGCCCCCATCGAGACCGGCCCGGCTGGGACTCGTGACGTGTGCATCGAAACCACCCGCCCCGAGCTGCTCGCTGCCTGCGTGGCACTCATCGCCCATCCCGACGACGAGCGCTACCAGCCGCTCTTCGGCCAGACGGTGGCCTCCCCCGTCTTCGGCGTCGAGGTCCCGGTCCTGGCCCACCCGGCAGCGGAGAGGGACAAGGGCGCCGGCATCGCCATGTGCTGCACCTTCGGCGACACCACCGACATCGAGTGGTGGCGGGACCTCGGCCTGCCGCTGCGCGCCATCCTGCGCAAGGACGGGCGCATCGAGGCCGAGACCCCCGAGTGGATCACCACCGGGGCGGGCCGCGAGGCCTACGCGGCCATGGCCGGCAAGACCACCTACTCGGCGCGGGAGACCGTCGTGGCCGCCCTGGCCGCCAGCGGTGAGATGCGCGGCGAGCCGACCGCGACCACCCGCCAGACGAACTTCTTCGAGAAGGGCGACAAGCCCCTGGAGATCGTCACCTCCCGCCAGTGGTACCTGCGCAACGGCGGGAAGGAGTGGACGAATCCGGCCACGGGCGCCGACCTGCGCGCTGATCTGCTCGCCCGCGGTGCCGAGCTCGACTTCCACCCCGATTTCATGCGGGTTCGCTATGAGAACTGGGTCAAGGGCCTCAACAACGACTGGCTCATCTCCCGCCAGCGCTTCTTCGGCGTGCCCTTCCCCGTCTGGTACGCGATCGGCGACGACGGCGAGGTGGACCACGCCCGCGTCCTGACCCCCACCGAGGCCGAGCTGCCGATCGATCCCTCCTCGGACGTCCCGGCCGGCTACACCGAGGATCAGCGCGACCAGCCGGGCGGCTTCACCGCCGAGCTCGACATCATGGACACCTGGGCGACCTCCTCCCTGTCCCCCCAGCTGGTCTCCGGCTGGCTGACGGACGAGGACCTCTTCAACCGCGTCTACCCCATGGACCTGCGCCCCCAGGGCCAGGACATCATCCGCACCTGGCTGTTCTCCTCCGTGGTGCGCGCGAACCTGGAGTTCGGCTCACTGCCCTGGAGTCACGCGGGCATCTCCGGGTGGATCCTGGACTCTGACCACAAGAAGATGAGCAAGTCCAAGGGCAACGCGGAGACCCCCATGGGCCTGTTGGAGAAGTTCGGGGCCGACGCCGTGCGCTACTGGGCGGCCTCGGCCCGCCTGGGCCTGGACGCGGCCTTCGAGGAGCAGCAGATCAAGATCGGCCGCCGCCTGGCCATCAAGCTCCTCAACGCCTCCAAGTTCGCCCTGTCCATGGGCCTGCCCTGGGACGCCGATGAGGAGGCCCTCGCGGCCGCCCCCGCGCCAAGCCTGGACGCCACCGCCGTCACCGAGCCGATCGACCGGGCGGTCCTGGCGGCCCTGGCAGACGTGGTGGACGCCGCGACCACCGCCTTCGAGGGCTTCGAGCACGCCCGCGCCCTGGAGGCCGCGGAGTCCTTCTTCTGGACCTTCTGCGACGACTACATCGAGCTCGTCAAGGACCGTGCCAATGACCTGGCCGGCTCCCACGACCCGGCCGCCGTCACGAGCGCCCGCACGGCGCTGGCCATCGCCGTGGACACCTTCGTGCGCCTCTTCGCGCCCTTCCTGCCCTTCGCCGCGGAGGAGGTGTGGAGCTGGTACCGCACCGGCAGCGTCCACCGCGCCTCCTGGCCCGAGGCCGCGCCCCTGCGCGAGGCCTCGGCCGGCGTCGACGCCGCCCTCGTGGCCCGCGCTGGCCAGGCGCTGGCGGCGCTGCGCAAGGTCAAGTCGGAGGCCAAGACGAGCCAGAAGACGCCGATCCTGTCGGTGGCGCTGGCCGTGGCCCCCGAGGCCGAAGCGAGCGTGGAGGCGGTTCGCTCCGACCTCCTCGAGGCCGCGAAGGTGACGGGCCCGATGACCCTGGCCGTGGCCGAGCCGGCCGCGGGCGACGACGGCGAGCCGGCCCCGGCCGTGACCGTCACCGCCGTCGAGCTCGGCGAGGCCCCGGCCAAGCCGAAGAAGGGCTGAGGACTGTGCCGCAACGGATCCCCGCTCCCGCCGGCACCGCGCCCCACCCGTCCCTGGGGGCCACGGCCGTCGTCGACGGCGTCGCCTCCAGCCCCCTGACCATGGGCGCCTCCGGCACCTGCGACAGCCGCGACACCGCGTCGGAGTGGACCGTCCCCTGGCTGCTGGCCGACCGCATCGCGCGCACCTCGGAGCGGCCCATCATCGAGCGGCGCAGTTCACTGGGCACGTGGACGCCGATCACCGCCCGGGCCTTCGGCGAGGAGGTCGCCCGGATCGCCGCGGGGCTCATCGGCCTGGGCCTGGAGGCGGGCATGAGCGTGGCGATCATGTTCCGCACCTGCTACGAGTGGACACTCCTGGACATGGCGATCGCCCGCGCCGGGCTGGTCTCCGTGCCCATCTACGAGACCGACTCGGCCGAGCAGATCGAGTGGATCCTCGGCGACGCCGACGTCCGCCTCGTCATCACCGAGACCTCCGGCCACGCGCTCGTGGTGGACGCCGCCATCAAGGCCCGCTCGGCCGCCGACCCCGGCGCCGCGAGCCCCCGGGTCCTGTCCCTGGACCGCGACGCCCTCACCGAGCTGACGACCGCCGGGCGCGCGATCTCGCGGGCCGTCGTCGAGGACCGCTCGGCCGCCGTGCGCCCCGAGGACGTCTTCTCCATCATCTACACCTCCGGCACGACGGGCCGCCCCAAGGGCGTCGAGATCACCCATCGCAACGCGGCGGGCCTGGCGCACAACGGCGTCCACTGGATCCCGGACCTCCTCAACCGCCCGGACACGCGCCTCCTGCTCTTCCTGCCGCTGGCGCACTCTTACGCGCGCTGCCTGGAGTTGCTGTCCCTGGCGGGACAGGGCGTGCTCGGGCACACCCCGGACGTCAAGACCCTCCTGCCGGACCTTCAGGCCTTCGGGCCCTCCTATGTGCTGGCCGTGCCGCGCGTGTTGGAGAAGATCTACAACGCCGCCGATGCCAAGGCGGGCAGCGGCATGAGGCTGCGGACCTTCCGCTGGGCGGCGAAGGTCGCCATCGAGTACTCCCGCGCGCTGGACACCCCGATGGGCCCCTCAAGGTCGCTGGCCGCCTCGCACGCGCTGGCCGACCGCCTCGTCTACCGCGCGATCCGCGCCCTCTTGGGCCCCAACGCCCGTTTCGCGATCTCTGGAGGCGGGCCGCTGGGTGAGCGCCTCGGGCACTTCTACCGGGGCATGGGCCTGGAGATCCTCGAGGGCTATGGGCTGACCGAGACGATCGGCCCCACCTGCGTCAACCTCGACGCGCGCAACAAGATCGGCACCGTGGGCCCGCCCGTGTGCGGCAACGAGGTGCGGGTGGATGAGACCGGGGAGATCCTCGTGCGGGGCCTGGGCGTGTTCCGGAGTTACCACAACAACCCCGCCGCCACCGCCGAGTCCTTCACCCCCGATGGCTGGTTCCGTACCGGTGACATCGGGGCCATCGACGACGACGGCTGGGTGCGCATCACCGGCCGCAAGAAGGACCTCATCGTGACCGCGGGCGGCAAGAACGTGGCCCCGGCGATCCTTGAGGACCGGCTGCGCGGTCATCCCCTGGTCAGCCAGGTCCTCGTCCTGGGGGACAACGAGCCCTTCATCTCCGCGCTCATCACGCTGGACTCGGAGATGCTGTCCCAGTGGCTGCGCAATCACGGCCTTCCGGAGATGGGCGTGGTCGAGGCCGCGTCCCACCCGCAGGTGCTCGCCGCGCTGGAGCGCGCCGTGGCCCGCACCAACGAGGCGGTCTCCCGGGCCGAGTCGATCCGCGAGTTCCGCGTGCTCACCACGGACTTCACGGAGGCCAACGGGCTGCTCACCCCCTCGCTGAAGGTCAAGCGGGCCGCCGTCATGGAGGCCCATGCCGACGCCGTCGCCTCCATCTACGCCGGCAAGCTCCGGGGCCCACAGGTCTGACGCGCTCACGATCAGCGGAAGCCGCCGGTCAGGGGCGCCTCCCGGGGCCGTTGGCGGGGCGTGGGGCACGTACGTGACCATGTTCGGGCCCCGCCGAGCGCCTCGGCGGGCGATGATGGGGCCATGACGAGCCCCGCGCACCCCGGCGCCGAGCCGGCGGACCCCCAGCAGCACGCTGCCAGCACCACCAGATCCACCCCGCTGGCGGCACCCGTCCACGACGGCATGACGGCCCCGTGGGCGCTGGCCGAGCGCGTGCGCCGCTCGCCATCGGCCCCGCTCGTCGCCCGCAGGCCCTCGGTCGGGCGCCACTGGATCCCCATGAGCGCGGCGGCGTTCCAGGCCCAGGTCCGCGAGGTGGCGGCCGGGCTCATGTCACTCGGGCTGCGCCCCGGGGACATGATCGCGATCATGTCCCACACCTGCTTCGAGTGGACCCTTCTGGACTTCGCCGCCTGGGAGGCGGGCCTCGTCGTGGTGCCGATCTATGAGACCTCCTCCGCCGAGCAGGCCGAGTGGATCCTCACCGACGCCTCCGTGAGGCTGGTGGTCGTCGAGAACGCCGTCATGGAGCAGATGATCGAGACGATCCGCTCGCGGGGCGCCGATCAGGCCGCCCTGGCGGAGTTGCGGGTCATGTGCCTGTCGCGCGGCGCGATCACGGATCTCATCGCCTCGGGCAAAGGCGTGGACCGCGCCGGGCTCGACGCGCGCACCGCCGCTCTCACCAGCGCCGACCTGGCGACGATCGTCTACACCTCGGGCACCACGGGGCGCCCCAAGGGGGTGGAGCTCACTCACGGCAATCTCTTCCAGCTGGGCGTCAACGCCTGCGCGCACGTTCCCGAGGTGCTCGGCGCCGACGAGGTGCGCGCCCTGATGTTCCTCCCCCTGGCCCATGTGCTGGGGCGGTTCATCGAAATCGCCATCGTATGCTCCGAGCGCGGCGTCATGGGCCACGCCCCGGATGTCAAGCACCTCGTGGACGACCTGGCGACCTTCTCCCCCACCTTCGTCGTCGCCGTGCCGAGGGTCTTTGAGAAGATCTACAACGCCGCGGACGCGCGCTCGACCGGCAACAAGCAGAAGATCTTCCGCCTGGCCGCCAAGACGGCGATCGCCTACTCGCGCGCCCTGGACACCCCGGAGGGGCCCAGCCGCGGCCTGCGGGCGCAGATGAGGGTCTTCGACCGGCTCGTGTTCTCCAAGCTTCGCGCGCTCCTGGGCGGGAGAGTCACGCATGTCATCAGCGGTGGCGGCCCCCTGGGGGAGCGGCTGGGCCACTACTACCGGGGCGCGGGGGTGACCGTCCTGGAGGGCTACGGCCTGACCGAGACGGCCGCGCCCTGCGCCGTCACCCTGCCCGCGAGCATGCGGATCGGCACGGTGGGCGGCCCCATGCCGGGCACTGAGCTGCGCTTGGCCGACGACGGCGAGATCCTCGTGCGCGGCATCGGGCTGTTCCGGGGCTACCACGCCAACCCGGGGGCCACGGCCGAGGCACTCACCGCCGACGGCTGGCTGCGCACGGGCGATATCGGCGCGTTCGAGGACGACGGCTCGCTGCGTATCACGGGCCGCAAGAAGGAGCTCATCGTCACCGCCGGGGGCAAGAACGTGGCCCCGGCGGTCCTGGAGGACCGGCTGCGCGGTCACCCGCTGGTCAGCCAGGTGCTCGTCGTGGGCGACAACCGCCCCTGCATCGGCGCCCTGGTGACACTGGACGCGGAGATGCTGCCGCTGTGGCTCGCCTCCCACGGGATCGAGGATCTCGACCCCGTGTCGGCGGTGAGCGATCCGCGCGTGCGCGCGGCCCTGGAACGGGCGGTGGCCCGGGCCAATGAGGCCGTCTCGCGGGCGGAGTCGATTCGGGTCTTCACGGTGCTGCCGGGCGATTTCACGATCGACAACGGCCTGCTCACGCCCTCGCTCAAGGTGCGCCGGGCGGCGGCGCTGGAACGCTTCGCCGATGAGATCGACGCGCTCTACAGAAGGCCGGTGGCCTAAGGCGGGCGCGCCCGGGCCCGGGGCTCCGGGAGGGCCGCTCAGGCGGGCTCCAGGAGGGCCGCTCAGGCGGAGAGTTCGTCGCGGATCTCCTCGTGGTGGCGGATGACCTCCGCGACGATGAAGGCGAAGAACTTCTCCGCGAAGACGGGGTCGAGCCCGGAGTCCTTGGCCAGCGCTCGCAGGCGGGCTACCTGGCGGGCCTCCCGCTCGGAGTCCGCCGGCGGCAGGTCGAGGCGCGCCTTGAGCTCGCCGACCTGCTGGGTGCAGCGGAAGCGCTCGGCAAGGAGGTGGACGAGGGCGGCGTCGAGATTGTCGATGGTGACGCGGTAGCGCGCGAGGTCGGCGGGAACCCCGGGGATGTCCCGCTCAACGGCCTCGGAGGCGCTCATGCGGTCCGGCTCCTGCCGTGCTCGGCCTTGCGGGTCGAGCTGAGCGAGCCGGTACCGGCCTCGTAGCGGGGGCGGGCGGTGCCGCCAACGGCATCGGCGTCGACGACGACGCGCCCGACCTCGGGCATGGAGGGCACCTCGAACATGGCCTCTCCCAGGACCTCCTCGACGATGGAGGTCAGGCCTCTCGCGCCGGTCTTGCGCTCCAGGGCCTTGGCGGCGATGGCCTCGATGGCCTCGTCGGTGAAGACGAGTTCGACGCCGTCGAGCCCGAAGAGGTACTGGTACTGGGACACGAGGGCGTTCTTGGGCTCGGTCATGACGCGCACGAGCTCGGGCACGCCGAGGTCCTGCACGGTCGCGATGACGGGCAGGCGGCCGATGAACTCGGGGATGAGGCCGAAGGTGTGCAGGTCCTCGGGGCGCACCGGGGAGGTGAAGACGTCCTTGGCCTGGTCCTTGGCCAGGGTCGCGCCGAAGCCGACGAGCTGGACGCCGACCTCCTTGCGCTGGCGAGCGCGCACGATCTCCTCGATGCCGGCGAAGGCGCCGGCGGCGATGAACAGGATGTTCGTCGTATCGATTTCGAGGAACTCCTGGTGGGGGTGCTTGCGCCCGCCCCCGGGGGGGACCGAGGCGGTGGTGCCCTCGATGATCTTCAGGAGGGCCTGCTGGACGCCCTCGCCGGAGACGTCGCGGGTGATCGAGGGGTTCTCGGCCTTGCGGCCGATCTTGTCGATCTCGTCGATGTAGATGATGCCCTTCTCGGCGCGCTTGACGTCGCCGTCGGCGGCCTGGATGAGCTTGAGGAGGATGTTCTCCACGTCCTCCCCCACGTAGCCGGCCTCGGTGAGCGCGGTGGCGTCAACGATGCAGAAGGGGACGTCCAGGAGCTTGGCCAGGGTGCGGGCCAGATGCGTCTTGCCGGTGCCGGTGGGGCCGAGCAGGAGGATGTTGGACTTGCCGAGCTCCAGGCCGTCGCCCTCGGCGACGGCGCGCTCGCGCACCTGGACGCGCTTGTAGTGGTTGTAGACGGCCACGCTCATGGCCCGCTTGGCGCCCTCCTGGCCGATGACGTAGCCGTTGAGGAAATCGAAGATCTCCTGCGGCTTGGGCAGCTCGAGGGGCACGCCGACGGAGCCGGAGCCGAGCTCCTCGTCGACGATCTCGTTGCACAACTCGATGCACTCGTCGCAGATGTAGACCCCGGGGCCGGCGATGAGCTTCTTGACCTGCTTCTGGCTCTTGCCGCAGAAGGAGCACTTGAGCAGGTCGACGCTCTCAGCATTGCGTGGCACGTGTCCCCCTAGTGTCGTCGGGTCCGCTCCCAGGCGGCGCGGGGAGCGACGCTGGTATCAGGGAACGGGGTGCCGCCAGCCTATTAGGTCGAGCGTCCCAGCGCGAGGGCCGTGCCCGGCGAGCCCCTGAGCGATCACCCACCCGGTGGCGGGGCGCCGGGGGTGCCCGCCGCGCCGAGCGGTGCCATCCGCGCCGGGCGGTGCCATCCGCGCCGAGCGGTGCCATCCACCCCGACTGGTGCCACCCACCCCGACTGGTGCCATCCACACCGACTGGCGCCATCCACACCCACTGGTGCGGGGAGGACGCACCTGTGGGTGGAATCAGCACCACTCAGGGCCAATGGCACCCATCGGGCACCACGGGGCGTCAGGACGAGTGCGGAGAGGACGCACCAGTCGGTTCCCGCCGCGCCGAGCGGCGCCATCCACACCGAGCGGTGCCATCCACACCCAGCGGTGCCATCCACACCCACTGGTGCGGGGAGGACGCACCTGTGGGTGGAATCGGCACCTCTCAGGGCCGATCGCACCACTCAGGGCCAATGGCACCCATCAAGCGCCACGGGATGCCAGGAGGAGTGTGAGGAGGACGCACCAGTCGGTTCCCGCCGCGCCGAGCGGTGCCATCCACCCCGGGCGGTGCCATCCACCCCGGGCGGTGCCATCCACCCCGGGCGGTGCCATCTACACCCACTGGTGCGGGGAGGACGCACCTGTGGGTGGAATCGGCACCTCTCAGGGCCGATGGCACCACTCAGGGCCAATGGCACCCATCGAGCGCCACGGGGCGTCAGGACGAGTGCGGGGAGGGCGCGGCCTTGCGGGGGCTGAGCACCTGGTCGACGATCCCGTACTCCTTGGCGGCGGCGGCGGTGAGGATCTTGTCGCGCTCCAGATCTTTGTGGATCATGTCGCGGTCCCGGCCGGTGTGCGAGGCCAGGGTGTCCTCCAGCCAGGCGCGCATGCGGTCGATCTCGTCGGCGACGATCTCGATGTCGCTGGCCTGGCCGTGCACGCCCTCCATGGCGGGCTGATGGATGAGCACGCGGGCGTTGGGCAGGGCCAGGCGCTTGCCCGGGCTGCCCGCGGCCAGCAGCACGGCGGCAGCGGAGGCGGCCTGGCCCAAGCAGACGGTCTGCACCTGCGGCTTGATGTACTGCATCGTGTCGTAGATGGCGGTCAGCGCCGTGAAGGAGCCGCCGGGGCTGTTGATGTACATGGTGATGAGGCCATCGGGGTCCTGGGACTCCAGGACGAGGAGCTGGGCCATGATGTCATCGGCGGAGGCGTCGTCGACCTGGACGCCCATGAAGACGATGCGGTCCTCGAAGAGCTTGGCGTATGGGTCCTGACGCTTGAAGCCGTAGGCGGTGCGCTCCTCGAACTGGGGCAGCACGTAGCGGGACTGCGGCATGGCGGCCGCAGCGCCGACCGCGCCAGCGGGGCCCATCTGGCGCGCGATGGCCTCGAAGTAGGGACGAGTGCTCATATCAGTTCTCCCCGTTCTGGTGGCCGATCTCCCGGCTGGAGCGCACGATGTGGTCGACGAAGCCGTACTCAAGGGCCTCGGGGGCGCTGAACCAGTGGTCGCGGTCCGAGTCGGCGATGATCTCCTCGACGGTGTGGCCGGTGTTGGCAGCCGTGATCTCGGCGAGCTCTTGCTTCATCTTGATGATGAGGTCGGCGTTGATGCGGATGTCCGTGGCGGAGCCGCCGGCGCCGCCGGAGGGCTGGTGCATGAGCACGCGGGCGTGCGGGGTCAGGTAGCGCTTGCCCTTGGCTCCGGCGCTGAGCAGGAACTGCCCCATGGAGGCGGCCATGCCGGTGGCGACGGTGACGACGTCGGGCTGGACGTACTGCATGGTGTCGTAGATGGCCATGCCGGCGGTCACCGAGCCGCCAGGGCTGTTGATGTAGAGGTAGATGTCCCTGTCGGGGTCCTCGGCGGCCAGCAGCAGCATCTGGGCGCAGATGGCGTTGGCGTTGTCATCGCGCACCTCCGATCCCAGCCAGATGATGCGCTCCTTGAGGAGCCTGTTGTAGATGGAGTCGGTCAGGCCCAGCCCCGCGCCCTGGCCCTCATGGGCACTGGGGGCGGCGGCCGCGCCGGGGCGCGTGTGGAACTCGCTCACGTCTGTCCTCTCGTGTCGGTGGGTCAACGCTAACGCGAGGCGGCGAAGCGCCATGCCCGCCCCCGCGGCCTTTTCGCTCACGGCACAGGGTTCGCCGGGCGGCCGCCTCCCTCACCGGAGGGGTAGCACGGGCCCGGTGATCAGGTTAGTCTGACCTCATTCTCATTTTTCACGACTGTCGAAGGGATTAATCATGGCGGCGGAGCATCACCCATCCCGGGACGAGGGCATGAGCGCCTCTGCGGTCCACGGCCAGCGCCAAGGACCGGAGGCCTCGCGCATGCAGGGGCACTGGCTGCTCGCCAAGCTCGGCAAGCGGGTGCTGCGCCCCGGCGGCATCGAGCTCACCCGCCGCCTCCTCAAGGCCGTTGACATCCACCCGGGGCAGCGCATCGTCGAGCTGGGGCCGGGCGTGGGCCGCACCGCCGAGATCCTCCTGAGGTCCTCCCCCGCCTCCTACCGGGCCGTCGACCCCAACCCAGAGGGCCGCGAGCAGGTGGCCGCCGTCCTCGCGGGGCACCCGCGGGCCGACTACGTCGTCGCCGATGCCGCCGACACGGGGCTCCCCACAGGCGAGGCCGATCTCGTCGTCGGCGAGGCGATGCTGACCATGCAGTCGGAGGAGGGCAAGAGGGCGATCGTCGCCGAGGCCGCCAGGCTCCTGGCCCCCGGGGGCCGGTACGCGATCCACGAGCTGGCCCTGCGCGCCGATCGCGGGGAGGAGGAAAGGGAGGCCGCCCGCAAGCGCCTGTCCCGGATCATCAAGGTCGGGGCCAGGCCGCTGGCCGAGGAGGAGTGGCGCGCCCTCCTGACAGAGGCCGGGCTGGAGGTCGTGTGGACCGGGACGGCCCCGATGCGCCTACTCGAGCCCCGCCGCCTCATCGCCGACGAGGGGATCGTCGGGGCCCTCCGCTTCTGGCGCGCCGTGCGGCGCACGCCCGGGGCCCTGGACCGCGTCAAGGCGATGCGGGAGACTTTCCGGGCGCAGGGCGAGCTGCTGAGCGCCGTCGGCATCGTCGCGCGCAAGCCCGCTTCCGCCTGAGGGCGAGCCGGCCCAGCCACGCCGGCCCAGCCACGCCGGGCCCACCACGCCGGGCCCACCACGCCGGGCCCGCGCGACCCCATCCACCCGTCCGCTCACCCATCCGCCAATCCCCGACCGTGAAAGGAGCACCCACCATGCCCACCACGCCCGTCTCGGAATCCCTGTTCCGCCTGGGCCTCAACGAGGCCCTGCCCGTCTCCGAGGAGGCCACGACCTCGCGCGTCGTCGTCAACAACGACGTCCTGCGCACCGTGATCTTCACCTTCGACGCCGGCCAGTTGCTCACCGAGCATGCCTCCCCCAAGGCGGTGGTCGTCACGCTCCTGGAGGGGGAGATGGATTTCTCCGTCGGTGAGCGGACCGAGCGCCTGGCGGCGGGCGACGTCGTCTACCTGGCCCCGGGCGACCGCCACGCCCTCACGGCCGTCACCGCCTGCCGCATGCAGCTCGTCATGGTCGACGTCGACGGCGAGTGACCGCGCCGGCGACTCCACCCGCGATAAGAGGGGCGCCCCCATCCGTTTCCTCGGATGGGGGCGCCCCCGCGTTCAGATGGCCCGGGCCTAACGGCTCACTCGGCGCTGGCGGAGGAGGCCGACGACGGGCTGGACGGCGAGGAGCCAGCCGAGCCGGCCGAGCCGTCCTTCTGGGCGGCGTCGGCCGGGGTGGCGACGCGCTCGACCTCGTCGACGATGGCGGCGGCGTCGGCCTCATCGGAGCCGATGAACTCGCTGAGGTCGAGCTCCTTGCCCGCCGAGTCCTTGACGGTCACCTGGCGCAGGGCCAGGGCGAGGGACTTGTTGCGGGCGAGCTCGGAGACGAAGGCCGGGATCTGGCCGGCCTGCTGGGCGCCCTGCATGAACTGGCCGGGCTCCATGCCGTACTGCTGGGCGGTCTGGAAGAGGAAGTCCAGGAGCTCGCTCTGGTCGACGCGCACGTCGAGGGTCTCGGCGAGGACGTCGAGGATGATCTGGTCGCGCACGCTGCTGGCGACGTCGTCGCTGATCTCGGCGGCGTGCTCCTCGTCGCCCTCCTTGCCCTCGGCGGCCAGGTGCTGGGTGATCTCGTTGTCGATGACGGCCTGGGGGACCTCGAAGTCGACCTTCTCACGAAGCAGGTCGAGGAGGGCGTCGCGGGCGGCGACGGCCTGGTCGGCGGTCTTGCGGTTGGTGGCCTGCTTGGCGAGGTCCTCGCGCAACTCGGCGATGGTGTCGAACTCGGAGGCCATCTGGGCGAACTCGTCGTCCGCCTCGGGCAACTCGCGCTGCTTGACGGCGGAGGCGGTGACGGTGACCTCGGCCTCCTCACCGGCGTGCTCGCCGCCGGCGAGCTCGGTGGTGAAGGTGGTGGACTCCTCGGCCTTGAGGCCGCGCAGGGCCGTGTCCAGGCCCTTGAGCATGTTGCCCTTGCCGATCTCGTAGGAGACGCCGGAGACGGAGTCGACCTCCTCACCGTCGATGACGGCCGTCAGGTCGATGGTGACGAAGTCACCGGTCTTGGCCTTGCGGCCCACGGACTTCAGCGAGCCGAAGCGGGCGCGCAGGGAGTCGAGCTCGGAGTCGATGTCCTCCTCGCCCACCTCGACGGCGTCAACGGTCAACTCGACGCCGTCCAGCTCGGGCAGGTCGAACTCGGGGCGCACGGTGACCTCGGCGGTGAAGACGAGCTGGCCGCCGTTGGCGCCGGTGACGTTGGGCAACTCGGTGACCTCGACCTCGGGCTGGAGCAGCGGCACGCGGCCGGACTCCGCCATGGCGTCGCGGTAGCGGTTAGGCAGCTCGGCGTTGACGGCCTCCTGGATGACGGAGGCGCGGCCGACGCGCTGGTCGATGATGCGGGCGGGGACGTGGCCGCGGCGGAAGCCGGGGATCTGGACCTGCGAGCCGATCTCCTTGTAGGCGGCGTCGAGGCTGGGCTTGAGCTCCTCGTAGGGGACCTCCACGGTCAGCTTAATGCGCGCGGGGTCTAGGTTCTCGACAGTGCTCTTCACGGGGATCTACTCCGAATGCTGGGTTGCAGGTGCGCCGTCGTCCGGCGGACGCCCATGGATGGCGTCAATCCCGGTCATCCTATGGCACTCGCCGGTGAGCGGTGAAAACAGCCGGGAGCCCCCGCCTATGGCGCTGGGCACAACCGGCACCGGGCCCGTCCCGACGGCGGCCCGCCCGCCGCGACGGGCGGGACTCATTCGTGGGTGACGACGGTGGTGCCGATCTCGACGAAGTCGTAGAACCAGCGGGCCTCCTCCACGGGAGCGTTGACGCAGCCGTGGCTGACCTGGCCGGAGTCGTAGCCGAAATCGGTGGCCCAGGGGGCGCCGTGGATGGCGAAGTTGCCATCCCAGTAGGCGATCCAGGGGACGGCCTTCTGGCAGTAGGGGAAGTCGGGGGCGCAGCCGAGGTCCTGGGACTCATTCTTAAGGTAGACGTGGTGGGTGCCGAGCTTGGTGGCCCACTCGCCGGATTCCTCGCCGTGGTTGATGTTGACGGGTCCGTGGACGACGGTGGTGCCGACGTAGGCGGTCATCGTGTCGTCGGTGAGGTTGACGTCGACCCATTTCTCGCCGTCGGCGGCCTGGTAGGCGAAGCGCTCGGGGCCCGATGGGACGGCACGGGTCCGGGCGGAGGGGGCGACGGGCTCGGAGGCGAGGGCCCCGGAGTAATCGGTCCCGGATCTCAGGGAGGAGACGATGCCGTCGGTGATCTGCTGAGCGTTGGTGGTGCGCGTTCCGGGCCGGCCGGGGCGGGCCAGGCCGAGGTCGTTGCCGGCGGCGTCGACGTTGGTGATCTGAGGGACCGGCGCCTTGTCCACCTCGGCGGCGCGGGCGTCCACCCAGGCGCGGACCTTGGCGGGGTCGATCCGGGCCGTCATCCCCTCATCGGTGGCGGTGGTGGTGACCCAGGAGGCCTTCTCCGCGGTGGTCGCCGTCCAGGAGGAGCCGGCGCCGGTGAGGATGACGGCGCCGGAGATGAGCGCGTTGGCCTCGGTGACGGCGGTTTTGGCGTGGGAGGTGGTGGTCGGGGCCTCCTGCGGGGCCGCGGCCACGGTGATGTCGCCGCCGCTCAGCGAGCGGGCGGAGGTGGTCAGGGAGGCGCGGATGGCGGCGCCGTCGACGCCGGTGCCGGATGAGTCGGGGACGACCTCGAAGGCGGTCCCGTCGGCGCTGAGCTGGATCCGCGCGGGCACGGGGGCGGTGCCGGCCAGGGCCTGTGCGGAGGCGAGGAAGCCGGCGAAGGCGTCCTCGTCGAGGGCGACCGCGGGGATGACCTCGCGGGGCCCGATGATCGATCGCAGGGTGGGGCCGAAGGAGCCCGCGCCGGCGACGGCGGCCCTGGCGGTGGCGTCGGCGTCGAGGACGACCCCGGCCTGGGCGAGGGTGGCCGTCTGACTGCTGCCCCCGACGCGGATGGTCACCTGAGCCTCGTTGAAGCGGTTGGAGACAAGGCCGACGATCTGGTCGTGGTCGAGGCCGCTGACGTCCTGCCCCGCGACGGTGGTGCCGGGCAGGGCGACGTCGTCGTGGGCGCGCGCGTAGCCGCCAACCATCGCGGCCCCACTGAGCACGAGCGCGCAGGAGGGGACGATCTGCCACCACCCCGGCCTTCGCCTATTCCTCGCGCCGTGCCGCATGACGAAAGGATAAACGCCTCGCCCGCGCGCACCATATTCGGCCTGGTCAGGGACCACGGCACGGGGCGCGGGGCGGCAGCCAGCCCCCATCGGGCGACACGCCCCGGGCAGGCCAGCCGTCCCTCAGCCCCCGCCCACGCAGGCTGGACGCCTTCGCACCAAGGGCGGCAGCCACGAGATCGACCTCATCCTGGAGGGGCCCGACCAACTCGTGTCACCATCGAGATCAAGGTGCCGGCGCCTCCTCGCGGCGACGCACGCAACATCTCCTGCGGCTCAGGATTCGCTCCTGGGCGACCACCTGTCAGCCCACTCCAACAGTCGTCGATACGCGCACGCCGAGCTCAACCGCAATCGGTGTGTACAGGTCGACGCCCTGCTCGCCGCTGGCCAGAGACAGGATGAGGCAATAGCGGACAGGAACGTCCAATCGATCCTGCCTCCGATTGTTCTTCCACCAGCCTCCGGTTGGATAGACGACAACGTGACCGCAAGCGGCGAGTTCAGCACCTGCTCCGACCCACTCATCCTGATGCAATGAGCCTACACCCCGGGCCCGCTTCCCAAGAAACCATCGACGAGAATCATTGGAGCACCCCTGACCCCCTTCTTCCTCATCCCTGGCCCCTCTGTTCACTCGCGCAATAAATTCATCGACGCTCTCAGTCGACTCCTGGAGATCGAATCGGAGCCCGTGAGAGGAGTAGGTGTACTTACCGTTCCATCCACGACGCGTGCCAGACGGCTCGATGAAGTATGACAGCGTCAACCGAAGTCGGACATCAGTATCGCCGAGACTCTCGAGGACCTCACGCGGCCACGGCAGAGAGTGTAGACGCATCTGGTGCATCTTGAAATCATCAGCAAAAGGCATGATCCGGTCTTGAACCACCATCGTCACTGCACTTTGGGACGAAGAGAGAACTGCCTCCTCGGTTGGGACTCCCCATCCATATCGACGAAGCAGCCGGGCACGCTCACTCTTCTTGCCGCAGATATCAAGACTGCGCCGCATGGCGGGCGTCCACTGGGCCTCATGCACAAGAAGGCCACGAATCGTCTCCGGCCAGTACGACGGATAACGAGCCATAGCCAGAGCCGCAAGTCTCGCCGCCTGAGCGGTTGCGGCACTCGTCGCGTTGGCCGAGGTCAGGGCGACGTCATTTCGATGACCGGTGGAGCGCAGCGAGAGCAGCGAATGGCGAGGCTCGAACATCCCCCGCCCGTCAGAGAGCACGTTCCCTCCCTCCAGGCAGATCTCGGGCTTGATCGGCCAACTCCGGTCCCCGAAGAGCAGGGAGGTCCGACTGTGAGGCGAGAGCTCACCTGCTGGAGCCAGCGGGCGGTACCCGCGATAGGTCGGATCCGAGGGTAGAGAGTCAAGCTCCGTGTACGCTCCGACGGTCAACGCGTTCCACGACTGTCCGGGATCTTCAATCGGCTGGAGATCGGAGTTCGCCAGATGGTCCTGGTCATAGCGGTCAACATTAGCAGCGGAGACGATGATAAGCCGGGCAGCCTCAGGGTCCGGCGCCGAGATGAGGCCAACCTCGTTCCCCCTCACGACGATGTCCGTGCCGACCGCAAGGGCATCGATCGCCGTCGACCACAGGGTCGGCTGCCCAGGCTTCGACTCGGAGGTGGCACTGATCGGCATGCAGAACGCTCGTCGCCGCTGGGAGGATATCTCCGGAAGGGAGACTGCCTCGATCGTGGTATCAGCATAGGTTCGTGGCGGCTCCCCCGCGACCCCAGAACGTCGTTCGGGCAGAATACGCACCGACTCCAGGCGGTGCTGCAACGCGACGCCCCCGAGTCCCTGCAAGAGGTCATCGAGATGGTCACCGTACAGCGCCAATCCCGCCATGGACGTGCCGTGCCCATCAGCATCATTGCCAGGTCCTCCAACAGCCGTATGCTGATCCCGGCTCGCCAGCGACGAGCGGAGCAGCCGGTGTTCCCGGAACACGCCGGTGTCGAGATGACAGACCGCGGGAGCATCTTCACTCGCCGCACTCACCCTGCCCGCGAGGTCAACAACGTACTCCATCCGTTCGTCGACATCGAGGTCTTCGATCGTGTCGATGAAGGAAGGCACGCGCACCTCAGTCAGAGGAAGATCAGTAGCAGTCAGCGGCCCGAGGTCTCGCCACGTCGAATTAACATGGACGACGAGCGAGTCTTTGACGCGGACATGCCGGTCGAGAGTCTCCAGGTTGTACGCCATCAGGACCCGTTCCAGGAGTCCAGGACGTTCCCGGCGCATATCGAGCCATAACTCCCACCACACTTTCCCTTCCTCGGGCGGCTCTCCTTGAGAAGTCCACAGATCCCTCAAGAAAGCACCTTGAACCCGAGAGATATTGGCTACCAACCCACTGTTCTTCGGAGCACTTCTCTCACCGTCCTTCGACCACCTATCCTTCTCAGGATCAAGATACTCCTCAAACAGTTTAAGGAAATGAGATCTAAACTCGTCGGCCACCCAGATGACGGCACGTTCCGGGGAGACCTCGGTCGCCTCATGAACGGACAGCAGGATCCATTTCGGCTTCTTGAGCGTCTTACGGTGCGCAGTTAAGGAGGTCAGACGATCTAACTGGAGGGGGAACTCGGCCGCTTCCCCCTCAAGGGTCAGGTACGTGCCGGTAGCACGAAGAACCTCCTCTACATCATCCACTTTTCGAGACTCGTCCGTGGACGCGAACACCCCCGCGACCTCGTCAAGAATCCGCTGCCCGTGAACGGCGCGATCCACTGCGCGCCTCGCACTCTCTCCGCCTCCGCGCGCCACCCAACTCTTCGGCTCGACGCGATCGCGCACGAGCAGGTGGTCGAGGTTGTCGGCAGCCGGGGACATCGTGGTCCTCAGGCGAGACTGGCCGACCGACGTACGACGAGCGCTGTCTCGAGATCACTGCGGGTCACTCCGTCATCTCCTCGCATAAGTGCCGACTTGGCGGCGGACTCGGCCGCCTTGACAAGGTCTGCATGGCTGAGCCCGTCCGTCAACGGGCTGAGACCACTGAAGCTGACGCCCTTGACCAGGCTGCCCAGCCGTTTGCGCATGACCGACTGCGCCTGCTTGCTCGTGGGCAGGGCGTAGGTCAGTACGGCGTCGAAGCGCCGGAAGAGAGCGCGGTCAAGGATGGTGCGGTGGTTCGTCGCGGCGATGACGATGGACTCCGCACTGGCTCCCTCCAAGAAGACGAGGAAGGAGTTGAGGATGCGCCGGGCCTCTCCGACGTCGTTGCCCGCTCGGTCCCCGCCAAGCGCGTCGAACTCGTCGAAGAGGTAGACCGCGCGACGTGTGGCGATCTCATCGAAGATGACCCTCAGCTTTGAGGCCGTCTCACCCATGAACTTGCTGAGAAGGCTGTCGAGGCGGACCGTGCACATGGGAAGAGACAGTTCGGAGGCAATCACCGAAGCGGTCATCGTCTTCCCCGTTCCGGGCGGCCCCTCAAGAAGCAGCCGGTGCATGGGGACGAAGCCGTGCTCGAGGAGGACGGCTCGTTGCCGCTGCTCCTGAATGACCTGGGCGACCTGTCCGGCCAGGTCCGCGTTGATGACCAGGTCACGCAGATGCGCTCGAGGGCTGCTCACCTCGACGAGGTCGGCGGCCTCGCCCTGGGGACGCGGCAGAGTCGCCACAGCAGCCAACGGAGCAGGCGAAGCAGCACGACGGGACGACTCGACCGCCTTCTTGAGGTCAGCGGCTAGGCGGTGATGCCCCTGGCGCGCCTCCCGAGCTGCCACCTGGAGGGCGACCGCGTAGAAGGCTTCCTCATCCCCAGCAGCGTGGGAGCGCACCAACGCCGTGATATGCGAGCCATGACCGGCCACTGGCGCCTCCTCCCGCGCTGGCTCCACAGTTGCGATCACCATCCTATGGCAGGCGCACGACACGACCGACGGGCTCGCCGAAGCGAACACCCGGCCCACTCACGGAACATCGAGACCAGCGTCATGGCCAACACTGCCCACGCGCGGGCGCCGGTGAGCACGGCGCGCGCCCAGGGAGGGCCCCGGAGGCGTTCCCCGCTGCCTAGGATCATGTCCGTGACCACGGCCATGCCCGCCCCTCCCCCATCCGGTTCCCCAAGCACCGCCCCTGCCTCCCCCGACGTCGCCCCCGGCTCGGTGGTGCGCGTACGCGATGAGGAGTGGCTGGTCACCCAGGTCTCCCACAACGCCGACGGCCTGCTCATCACCGTCCAGGGCCTGTCCGAGCTGGTGCAGGACACCACCGCCCAGTTCAGCGCCGGCCTGGATCGCATCACCCCGGTGGACCCGCGTCTGACCCGCGTGCTGGCGGACCCGTCACCCGGCTATCGCCTGTCACGCCTGTGGTTGGAGGCGACGGTTCGCAAGACCCCGCTACCCGCCGTCTCTACGGACCTGGCGGTGGTCGGCGACGTCCTGGCTGACGCCTTGCCCTACCAGCTCACCGCGGTCCGCCAGGCCCTTAACCCGGCGAACCTGCGCCCCCGGATCCTGCTGGCCGACGCCGTCGGGCTGGGCAAGACCCTGGAGATCGGCATGATCCTGGCCGAGCTCGTGCGCCGCGGCAGGGGCGAGAGGATCCTCATCGTCACGCCGCGCCATGTGCTTGAGCAGATGCAGCATGAGATGTGGTCGCGCTTCGCCCTGCCTTTTGTGCGCCTGGACTCGGTGGGCATCCAGCGGGTGCGGCGCTCGGTGCCGGCCACTCGCAACCCGTTCTCCGTCTACCACCGCGCGATCATCTCGATCGACACGCTGAAGTCTGACCGCTACCTCAACCACCTGCGCCGTCAGCGCTGGGATGCCGTCGTCATCGATGAGTCGCACAACGTCACTAACCGCGGCACGCTCAACAATCGGCTGGCGGACATCCTGGCGCGTCAGACCGATGCCCTCATCCTGGCCTCGGCGACCCCGCACAATGGGGATCCTGCCTCTTTCGCCGAGCTCATCCGGCTGCTGGAGCCGACGGCGGTCCACCCCGACGGCGAGCTTGACGAGGAGGCCGTGCGCCGGCTCGTCATCCGCCGTCACCGTCATTCACCTCAGGTGCGCGACGTCGTGGGCGGCCGGTGGAAGGAGCGGCTCACCCCGGTCAACCGGCTGGTGGAGCCCTCCGGCGCGGAGGAGGCGGTGGCCGCAGAGCTGTCCCGTTCCTGGCTGCACCGGCCCGACGGCACCGCGGCGCCCGGGCTGGTCCCGGGCCACGGCCGGGGTGGAGACGCCCTCTTCTCGTGGACGCTGGCCAAGGCCTTCCTGTCCTCCCCGGCGGCCCTCATCCAGACGATCGACGAGCGCCTGGCGCGGCGCCTCTCCCGCGCGGCCAGCCAAGACGCTCTGGCCACCTCGGAGCAGGCGCAGGCCCTGACCCGGCTGCGCGAGTTGGCCGCAGTGGCGAACACGACGGACTCGGGCAAGTACCGGGCGCTGCTGGAGGAGCTGAAGCGGATCGGTATCGGACGCCGCTCGCCGCAGCGGGTTGTCGTGTTCGCCGAGCGCATCGCCACCCTGAACTGGCTGGCGGAGCACCTGCGTGAGGACCTGGGCCTGCCGGCGGAGGCGGTGCGCGTCATGCACGGCAGCCTCTCGGACGTGGAGCAGCAGGAAATTGTGGAGGCTTTCCGCCAGTCGCACACGCCTGTGCGCATTCTGGTGACGGGTGATGTGGCCTCGGAGGGCGTCAATTTGCACGCCCAGTGCCATGAGCTTATTCACTACGACATTCCGTGGTCGCTCATCCGTATCGAGCAGCGCAATGGCCGTATCGACCGTTACGGCCAGGAGGTGGCTCCCCAGATCACCACCCTGCTGCTCAGCCCTGCGGACCCGGGTTTCTCCGGTGACGTGCGGGTGCTGACCCGTCTGATGGAGAAGGAGGAGCAGGCGCACCGGGCGCTGGGTGACGCCGCTTCTCTCATGGGCTTGTACTCCGGTGAGAAGGAGGAGAAGGCGATTCGTGAGGCGCTGGCGGCGGGCACGGATATCGACCAGGTCGTGCCGGATGTGGACGAGGCGCTTGAGCGCGACCCGATGGCGGCCCTGTTCGCGCGTCTGACGGGGGCGGCGCCGGCGCGCACCGATGCCACTCCGGAGCGCCCCGACGCCACTCCGGAGCGCCCCGACGCCACTCCCGCGCACTCACCCGCTCCTGCCCCTCTGAGCACCACGTCGTCTGAGCCGACTTCTCTGTACGCCTCGCAGGTGGACTACCTGCGCCAGGCGCTGACAGAGCTCTATGAGCGTCCGGAGGAGAAGGCTGACCCGATATCGGGCGCCGGCGGGGTGTCGTGGCGTGAGCACGGCGTGGAGCATGTGGCTGAACTCGTGCCCCCGCCGGGGCTGCGTGCCCGCCTGGAAACCCTGCCGCAGTCCTACCTGCAGGAGCGTCGGGTGCGCGAGCGCCTGCTGCTGGCGACCACGGCCAGCAAGGGTGCGCGGCTGCTGGCCCAGGCTCTACGCGATGAGTCGGATTCCTCCTGGCCTGAGGCCCACTACCTGGGGCCACTGCACCCGGTGCTGGAGTGGGCCGGTGACCGGGTGCTGGCGCGTCTGGGACGCTCGTCGGTCTTCGCCATCCACGGCGAGGTGGATGCCCCCACGGTTCTGCTGCTGGGGACGCTGTCGAACCGGGCGGGCCGGACGGTGTCGATGGTGAGCGCGAGCGTGGCTTTCCCCGTCCTGGACGTGGAGGCGGCCCGGGCGAATGTGGCGGCAGGGCGCGCGCTCACGCCTGTCCCCTTGACCACAGTGCACGCCTCACCGGCAGCCATGTTCGCAGCGGTCGGGGTGGGCCCGGGGCAGATGAATCCGGGCGCGCCCGCGGACCTGGACCTGCTCGGCGCGCTCATCGCCCCGGCGGTGGATGCAGCCGACAAGCAGATGCAGACGGTGGTTACTGTGGCCACGGCGGAAGCAAAGAGGCGGGTGGACGCCTGGGCGGCGCGAGTGGACTCGTGGGATGACGACGCCGGCCGGCTCCTGCAGAACCGTCAGTTGCGCTCCCAGCGCCGCACGGTGAGCCAGGAGCGCGAGCTGATCGCGCAGCACTCCCCCGCCCACACGCTTATCCGGCCACTGCTCGTCGTCGTACCACGGCTGAGCGCTGAGGAAGGAGGCCGCTGATGGCGGTGTCGGACGCGCTCGTTGTGGGCGAGGACTTTATCAGTGAGCACTACTTCACCACTGACGCCACCAAGGGGTCTTTCCTGGCGCGGGTGCTGGAGCGTCGCAAGGAGTGGGAGGACCTGGAGAAGGCGGTCGGCGCTGCGACGCCCGTACCGACGCCCCGCACGCGCCTGCGCTCCGCCCGCTCACGGCTGGAGGAGCTGTTGGCGGCGCTGATGGTGGCCGACGACGGCGGGCCGTCGGACGGCGGCGTCGCGGGCGGGCAGGAGGCCCTGACCGCCGGCGCCCTTGAGGCCTCGGCCGAGCTGGACGGCCTGCTGCGCGAGGTCCTGGGGTTTGCCTCTGCGGAGTACCGGCTGACCGAGCGCGGCCCCGTGACGCTGGTGCGCCCCGTCGGTGACGAGGGCCCGGCTCCCGTGGCTCTGCTGCGGGCCCGCCCGGCCACGGCGGTGGAGGACCTGCTGGTCAAGGACGGCCAGACCTTGGCTGAGCCGTGGCAGCCGGTGGACCTGGCCGACCCGGCCGCAGCTGCGGTGGAGAGCGCTGAGCCGGTGGAGTCGGTGTCCCGGGCACTGTCCACGCTTATGACGGACGAGCACGGCCCGGCTTTCGCCCTGGTCCTGGCGGGGCGGTGGGCACTGGTGGCGGAGAAGGAGCGCTGGCCGGAGGGCCGGTGGCTGGCGGTGGACGTCCAACTCGTCGTCGAGCGCCACGACCTCAGGCGCGGCGGTGAGGTGGAGCGGGCCCTGGCCTGCCTGGAGGCAGCCAGCCTGGTACCCGGCCCGGAGGGTGAGACGTGGTGGGCGGTGACGCTGGCTCAGTCGGCGGCGCACACGGTGGGGGTCTCGCAGGACCTGCGCGAGGGGGTGCGCTCCTCGATCGAGGTCATCGCGAATGAGGTGGTGCGTCGTCGTGCGGCGCAGGGTCTGGCCCCGCTCCCCCAGTCGGCGGCGCAGCCGCTGGCGCTGCAGTCGCTGCGCTTCATCTACCGGATGATCTTCCTGCTGTATGCGGAGGCGAGCCCGGAGCTGGGTGTGCTGCCGGTGGGGGCCGCGGAGTACGACGCCGGCTACGGCCTGGAGCGTCTGCGCGAGCTGTGCCTGCGCGAGCTGCATGAGGAGTCCTCCCAGTCGGGCACGCACATCTATGAGTCCCTGGGCCTGCTGTTCACTCTGGTGGACAAGGGCCATGACGCCCGGGCGGCGGGTGAGGATGGCCAGGCGCCGGTCGACGGCCTGGTGTTCCAGCCGATGCGCGCGGACTTGTTCCGCCCTGAGGCGACGGCGCTCATCGACGAGGTGGGGCTGGGCAACGCGGCGATGCTGCGGGTGCTGCGCAGCCTGCTGCTGACGAAGGAGGGCGGCAAGGCGGGTCGCGGCTTCATCTCCTACGTGGAGCTGGGCATCAACCAGCTGGGCGCGGTCTACGAGGGCCTCATGAGCTACACGGGTTCCTTCGCCAGGCAGCGCCTGTGGGAGGTGGCCCCGGGCGGGGACGCCTCGAAGGGCTCGTGGGTGGTGCCGCGTGACGTCATGGAGGGCCTTGAGGAGCGGGACTTCGTGACGGTGGCCGATGAGGTCACTGGGGAGCGCCGGAACGTGACGTATGAGGCGGGCGAGTTCGTCTTTAGGCTCTCGGGCCGGGACCGGCAGCGTTCGGCCTCCTTCTACACCCCGGAGGTGCTCACCCGGTTCACGGTGCAGCAGGCGCTGGCCGAGCTGCTGGACTGCGAGGGCCGCACGACGACGGCTGAGGAGGTGCTGGGCCTGACGGTGTGTGAGCCGGCTCTGGGTTCGGGGGCCTTCGCGATCGAGGCGGTGCGTCAGTTGGCGGAGCAGTACCTGTCGCGCCGGGAGCGGGAGTTGGGCCGGCGGGTGGATCCGCAGGAGCGTCCCCGCGAGCTGGCGAAGGTCAAGGCGTACCTGGCGCTGCACCAGGTGTATGGGGTGGACCTCAATGCGACGGCGGTGGAGCTGGCGGAGGTCTCCCTGTGGCTGGACACGATGGTCGCGGGCCTGGCGGCACCGTGGTTCGGTCTGCGGCTGCGGCGCGGCAACTCGCTCGTGGGCGCTAAGCGGGCCTTGTACTCGGTCTCTCAACTGAAGAGGGGCGCGTGGTTGAAGAGCGCGCCGGTGGCTGAGCCGCTCAGTCGGGTGGCTGAGGTGCTGGATGGCGACGACGGCGCCCGCCGCCTGGGTGAGGCCATCGACGTGTCGGATCGCATCCACCACTTCCTCCTGCCGGCCAGGGGCTGGGGCAGCGCGGTGGAGGTGCCCAAGCAGGTGCGGGACCTCGTGGACGCTGAGCGTCTGAAGGCTCTCAAGACCTGGCGCAAGGAGGTGACCAAGCCGCCGACGCTGGCGCAGACGAGGCGGCTGACGGCGCTGGCGCGGCGGGTGGAGGTGCTCTGGGAGCTGAGTCTGCGGCGCCTGCGGGTGGCCCAGGCGGAGGCTTCCCGACGCATCGACCTGTGGGGGCAGCAGTCGGCTCCTTCTACCAGCTCGGGCGTGAGCCGTGAGCAGATTGAGGCCTACCTGGCCGATGACAACTCGGCCTACCGGCGACTGCGCCTGGTGATGGATGCGTGGTGTGCCCTGTGGTACTGGCCGCTGACGACGAACGTGGCTCCGCCGACGCTAGAGCAGTGGCTCGATGCCCTGGAGGGGATTGTCGGAAAGGCCCTCAAGGACGTCAAGGGCACTGATGGGACGCTGGCTGAGGCCTCCACCTGGGCTCAGCTGGAGGATGTGGAGGCCGTCGAGCTGGGCTTTGCCGGCGCCCGCCCGGTCACAGCCATTTTCGCTGACCCGGATAACCGCTGGCTGGAGGTCGTGCGCAAGACAGCTGCCGAACAGGGCTTCTTCCACTGGGAGCTCGACTTCGCCCCCGTTTTCGCCTGTGGTGGCTTCGACCTCCAGGTGGGCAACCCGCCGTGGGTGCGCCCGCGCACGGACGTCAATGCCCTGCTGGCGGAAGCCGACCCGTGGTGGACGTTAACCAGCAAGCCCTCGGTTGCTGCCAAGAACGCGCGTCTGCCTGGGACGCTGGCGCGCGACGGTGTGCGGGACCTGGTGATCGACGGTACGACGGAAGTGATCGTCCAGTCCGAGCTGCTGAGCGATGCGAGCATCTATCCGTTGCTGAGCGGTCAGCCCGATCTCTATCGGGCCTTCATGTGCCAGGTCTGGGATCACCAGAGTGAGCGGGGCGTCTCTGGACTAATTCATCTTGAGAGTCACTTCACGGATGCCAAGACTCCTGAGCTCCGTGCCGCGACCTATCGGCACCTGCGTCGCCACTGGCAGTTCATCAATGAGCTTCAGCTGTTCGACATCGAGCACCACAAGTTTTACGGAGTTCATATCTACAGCCAAGAGACACCGACGACCTTCCTCCATGCCACCGCTCTTTATCACCCTGAGACAGCGATGCGCTCGCTCCTCCACGACGGCAGTGGTGAAGAGCCTGGCTTCAAAGATCCTCACACCGGCACGTGGGATCTCCGCCCACATGCGGCGCGGATCCAGCAGGTGGACGAGTCGGTCTTGCGGACCTGGCAGGCCGTGACCGAGGCCGAGGACTGGCGGTCTACGCCCATGGTCTCAACGGTGAACTCTGCGGCAGCACGCACACTGACCATCCTCGCGTCGCATTCGCGGATCGGTAGCCTCGGACTGGAGTTCTCCGCTGGCTGGCATGAGACAGCAGACTTTTCGAAGGGTCTCTTCATCAAGACCTGGGGTGAGGCGTCGTGGGAGGATGCGATCCTTCAAGGACCACACCTTCACGTCTCAACACCGCTGTACAAGAGCCCGAACGCGACGATGAAGCACAATCAGGACTGGACCTCAACTGACTTTGAGGCTCTTCCTGCCGGCGCCCGGCCGGTGACCCAGTACAAGCCTGCGGGCGACCGCGCCACGTACGAGCGCCTCTATACCCACTGGGGTGAGTCCTCTGCCCGCGACCACTACCGCATCGCGTGGCGCCGCATGGCCGCCAACACCGGCGAGCGCACCCTCATCCCGGCGATCATCCCTCCCGGCAGCGCACATGTTAACCCTATCTACAGCGCGGCACCCCCATCAATAGGCACCACTATTCTACCTCTCATCCTCGCTGATGCCTCAACCCTCCTCGCCGACTTTCAAATCCGCGCCCGCTCTCGTAACGACATCATTAATCAGGACTTCGAGCGCCTACCACTCGTACCTACTGGCCACCCACTAGCCCCTCGCATTGCGCTGCGGGCACTCCGCCTCAACTGTCTCACAAACGCTTATGCGGACTTGTGGGCTGAGTGTTGGGAAGACTCCTTCCTCGATGACGCGCCGATCCTGGAGCGTTATGACGAACGTCCGGTGGGCCCGGTGTGGACGCGGGACGTGCCGTTGCGTCGGGCGGAGGATCGTCGGAATGCTCAGGCAGAGATCGATGTGATGGTGGCGATGACGCTGGGGGTGCCGGTGGAGGATCTGTGCACGATCTATCGGACGCAGTTCGCTGTGCTGTACGACTATGACCATGGCCGTGGCCAGGGCGCGTACGTCTATGATGCGAACGGAAGGCAGGTGCCGACTGTGGTGCGTCAGGCCTGGGCGAAGCGCGGCCGTCCGGACTCGGATGACGCCATGCCAGTATCGGAGCGCACCCACCCCCACCCCGGCTCTGGCGTAAAATATGTGTACTCTCTCCCCTTCCGCACCCGCGACCGCGAATCCGACTTCCACCGCATCCACACCGCCCTGACGGGAGATTAAAAAGGTTCAATGCGCTCAACATCGAAGGAGGAGAGCGTCCCATGGCTACGACGACTGCAACGATCGCGACGACCGCTGCCGAACGGTACCTGCGCGTGGCCGAGGCAATCCACAGCGTTGAGATGGAGGGCCTGACAGTGACGGAATCCGGCCGCCAGGACGCCCGCGAGTACATCGCCGGTCGCATCGATTCTGACGAGCTGGTGGCCCGCGCCCGCGCCCGCTATGGCCTCGACTGAGTTCGTCGACCCATATCTCGATCCCGAGACGGGCCTCCTGCGAAACAAGCTCGGAGCAGGGACGAAAGTTGCCCTCGATGAAGCTGAGGGCTACCTTTCGTTTGCCCGCCTGATACAACTCATGGATCACCCGGTGAATCCGACCAATTTTGGCAAACAGGATTTGAGTTGTGGGATAGTTCTGGCTGGTCGTGGAATCGAGGACCACCGATGAGTAGAAGGAGGCGTAGAACATCTCCGTCTAATGCCGCGCCTCCTGCCCGCACCGCCTCAAGGACACACCCCACCTACCCCGGGGGATTCTGCCTTCGCACCCGAGCCTGCTCATCCAGGTAGGCGATGAAAAGCGGTAGTTGAGATGAGCGATCCATCGGCCACACTCCGTCATTCCGCGCACCATCAAGGAAGACAGACTCCCGCCGGCACGCCTCATCCGTCTGCTCAATCAACCACGCCGGGATCATCCTGCCCTTCGCATAGTCTTCCCACTGCTTGCTGACGAGACTGAGGGCTTCCCCACTGCTCGTCGGTCGAGACGGCTTTGTGAGGTGCTGAAGAATCCAGCCCTCGATCGACACCGCCTGGAAGGCGCTCCGATGAGCGGGGCTATCCTTCCGCCACTTCTCAAGCAACTCGCGATGCACCTCGTTCTTATCGACGTCGCACACCACCCAGATCACCCCCTGGCAACGTCCCTCACGTTCCGCCCGCCGAGCCTTGTCCAACAGACCCTTGAGAGAGGTGCGAGAAGCCGCCGATCCCGAGCGATGCCACTGCGGGGCGAACACGCCAGGGTACCTGTGATCCAGCAGCGCTTGCAGGTAGGCCTTCTCCGTCTCGCCCTCGACGATGAGGTCGATGACCTCACGAGGCTGCCGCACGCCCGTTCGACGCGAGCCTCGCCCTACGTCCTTCCATGACGTCTTGCGCTTCTTGGCCACGACCGCCCCTCAGCCCCGGGGGACGCCGCCGATGCGGCCGGACATATAGAAGCCCAGGAGATCAGCGTCCTTGCGAACCCCCACGTCGGCATAGTCCGACACCCGCGTCAGCTCGGACTGACCATCGACCTTGTCAGCGAGCCAGATCTCGTCACGGCGCAGAAGATCGGCGCGCATGAGCTGGATCTCATGCGTCGTGAAGATGAGCTGGCGCCGCCCCTCCGGTCCCAGCCCATCAAGGAAGGAGGCGATGAGCTCCTCCGTGAGCCGGGGGTGCATGGAGTTCTCCAGCTCGTCCACAACGAAGACGCTGCGCTCATCCACCTCCCGCAGCTGGAAGAGGATCGGCAGGAGGTTCATGAAGCGCCGAGTCCCATCGGACTCCTCACGCAGGGGCAGGCTGAAGGACCTCCGGTCCTGTGCGCCCGGTCCCGTCTCCACCTCGTGGCGCGCAACCAGCCGCCGCACCGCCGGCTCCCCGTCGTCGTCGAGGGTCAGGAGGGCATGGTCGCCACCGCGAGTTGAGAGCATGGCAGTGCCACCCGCCTCCCGCAGCGACTCAACGAGCTCATCCAACTCATCCGCAGGAAGCGACAGGGCTCCGACACGCATGTCCTCGAAGTCCAGCCTTGAGATACCCGTGTCCGCTCGCGTGAGACCGGCGTTCATCGCGTCAGCGAACACGTTGTCAACCTCCAACCGGCTCGGCAGGTGCACGTACTCAGCTCCCGGGTGGATGACCGCGAGATGCCGGTCGAACCATCCGTAGGCGAGAGCCACGGCACTCTCGGCGTCCGCGCCCAGCACACCAGTATCCCCGCCCAGCACGCCGAGGAAGGTCTCGTTGTCCGCGATCACCGTCTTGTGCGCGTTCGCCCTCACGTCCTCATCGAGGTCCCCGTACAGCTCGACCCCGTTCTCGTCACGCTCGAAGATCACCTCCTCGGTTCGCGTACGCACCTCAACGAGGGACTCACGATGGATACGACGCCGGTCGGCAACGACCTCGTACAGGAACACGCGGTCCTCACCCACACCATCCGGCCGAGGTGCGCCGGTGACGAACTCGATGGTGAACGACGTCGGCTCGCCCGCACCCTTGAGCAGGTGGGGCGTCAGCCGCAGCATCGCCCCGACGGGCCGTGCCTGAAGGATGAGACCCCGTAACGCCTCCAACGCGTCGACAAGCGTGGACTTGCCCGAGGCGTTTGCCCCGTAGACCGCCGCCACAGGCAGGATCCGGGAGCGACCGACCTTCGCCAGGCGCTCACCATGGCGGCGCTCACGCGTAGCCACCATCGTGAACTCAACAGGCTCGTAGTAGGACTTCCAGTTCTGGACCCGCAAGTACCGCAGCATCACAACCTCGATCCGGATGACGCAGGTTTACTGCAACAAATGTACCCCATGGGGGTCATCGACGCCAGAACCTCGACACCTCACGCACGCCCGCATGTACGGCCACACCCCCTCGACTTCGGGCCCATCAAGAGGAAGCGTTGACCGGGAGCGCATGACAGCCAGGTGGACTGGGCCTCCAGCACAGACACCCTCGCTCGGCAGCCAGGCCTACGGCTTCGTGTCACTGCGCTAGCCTCGTCTCAGGCCCACGAGCCCATCACCAGCCACCGTCTTTCTCTGCCCTTGACCACAGCACCATGCCCCTCCTGCTCCCCAGCCTCCAGGCCGAGCGCATCCGCGCCGCCGTCGTCGACTACCTCTCAACGACCTTCGCGCTGACGGATGCCGAGCCCCGACGCGCCCTCACCGGCTTCCTCCACGACGAGCACGACGGCGTCTTCGTCGGCCCCTTCGTCCGCCTCCGCCTGCCCTACGTCCCGGCGAGCGCCCGCTCCGAGGCCCTCGACTGGGACCCAGGCCTCACGCCCTACCGCCATCAGGAACAGGCCTACCAGCGCCTCACCACCAAGAACGGCCACCGCCCCCAGCCCACCCTCATCACCACGGGCACCGGCTCCGGCAAGACCGAGGCCTTCCTCCACCCCGTGCTCGACCACGTGCTGCGCGCCCGCGCCGAAGGCGTCACCGGCCTCAAGGCCCTCATCCTCTACCCCATGAACGCCCTGGCCTCCGACCAGGCCGGTCGCCTCGCCCGTCTCCTCACCTTCGATGCCTCGCTCACCGGCATCCGCGCCGCCCTCTACACCGGTGACGCCTCTGCCGCCCCGACCGCGCGCGTCACCCCCTCCTCCCTCATCACCGACCGTCACGTCATCCGCGACGACCCGCCGGACATCCTCCTGACCAACTACAAGATGCTCGACCACCTCCTCTTGCGCCCGGAGGACAGGGCCCTGTGGAGCGCGTCCGCCTCCTCCCTCACCTACCTCGTCCTCGACGAGTTCCACACCTACGACGGCGCCCAGGGCACCGACGTCGCCATGCTTCTGCGACGCCTCGGCCTCACCCTGCGCGCCCACCTGGCCGACGACGACCCCCGCCAGGCCGACTACGAGCACTCCCCGCTGGGTCCCCTGTGCCCCGTGGCCACCTCCGCCACCCTCGGCGACAACGGGGACCCCACCCGCATGCTCGCCTTCGCCCGCGACGTCTTCGGCGCCGATCTGCCCACCGAGGCCGTCGTCACCGAGACCCGCACCAGCCTCGACGCCTGGGCTGAACCCCACAAGAAGGCCACCACCGCCCTCGGCCTGAAAGCCCGCCGCCTCACCGCGCTGCCCCCCGCCGACCTCACTCACCTGGCCGGCCTCGCCCGCAGGCCCGTCACCCACCCCGAGCGACTCCTCGCCGACATTGCCCCCATCCTCTACCGGCCGCAGGAGAGCCAGCCCGCCGACCGCATCGCAGGCCTCATCACCACCGATCTCGCCCACGCCATCCAGGCTCACCCCGACGTCATCGATCTGATCAGCCGCGCCAAGCGCGCCACGCCCCTGGCCGAGATCGCCGCCTCCGCCCTCTCCCCCGCCCAGCTCACCGACCCCGCCATCGGCCGTCAAGCCCTGGCAGTGCTCCTCGCCGCTCTGTCCGCAATCCGGGCGGGGCTGAACGGCGCCCCTGACCGCGGCGCCGTAGGCGTCGAGATCACCCTGTGGATCCGTGAAGTCACTCGCGTGGACCGTCTCCTCGATACCCGCCCCGCGTTCCGCTGGTCCGATTCCGCCGACCAGTCATCCCAGGAGGTCCCCGCCCGCCCCGCCCTGTACTGCCGCTCCTGCGGCCGCTCCGGATGGGGCATCAGCCTCGCCCCCACGGGTCAGGGGGAGAAGGTCGACCAGAGCGAGGTGCGCCGCGACCGGCTCCTCGGCGACACCCGCTTCCGCGCGCTGCTCGCCGCCCCCGGGGAGGAGGCCGACTACCGTCGCCGGGTCGAGGCCGGGGAGCCGGATCCGGCCCGACACCATCCCGGGCTTCGCTGGTACTCCGTCGCCGACCGCGAGCTGCTCACCCGCATCCCCGAGGAGGGCTCCTTGGAGGCCCGCGAGGGCCGCTACCTGCCCGTCCTCGTCCTCACCGGCGACGAGCGCTCCATCGCCGACGACACCACCCACGACGTCTGCCCCTCCTGCGGGACCGCGGACTCCATCCGCTTCCTCGGCTCCGCCGTCGCCACCCTCCTATCCGTCAGCCTCACCACCCTCTTCGGCGACGACGCCCTCGACGACGCCGACAAGCGCGCTCTCATCTTCACCGACTCCGTCCAGGACGCCGCCCACCGGGCCGGCTTCGTCGACCAGCGCTCCCACACCATGAGCCTGCGCTCCGCACTGCGCGGCGCCCTCAACACCGAGACGACCCTGACCGACTGGGCCGACGCCGCCCTCGACGCCGCGGCGGCAGACGCCTTCGACCGTTACCGCCTGGTCCCCGCCGCTCTCGCCGAGCACCCGCGGTTCAAGCCCTACTGGGACCCCAGCTCCCGCCCCGGCGAACGCCGAACCGCCGCGAAGTACGTGCGCCGTCGCCTCCTGTTCGACATCGCCCTAGAGGTGGGCCTCCAATCCACGTACGGCCGCACCCTGGAAGCCACCGGATCCCTGACCGTCCACGTGGACGCCGGTCGGCCCACGGACCTGGTCCGGATCGCCCGCACAGCCCTGGACGGCGGCCGGGGCCAATACCACGACACCCTGCCCGGCCTGGACGACCTCACCGAAGCCAACCTGCTCGCCTGGGCCCGCGGCACGCTGGAGCGCATGCGTCGCGACGGCGCCATCGACCACGAGTGGCTGAAGACCTACAAGAAGGAGGACGGCGGGCGCCTGTGGATCTGGTACAAGCGCGATCGCGGCCAGGGGCAACCCGCTTTCCCCGCCGGACGCTCGGCCCCCTCCTTCCCGCAGGTCGGTGGGCGCATCGACACCCGTCACTCGGCCTTCGTTCAGGTCACCAACGCACAGTCGTGGTACGCCAGTTGGGCTCGCACCTGCCTGAGCGTCACTAGCTCCCACGCGGCGCGCCTCGCCGCCGCCCTGCTCGCCCGCCTCGCCGAGGCCGGCATCCTGTCAACCACCCGCACCAGTTCCGGCGGCACCGTCTACGGCATCCCCGCCGACCGGATCCTCCTCACCCCACTGCCGGACGGCTGTGAGGAGGAACTCCTCCTCGTGTGCGACACCTGCCGAAGTCAACTGCCCGCCGCGCGCGCCACCGTCGGGCAGCTCACCGGCGCGCCTTGCCTGGTCGCCCGCTGCCCCGGGCGCCTGGCCGCCACCCAGCACCCCGCCGACAGCTTCTACCGCAGCATGTACACGGCCACACACGTGCGGCGGGTGGACGCCCACGAGCACACCTCCCTACTTGGCGCCAACAAGCGGGCCGCAGTCGAGCAAGGGTTCAAGCGCCCCATCCAGCAGCCCGGAGACCCCAACGTCCTCGTGGCCACCCCCACCCTGGAGATGGGCATCGACATCGGGGATCTGTCCACCGTCATGCTCGGCTCCCTGCCGGACACGGTCGCCTCCTACGTGCAGCGGGTCGGTCGCGCTGGCCGCCGCAGCGGCTCCGCCCTCGCACTGGCCTACGTTCGCGGGCTCCCCAACCAGATCCGCCTCCTGGAGGACCCCGCCCACCTGCTCGACGGCGCTGTCGCCCCGCCATCGACCTATCTGGGCGCCGAGGAGATACTGCGCCGCCAGTTCTTGGCCTACGTCATCGACACTCTTACCCGTGAGGGCCACCCCGCGGTTCCCGGCGGGCGCAGGCAGCGGGCCACCGCATCCGTCGCCCTGACCACGCGCGGGCACGACACGCTCATCGGCGCCCTGAGCGAACGGATCAGCCGCGACGGGCAGCTACTCGCCGCCGCCTTCACCAGCACCTTCGCCGACCGCACACCCGCGCTGGACCGGCTCACGGACTGGGTGAGCGCCGACAACGGGGCCGGCCCTCGCCTCATGCTTGAACGGGCCGCCCGGGAGCACCAGGCCGAGATTGAGCAGCTCAACCACCAGGATGAGCAGATCAAGACGGCCCTGCCCGAGCTCATCGCCGCCACCGAAGGTCCCAACGCCACCGAGGAGGACCAGCGTGCCCGGCGCGCCGCCACCGGCGCTCGCAAGGCAATCGTCTCCCGGCTCCACGACCTGAGCGACGAGCACTGGGTCTCAGCCCTTGAGCGGCACGGCGTCCTGCCCAACTACGCCCTCATCGACGATGCCGTCCGGTTGTCAGCCCGCGTTTCCTGGCGCGACCCGGAGACTGAGGAGTTCAAGACCGAGCCCTACGACCTCGACCGCGCCTCCACCCACGCCCTGCGCGAGCTGGCCCCCGGCGCCACCTTCTACACCCACGGCATGGAGATGCGCATCGACGGGGTGGACTCCTCAGGCCTGGCTGCGCAGGCGCGCTGGTGGCTGGCCTGCGCCTCCTGCGGCTACGTCCAGGACGACGGCCCCTCCGACGCGCCGCCCTCCGCCCCGAGCCAGTGCCCGCGCTGCGGGGACACCCGCATCGCCGACGTCGGGCGGGCCCGACGCGTCCTGCGCCTGACCCGTGTCTTCGCCGACGTCGCCCGGGACGACGCCCGGATCGGCGACGCTCGCGACGAGCGGGCATCCTTGAGCTTCGAGGTCCTCCCCTTGGCCGATCTCGACCCCACGCGCGCTGAGAGGCAGTGGAGTGTCGAGGCCACCGGGCTCGGGCTCAGCCGGTACAGGAACCTGCCCCTGCGATGGCTCAACACCGGACGGGCCCTGCCGGGACAGTGCGTCGACCAGGTCAGCAGTTCACCGGTGCGCGCTCGCGGCTTCCGTCTGTGCGAGGCCTGCGGCAAGCTCGACACCAGCACCGGGACCTCTTCTCCAAGAGAGCACCGCGCCTGGTGCGAGCACCGCGGCGACCCGCGCGAGCACGTCATCCAGATCGATCTCATGCGCGACCTCGTCACTGAGGCGATCGCGCTCGTCCTTCCCCAGGAGTTCGCCTCCGATCCGATCGGGGTGGCCTCCCTGGCCAGCGCCCTCAAGCTCGGGCTGGAGATCACCACCGGCGGTGCGCCCGACCACCTGGGCGTGATCACTGTCCCCTATCCCGTGCCCCATGGCTCCCCCGGCGAGACCCGCCTGGCCCTGCTCGTGCACGACCTCGTGCCCGGCGGCACTGGCTACCTCACCGATTTCGAGGATCCCACCGTCATCTGGAGCCTGCTGACGCGCACCGCCCAGCGCCTGGAGACCTGCCCCTGCGCGGCTGAGGGCAAGGACCTGTGCCACCGCTGCCTGCAGCCCTACCCGATGAGCGACACCCTCGGGAAGATCTCCCGCGCCTCCGCCCTGCGCGCCCTGCGCCTCATCCTCGGCCTGGACGCGGGCGAGCCCGCCGCGGACCTCGAGCCGGCCGAGCCCCGGTGGACGGTGACCGACGAGCAAGTGCGCGCCGGGCACGGCGAAAGCCCCCTGGAGGCGCGCTTCCGCACCGAACTCAAGAAACTGCTCTCGGCCCGGATGAGCGTGCGCGTCATCGGCGATGCCTCAGGGGCGCCGGCCCTCGAGCTCGACGGCGGCCGGTGGCGGCTGCGGCCCCAACTCAACGTGGGGCGTACTCGTCCCGACTTCACCGCCCTGCACGTGAGCGGGCGCTCCCCCATCGCCGTCTACACCGACGGGCTCAACTACCACGCCAGCCGCCAGCACAACCGCCTCGCCGACGACGCGAGCAAGCGCGCCGCCCTGCGAGCCCACGGCTACCGGGTCGTCGCCCTCGCCGCAGCCGACCTCGACGGCCCGTGGAACCCGCAGTGGCTCGGTGATGAGGCCACCGCCGCGCTCAAGAACGGCAGCCTGGTCGCGGCCCGCGCCGCCGCCGTCACCGACGAGGCGATCGAGGTCTGGCGCGGCGGACCCATGGCACTGCTCACCGCCATGCTGCACGAGGACGCCACCGGCGTCGGCGCACAGTCAGCGGCCCTGTCCGCTCTCGCTGTCTCGATCGGGGGGCCGCTCGTCCTCGGTGCCGCCGGGCACGTCACCTTCTTCGGTGGCTCCGCCCTCAGTTACGCGCCGGGCGCGCGCCCGGAAGCGGACCCCGCCTGGGAAGCGGTCCATGCGCTCTTGCCCACCCAGGACCTGCCCGCCCCGCTGTCCCCCGCGACGTCGGTCTCCGGTGCCGTCTTCCACGGCCCGCACGTGGCCCTTGCCATCCAGCTCAGCGGCACAAGCACCACCGGCATGGCCCTGGTCATCGACGACTCCGAGCAGGCGCTGGCCGCACCCGAGCACCACGACGCCTGGCTGACATGGCTGAGGCTCGGCAACGTCCTGGCCCTGGCGGACGTGCCCGTGGAGATCACGACGACGAGCCTGGCCGTGGAGCAGATGCGCACGCGGGCCGCCTCCCAGGCCAGCCCCAGCACGCGGGCGATGGCCGACCTGGGCTGGGACGGCATCGACCGGGAGCTCGCCGCACCCCAGGTCCTGGCCCTCCTGCCCCACCTGGCCGAGGCCGGGGTGCGCTTCGCACGGGAGGGTGAGGAGGAGGCCAACGGTGTCATGACCGAGTTGTCGTGGCCGGAGCAGCGCGTCGCCGTCGTACTCGACTCAGATGACGCAGCGGTCGCTGCACTCCAAGAAGCCGGTTGGCGTGTCACAGCCGTGGGGGATGATGCTGCCGTCACCGCCGACGAGATCCGCTCGCTTCTGGAAGGACGCTGATATGCCCGCCATCGTCTGGCCCAGCAACAAGGCCAAGGACGCCACTCACAAGGATCCTTCCCTGCGCTCGAAGATCGGTCCCTTCATCACCAAGCTCTCCGCTGGGACCACGAGCCTTGGTCTCCATGTCGAGCCCATCAGGGAGTCGGCGGACCGCAGGGTGCGCACCGCCCGAGTCACCGACTTCTACCGGGCCGTGCTCTTCGAGCTCGATGGCGGCGGCGAGCCCGTCTACGTCATCCACGGGATCTGGCCGCATGACGAGGCCATCGCCATCGCCAGGACAGTGACGGTCGGCATCAACCCGTACAACGGCACCGCTCAGATCACCGACCTGCGTGACGCCGCAGGCCAGGACGATCATGCTGTTGATCAAGCGCGCCACAATGCCCGCCGCCGCTTGGAGGCCGCCCGGCAGGAGGCTGAGGAGATCGCCCGCGAGGCCGCGCGCCTCGAGGCCGGCAATGCTGAGGCGCGCCGCCGCATGGAGGCCGATTCCGCGCCCTCCGTGCCCTCCATCCCCACCCGGCCTAGGGTTGCCAGTGGGGCGCCGGCATCTGGGGCCGAGGCGGCGATACCCGGCGTCATCGTGGCAACGCGTGATGATCGTCCGGTGTGGCCGGATGGTCTGACGGTGGAGTCCCTGCGCGACGAGCTGGGCATCGACGTTCGCCTCGCCGCCGCGGCGCTCGCCGCCAGCCGAGAGTCCGAGCTGCTCGACCTGGCGGCCACCGCCTCCCCCTCCTGGCAGGGCGAGGCGCTGCTGGCGCTGGCCACGGGGACGAGCATCGAGGGAGTGCGTGAGGACTTCGAGCTCCTCCACCCGCGGGACGTCACCGCTGAGCCCTCTGACGCCGAGGTCATCGCGGGCCTGCTTCGCAGGGCCTCTCGCGCTGATTTCACGTGGCTGGAGACCGATGAGGACCTGCGCCGCGCCATCGAGGGCCTCACCTTCGCGCAATGGCAGCTCTTCCTCCACCCCCGGCAGCGCCACCTGGTGGAGCGGCATTCCAACGGCCCGATGCGGATCTCCGGTGGGGCCGGGACGGGCAAGACCGTTGTCACCGTGCACCGAACGGCCGCCCTGGCCGGGCGAATGGCCGGAATGAAGCGGGGATTGCCTCACTCCCACGCTCCTGGGAGCGGCCGCGGTGGCCAACGAGCGGACGCCACGCGCATCCTCCTGACCACTTTCACGCGCAACCTCGCTGACGACCTGCGCCGCCAGCTCGCCGAGCTGGAGCCGGGGCTGACCCTCACCCAGAAGGTCGGCGAGCCCGGCGTGCTCGTCTCCGGCCTGGACAAGGTGGCCCGGGCCATCCTCCAGCGGGCCGGGGAGGGCATCGCGCCGGTCGCCGAACTTGTTCTGGGCCGGCACCGCGCCCGAGTCCTCGCATACGCCAGGAACGACATATGGGACGACGTTCTCGCATCGATGGGTGAGGGATTGCCCGCCGGCCTCCAGTCAGCGGAATTCCTCGCCTCCGAGTACGAGCTCGTCGTGCTGCCGCAGCACGTGACGACCCTCCAGCAGTACCTGCGCGTGCGCCGTCCGGGTAGGGGCGTGGCACTCGATCGTCGCAAGCGAGCCGCGGTGTGGGCGGCCATGGAGCGCTACCGGGACCGCAGCGCGGAACTGGACGTCACCTCCTTCGCCGAGCAGCTCGCCCTGGCCGCCGCTTGGCTCGACGGCGAGGCGGCGCAGGGTGGGGCGCGGCCCTTCGATCATGTGCTCGTCGATGAGGCGCAGGACCTCAGCCCGGCGCACCTGCTGCTCCTGCGCGCGCTCGTCGAGCCCGGGCCGAATGACCTCTTCCTGGCCGAGGACTCCCACCAGCGGATCTACGGCAAGAAGATCACGCTGAGCCACTACGGGATCAATATCCGGGGCAGGTCCCGGCGACTGACCCGCAATTACCGCACGACCCGCCAGAACCTGCGCGCCGCCTTCGAAATCCTTGACGCCGGGTCGTATGAGGACATGGAGGGGCGCGCCGAGGAGCATCGGTACGTCTCACCACGATCCGGGCCAGAACCGGTCCTGCTGCGCGCGCAGTCCCGAGCCGAAGAGCTCGACCACGCCGCCCAGCTGCTGCGCGGTTGGCTCACGGAGCAAGGCGAGCAGCGCGAGGCGGGTGCTCAGAGCATCGCGATCCTCGTTCGCGACCGCTATCAGCGCGACGCGGTTGCTACGGGCCTGGCTGAGCGGGGCGTCGATGTGCGCCCGGTGGACAGGGAGGCGATAGGCCGGGGGCGCCCGGTGGTGATGACCATGCACCGCGCCAAGGGCCTGGAGTTCCGCAAGGTCCTGCTCTTCGACGTCTCAGAGGCCTCGATCCCCCGCGCGCTGCGCGACCAGCAGTACTCGAAAGCCGACCACGACGACGCCCTCCTGCGTGAGCGCTCCCTGCTGTACGTGGCCGCCACCCGCGCCCGCGACCAGCTCGCCATCTCCTGGAGCGGGCAGGCCAGCCCGCTGCTGGAGGGGATCGCTGGTCAAGTGTGACGCGCCCGTCCCCACGTCACACCTCAAAGGTATTTCGTATACACTACGTGTGTGGGTGAGCATCTCCTTCACGGCAGGATCGTGAGCGACGAGCAGATTCAGGCCTGGGCTGACGAGGCCGAGGACGGCTACGACCTGTCACAGTTGCCCAGGGCGCGTCGCGGCCGCCCGCCGGTAGGTGAGGGGCCTGGTGTCGTTGTTCCGGTTCGACTCGACGAGGCCACCCTCGCGGCGCTGATGGCCAGAGGCAAGGCCGAGGGCCTGGCCACGCGCTCGGACGCAGTCCGAGCAGCCGTGCGCGAGTGGGCGCACAGTGCCTGACCTGCATCCTTCGGCCCGCAAGCACTACCGCCGCGATCATCTCGATGACAACGCCGTTCGCTATGCGGCCTCCCACGTACTGAGTTCGCGCCCGCTTGACGACGAGGATGACCCGCGTCGTTGGCTCATGATCGCCGTCGATCCGGCCGGTCGCCTCTTGGAACTCGTATCCCTTGTCTTTGACGACGGTTACGAGTTGATCATTCACTCCATGAAGGCGCGCCCCCACTATCTCAACGAGCTGTAGTCAGCGTCTCCGGCTCCGGCCTCTTCACCGCCGCCCTCCTTGAGCCAGAAAGAGACCAGACCGCTCCCAACCGGGGCGGGCTGAACCGTTGCACGGGGCGCTACTGCCTCAAGTGCTCACAGCCAAGCGGATCGCCTCCCGCCGCCCCAGTTCGGCGGCGTCCTGATCAGGTCCTGGGCACCCGTGGGTCGGGCAGGAAACGGGTCGTCAGCGGGATGTCTCCTCCCTGGCCGAGCAGGCGCGCCGGGGCGCCCGCGAGAGCGTGGTCGAGGAAGTCGACCACCAGCGTCTCAACGGTGTCCACCTGCGCGCGTCCCGTCCCGGCCTCGCCGCCGAGGATCGGGGAGATGAGCGGGAACACGGTGTGGCTCAGGTGCGTCGTACCCTCGACGGAGGCCACCCACACCGGGCCGCTCGCGCTCGACATCGTGCCCCGGTAGCGGTTGAGGGAGTCGCTGGCTATGCCCGTCTCCTGCTCGGTCTCCAGGTCCTGCTCGAGGTCGGTGAGGTGGTCCGCCGCGATGACGTTGAGGAACGGGGCGGGCACGCCCGTCGTCGACACCTTCCCCAGGTACGGGCCGTCGAGGCTGACGGCGGCGTCCAGGCGGGGCTCCTGGGTGAGCGCCTGCGTCACCGTGTCGCCCCCGAGGGAGAAGCCCACCGCCCCCACGGTCTCCAGGTCCATGACGCCCTGGAGGACGCTGCCGGGGCGCGTCTCAAGCGCGGCCAGGTGGTCCAGGACCGTTGACAGGTCCTCCACGCGGGTGTCGATCCAGTCGTTGAGCCTCTTTCTGACCGTGGCGTCGCTCCCTGGTCCCAGGAGCACAGGGTCGACCGTGGCCTCCGCGCCGCCCGCCAGGGTCACGGATCCCGAGGTGTAGGGGTGGTCGACGGCGACGACGACGTAGCCACGACTGGCCAGGTCCTCCATGAGCGCCACGTTCTCGAAGCGGCTGGAGGCCAGCCCGGGTGAGTACAGGACGACCGGGAACCCGTCCCCGTCGTGGGCTGCGGCCTCGGCGTCGCGCACCGCGTGGGTCGCGATCCGCTGGAGGTGGTCGAGCGGCGCGCCCAGCACGTCGGCCGCCGTCCTGAGGGAGGGCACCGCGGCCGCCACCGAGCCCGCGACGGACTGGGCGATCTCGTCACCGAGGACCTCGGTGGCGGCGCCGCGAGCGGCCGCGGGTTCGGCGGGGTACCAGACGGAGGCGACCACTTCACGCACGTCGTCGTCGGCGCTGGTGGCCCACTCCTGACGCCGCATATCGGTCAGGTGCAGGTCGGTGCGTCCGACGGCGTAGGGGCCCTCGGGGGCGGGAAGCTCGAAGACGGGCAGGAGGGTGGCGCTGAGGGCCGATGTGGCCAGCGCGATGAGCCCGAGCAGCACGGCGATGACGCGGCCCAGCGCTCGCAGCCGCGGGTGCCGGCGCGCCTCGGACAGGGTCGGGATCCTGCCCGCCCTGCGGGCGCGCAGCCCGAGCAGTAGGAGAAGGCCGGCGCACACCGTGTAGGCCGGGATCATGACGGTGCGGTAGCCGTCGACGAGGAGGTGGAGGACGAGGGGCGCCAGCAGTGCGATGGCCATCGCCGTCTCGGGGGCGGGCCATCGGGTCCCCTCCGGCCACCACCGTCCTCGGCGGGGCCGTCGGATGGCAGCCAGGACCAGGACGAGTCCGGTGATGGCGACGACCGCTACCTCCAGCGCCTGCACGTATTGCTCCTCCCGGTCCCGTCAGGCGTCCGCCGACGGCAATACGACACGAGCCGGCCGTGGCTGGCACAGGAGCGGGTCGTGCTCGCGCTCGTCATCGGGCAGGTTCATCGCGGTTCGCAGCAGGGAGAGCGTCCGGTCGACGGCGCTGGCGCGATCCGTGCCCTCCTCTACCCCCTTGAACTCGACGGGGGTAACACCTTCGCGCGTGACGATCTCCACGCGCCGCCTGGAGTCCTTGAGTTTGGAGTCGACGACGTAACGCAGGTCCTCCAAGGGCTTAAGGGCGTCGGACTGTGGAGCCAGCAGGTCGCGAAGCGTGACATGCCCCCAGCGGTGGCTCGTCACGACGAGGTGGCCCGCGCTCTGGTCGGCCTCCACCAGGGCGAGGAGTTCCTCGTCGGCCGGGAGCAGCCACCGCAGTGCCTCGCACAGGCTCTTCGCGTTGGCGCCTCCGTCCTGGATCTCTGGGCTCAGTTCCCCGGGAGCGGCGAGGCGCGCGTCGTCGAAGGAGTCGATGGCCTTGTCGATCGTGCCGACGGCGTCACGAAGCGTCGGGGCACTGTCCGTCTCTAGGAAGGGCAGCCTCTGGGCGACCTTTTTCGCGGTTCCCCCGACGCGCTTCTTCGCCTCACCTACACGACCCGGGGTCTCCTCCTCGATGAGGAGGAGATGGGCTCGCGAGCGCAGGGAGGAGACGGCCGCGGTCACCTCACCATGACGCTGGTCCACAGCGGAATTGATCTCCTCGGCTCTGGAGAGGAGTAACTTCTCCTTCTCCGCTCCTGCCTCAGCGAGGGAACCGATACTCAGAATGCCGATGATATCGCACGCCCGCCACACCGCGATGAGCGCACGAACGTCGGAGGCGATCCGACCTGACGTTTTGCGTAGGTCCGCACCGCTTAGCACACTCTTCTCCACGTGCTCACGAGCATTGTCGAGGTACCGCTCGTACATTTTGCCAAGGTCGCCGCGACCGACGAACGTATCAATCCTGCTCCGCGTCTCGGCGTGCTCAAACCCGAATTCGCAGATCTCTTCGAAGATCACGCGCGCATCCCGGAGAAGCGCCTTGAGATCTGATCGGTCCCGCCTCTCCAACTTGGCCAGAATCGCGTCGAGCTTGCTCTCGATCCGGCCCGCCGTCGAGGCGAGGGCGGAGGCCTGGGCGCTGATCGCGGCGAGCACCAGGGCCGGCCCCAGGCCCGCCAGGACCGTCACCGCCTGCGCGCTGGTGGCGGGCAGCCACCGGACGGACTGGGTGAATCGCCCGCCCTTGCCCACCAGCGTGCCGAGGTTCCACCCGTCGGCGACGACGGGATGAGCGGCCCTCAGCGCCTGGAGCGTCTCGGGGGCCAGCCTCACGAGCCCGCGAGCGCTCAGCGTTGCCTGCGCCCCCTGCGCCACGAGGTTCGCCCCGGCGAGGGCACCGGCGACCTTATCCGACAGGTCAGGAGCGGCCGTGATATCGACGTCGAGTACCTCGGCGCCAAGAGCCTTCAGGTCGATCCCGCCGTAGGCGACCATCAGCCCGGGCAGGACCTCGACGAGGGCCCCTGAGGCCTCCACCCCGGGCGCCTGGGTGGCGTCATCCTCGGCGCGACCGCTGTCGGTCGTTGTCTCGTTCGCATCCATGTGATCCCTCGGCTCGCGTCCCGGTGTTCCCCGAGTCCCCATTCTCGCACCCGTTGGCGCCCCTCACGCGTGCCGCCACCACCGGGCGGGTGGGCGCCGTCGTCGCCCTCGGTCACGGCGCCGCCCAGGGCACCGCGCACGACTCCAAGCCCTCCCTCCGAGGGCCTCGCCTCCTACCAGGTCGATTGCGCGGGCCAGTACCGCGGCATCGTGAGGCGCTTCTTCGAGGTCGGCGCGGGAAGGAGAGCTTCAGCTGGGCGTCCTGACCGCTCCATCCCCGCCCTCTGACAGCGCCGTTGACAACTGGGAGAAGTAGTTGTGCTGCGCCCACGCGGCCCGATCCCCAATGACGTACAGCCGGCGCTTCGCGCGACTCGCCGCGACGTTGACAAGGTTGACCGTCTGCGCCGCCCACGCCTTGGCCCCCGGCCGATTGGGATCCCCTCCCAGGACAAGAAAGACGACGTCGGCCTCCCTGCCCTGTGCAGTGTGGATCGTGCCGCCGTGAAGCCCCGGATACTCGTGCGTGAGCCCCTCCAGTTCATGGGCCATCTCCCGGAACGGGGAGATCGCAATCATCCGCTTCGGGCTCACCTGCTGGCGCCGGAGGTCAGCGATGAGTATCCGCAGCCTGTCGACCTGGCTGGGCTGGGCGTTCGATCCTGGCGTGTTGGCAGGAACGTCAATCCACTGGCTGCGCAGCACACGAGGACCGTCGGGGCCGTCGAAGACGTCACCGGGGTTCGCACGGGACCCGACTCCGCTGATCATGATGCCGTCATACGCCATCGTGTTGCACAGGCTGAACATCGGCTCATCACACCGCCGGTGCACCGTCAACGGCGAGCTGACCCACACGGGGCGCTCGCCCTGACGCAGGGTCGTCCCACAGCGGGAGACCCGGTCGGTGAGGCTCTGCACCGACGCCCGCGGCGGGATCCACGACGGATCGACACCGTACGCGGCAGCAATATCGAGCATGGCCTTGCGCGGCATCGTCACCACCGGCTCGAGTTGGAGGGGGTCACCAACAGCTACCACACGCTTCGAGCGCCACATCGCCCCGACGGCGTACTGCGGGGCCGCCTGGCCCGCCTCGTCGATGAGCAGCCACCCCAGGCTCTCCGGGCCGAGCCTCGCAAACATACGACCGTAGGACGCGAAAGTTGTGGAGACCACCGGGACGACGAGGAAGAGGCTCTGCCAGGCGGCGCGAACCGTCTCCTCAGGCAGCGTGCTCGGGGCCTCACCACTGACGACCTCCATCGCAGCACGCAGACTCTCCAGCATCTTCCCGGCGGCGTTCGCCAGGAAGTCCTCGTGCAGGCGCAGTGCCGCAAGGAACAGCTCCGACCTGGCCTCGTCGAGCTCGGCGTCGAGCCAGGGGGCGCGCAACTCACGCTGCGCCCCGGCCCACTGAGGGCCGGGGTACGCCCGCCCCAGTCGCTCACGGTGGTCAGCCAACCGGGCACGCAGGTCCCTCTCCTCGCGACGCAGCCGCTCGACGACGTCCTGGGCGTCCCCCAGCTCACGCCGCAGCGCCTCCGCCTGCCAGCCCAGGCGCGCCGCCTGCTGGCCGAGCCCCTGCTCGGCCTCCTCCGCCACCCGTAGACGCTCATCGAGCGGGGCCAGAGCGCTGCGCCACTCGCGGGTCGCACGCCCGAGGGTCAGCAGCATCTCGAGGAGACCAGGACGCGTCTGCACGTGTCGGTCGCGGACCCGTGCCGCCACGTCACGTTGCGCCCGGGCCTCGTTCAGGGCCTGCTCGCACCCGCGCAGTCCCTCAGTGGCCTCCGCCAGGAGACCGCCCAGGCGGTGCATCTCCTCATCAGCCCGGTCCTGCTCACCGCGCAGCTGCCCGAGGCGCTCACGGCAAACCTGAGCCTCGCGCCGCACCGCCACGAGGCCGGCCACGCGCTGCTCCGCCTGCCGGAACGAGGCGCAGGCCTGCTGCCAGGTCGGGTGCGCCGCCCCTCCTCGCGCCCAGTCCCTCAGCCGTGACTGCATGCGAGGCACGGTGCCAGGCCGGCGCCGCCTCGTTCGCCAGTCGATCTTGTCGAACCAGAACTCGCTGACGAAGGCAGCCCGGTTCCTCTTGCTGCCCAGTCGTGCGGCTACGAGCCCCCACGCGGGGCGAGCGGCGCACCGGCGACGAGCGCCCTCGGCGTCCCGCCCTTGGCCGTCCTCGTGCCGCCTGAGTGCGCCCGAGCCGGCGCTGGGGTCCTGCGGTTCCTTGCCATCCTTCTCACCTCGAGGAGCGGACACCGCGAGGAGCGCCGACGCGATATCCGCGAAGTAGTCGGCGCGGCCACGCCACCGCTCGTCGATCGCGCCAGCGCCGGGAATCTCGGTGCTGACGTTCTCCACGGCCATGTTGTTCGCCGACGCCACCACCATCTCGAAGCCGGTCAGCTCCTCACGCAGTGCGTGCACGACACGCGAGTGGCGCCCCGACATCCACCGCAGGCTCTGCCCGACGAAGGCGTCGTCTGCACGCTCCAGCGCCGCCAGGCGCCTCGCCCGCTCGACGACGTTGCCCGCCACGATGTCGCGCAGCATGGTCGTCTTTCCCGTCCCCGGAGGACCGTTGACCCCCATGAGGCCGTGGATCGGACCGAGGTCTAGCAGGGCACGGTTGACGGCGAACTGCTGCCTGAGAGCGAGCGTGTGATGCGGTGCCGAGGGCCATCGGCCCGCGGGAATCCGGTCTGCGCCAACCCCCGCGTTGACGACGTCGTCGTGAGTCATGACGTCGATCCTCGGGCCACCGGGCGCTTGCGGGACCTGGGACCCGGACTCGGCAAGGTATGAGGCCAGCGCCGCCGGGCACCGTCCGGTCGCGACGCCCTGGCGCACAGCGGCAAGGTCCTGGAGGAAGAAGCTGTTGAGGAAGTCGATATCCGCGTCCCCAGCACCGCCCTCGCGCACACGGACGGACTCGATGACGACGCGCTCGCTCGCGAGCTCGGCCACGGCGTCGATCCCCGACGCGCGGTGCGCGAGAGAGGTGAGCGCGCCAGGTTCGGCATCACCACGCTCAGCCAGCTCGGCGACGAAGCCCTGCTGGGCGGCGTCGAACTCGCTGCCCCATGACGAACTCGGCCTCTGCAGATGCACGGCGAGCCTGGCGACGGCCCACAGGGAGGAGGACAGCACCCCCGAGCCCGACACGACCTGCCCTTCACTGTCAACCTGCACGCCCGCGCAGGCGCTGATACCGCCGCGCCGCTCGTCGAAGGCATCGCGGTCGTTAGTGAAGGCGCGGTGCAGGTACTGGTAGGTACTCTCCAGGTCGTAGACCCCCAGGTAGAGGGTGTGCCTCCACACGAACCTCGTGCCGTCACGCCTCACCTCGGGGGTCAGTGTCTCCCAGGGCAACGGCTGCCTCGGTCTCCATTCGATGACCTGGCGCCGATCCCCCCGTCTGGCGGGCCTGGTGCGCTTGGGGACCTGCTGCGGGCTGAACAGCTCGAGCAGCCACCAGTAGTCGAGCAGCCGAAGGCGATGGGCGGGCGGGGTACTCGGAGTCATGCCCATAGTCCGTACTGGCGGGCCCGCGCCGGCCGCCCGCCGCTCATCTCACCAGCCAGGCCCATGGCTCAGCCGATGACCTGGACGACCTCGTCGTAATCGCGGCGGCGCTTAGGGCGGATCTCCTCGGCCCGGTACCCGAAACCCGCCATCACCGACACCCCCCACTCGGCGGGATCGATGAGGCCCCGGGCCGCGAGCAGGTCGGTGACGGCGGACACGGCGAAGCCCTCGACGGGCACGGAGTCGATGTCGAGGGCGGCGGCGGCCGACAGCATGTTGGCCAGCGCGATGTAGGTCTGCCGCTGAGCCCAGTGATCGACGTCCTCGGGCGAGGACAGGCCGAGCAACTGCTCCTGGAAGCCCTTGAACATCTGGGACAGATCGGCGTCGGGGTCGAAGTCGACGCCGAGGACGTCGGTGACGATATGCGCGGCGTGGGGGCTGTCGTGGACCACGCCCTTCTTGAACAGGATGATGACGAGCTCGGCCCCGCCGCGCAGGACGGCGCCGGCGCCCACGGCCAGGGGCGCGAGCTCGGCACGCAGTTCCTCGTCGCGCACCACCAGGAACTTCCACGGCTCGTACCCGAAGGACGAGGGGGCCAGGCGCCCGGCCTCCAGGATCGCGCGCAGGTCCTCCGGCGAGACGCGGCGGTCAGGGTCGAAGGCCCTAGTGGCGTAGCGGCGGTGGGCGGTGGCGATAACGGACTGGCGCTCGGTCTCGGTGGCCATGACAGGGCTCCTGAGGCAGGTGGGGCAGGACGATTTGTCCGCCTCAACTTAGCACCGGCCGCACGGGGCGAGGACCTGTTCGGCCATTCACCCGCCAGCCGAGCCCCCTCGGCGATGCGCGAGGACGTGGCCCTGCGCGAGGCGGCGGCCCTGCACGAGGCAGCGGCCCTGCACGAGGCAGCGGCCCTGCACGAGGCAGCGGCCCTGCGTTGGGACGCTCCCCCGCACGAGGACGCTCCCCCGCGCGGGGCCGCGGCCCACCACCGATCCGGGGCCCAGACGGCCCGACGGATCAATCCCCGCTCAGGCCTCGATGACCTTCGAGTTGTCGCCGTGGGCCACGCTGATCTTGCGGGGCTTGGCATTCTCGGCCATGGGGATCGTCAGGCGGAGCACGCCGTCGGAGTACTCGGCCTCGATGCGATCGAGGGCCACTCGGCTGCCCAGCGTGAGCTGACGGGCGAAGGTCCCCGTCGGGCGCTCACGAGTCAGCCAGGAGCGCTCCCCCTCGCCCGCGGTGGCCTTGCGCTCCGCGCGCACGGTGAGAGTGCGGTCATCGACGTCGACGTCCACGCTGGCGGGGTCGACTCCGGGCAGGTCGATCTCCGCGTAGAACGTGTCGCCCTCGCGGAACAGGTCCATCGGCATGCCGACGGCGGCGGGGCTGCGGGTGAGGTCCGTGAAGAGCCGGTCCATGTCCTGGAAGGGGTTGAGGGTGCGAGCCATGATATTCCTCCTGCGGTAGCTCACGGTTGTTGTCGGATGGTTCGTACGGCGCCGGGCCGGCCCGGGGGGCGCTGAAGGCCTCCGAGTAGGTCCTTGACCGCTCACACCCGTGCCAACAGGACCGCTCAGGCAGGTATTCCCAGAAGTTGAGTCCAACTCACTCAAGATTGCACGACGGGGTCTGAGGCGACGCGCTCCGGGAAGGCCGTCGACGCCCGTGGCGGGGCCAGCCACGACCCCAGCGCCAACCCAACGGGCGGCGAGGGGCGCCCCGGCGATGCTCCCCGCCCGGCGTCGGGATCATCGGGGACGTCCAGAGCAGCGCTGGGGCATCCGGAGCAGCGCTGGGACGCCCAAAGCAGCACTCCCCGCAGTACTCCCAACAGCCCACCGATGCCACAGACAGCCCACCGATGCCCACGACAGCCGAACGACGCCCACGATGGTCGAACGACACCCACGACACCCCAGCCAGCACCCACAACAGCCAACTCGACACCCAAGCACACCGGCGCCCACAGCAGCACCGGGACGCCCAAAGCAGCGCTGGGGCATCCGGAGCAGCACTGGACCGCCCAAAGCAGCGCTCCCCGCAGTACTCTCAACGACCCACCGATGCCACAGACAGCCCACCGATGCCCACGACAGCCGAGAACGACGCCCACGACGGTCAAACGGCGCCCACGACGCCCCAGCCAGCATCCAAACACACAGGCACCCACAGCAGCACTGGACCGCTCAAAGCAGCGCCGGGCCGCCCAAAGCAACGTTGGGCCATCCAGAGCAGCACTGGGACGTCCAAAGCAGCGCTCCCCGCAGTGCTCTCAGCGTCCCACCGATGCCACAAACGACCCACCGATGCCGCAGACGTCCCACCGACGCCCACGACGGTCAAACGGCGCCCACGACGGTCAAACGGCGCCCACGACAGCCAACTCGACACCCAAACACACAGGCACCCACAGCAGCACCGGGACGCCCAAAGCAACGTTGGGGCACCCAGAGCAGCACTGGACCGCCCAAAGCAACGCTCCCCGCAGTACTCTCAACGACCCACCGATACCACAGACGGCTCACCAATGCCCACGACAGCCGAACGACGCCCACGACGGCCCAGCCAGCCGTGCCGGGCCCCGGCGAGCGCCCATCCGGCGCCATCATGACGCCCCCGGTCAGACCACCACGACGCGCCCTGGGACGAACTCGAGGCGAACCGCCGCTGATACGAGAGAAACCCGCGATACCAGCGAAAAACACGCGTCGAAGCAACAGAGGGCGCCCCGCGCGAGAACGACTGCGCCCCGTGAGCCGACACCTGCACCCCATGAGCCACAACACCTGCGCCCCGCGCGAGAACGGCGCGGGGCGGCATGCGAGTCGGGCTGGCGGGATTTGAACCCGCGATCTCCTGCTCCCAAAGCAGGCGCGCTACCAAGCTGCGCTACAGCCCGAGGATGCGGCAGCGGGGCGGCCCTCCGTGGAGGGCGCCCCGCTGGCCTCATCGAGCGGGTGACGGGAATCGAACCCGCGCAATCTGCTTGGAAGGCAGAGGCTCTACCATTGAGCTACACCCGCAGAAGGCGGACGGCGCCACCGTCCGCTGCCGCGTCAGTGCTCGAGAAGACCGGTCTTGTAGGCCTTCACCAGACGACGGGGCACGCTGATCTCACGGCCGTTCACCTTGATGGTGTCGAGCTGGGGGAGCTCGGCCTTCCACTGCGAGCGGCGGTTGCGGGTGTTGCTGCGGGACATCTTCCGCTTCGGCACTGCCATGGGCCCGCTCCTCTCAAACTCCTTGGGATCTTCCGATCCCGGCAAACAGGACCAGGGGACACCATAGCCAGTCAGCACGAGCCGCTTCCAGTTGACGACGGCGCCCAGAGCTGTGACATCGGTCCCGTCAGCCCTCCGCGGCCGCGGGCCCGCCAACGAGGGGACCCCGGTGACGCCGGTGGGGCGCGTCAGCCCTCCGCGGCCGCACCGCCACCATTGCCCCACGGCCACTGCCGCACCGCGGCCAATGCCCTGCGACCGCTGACCCCCAGCCGCTGCCGCCGCACCGCCGCTGTCCCGCCACCACTGCCCAGGCCCCTTCCAGGGCGCCCCAGCACCAGTCCAGCACCAGCCCGCCACCAGCCCGGCGATCGCCGGGGGCGCTCATGCGACCATACCGCCATGCCCGTCGAGCGCCCCATGCCCGCCAAACCCGCCCCCGCCGGCGGCCCCATTCCCGCCGCCAACCCCGCCCCCGTTGGCGGCGCCGCGCCCTATCGACTGACGCTCGCGCCGGGCGAGCAGCCTGAAACGGACCTGGAGGTCAAGCGATCCCACTTCCTGGCGCGCGCCGAGCGGGCCGATGACGAGGACGCCGCCCGCTCCTTCATCGCCCGCATCCGCTCCCGCTACCCCGACGCCCGCCACCATTGCTCCGCCTTCATCGTCCCCCAGCCGGGCACCTCCCCTGCCCCCCTTGCCTCCCCCGGCTCCCCCGCGATCGAGCGCTCCAGCGACGACGGCGAGCCCTCGGGCACAGCCGGCCAGCCGATCCTGGAGGTCCTGCGGGGCAGCGGGCTGACCGGGGCGGCCGTCGTCGTCACCCGCTACTTCGGGGGGACCCTGCTGGGCACCGGCGGGCTCGTGCGCGCCTACTCCGAGGCCGCCTCCCAGGCCCTCGCCGCGGCCGCGCGCGTGAGCATCAGCGAGCGGGCGCTGTGGGAGGTGCGGGTGCCGGTGGCGCGGGCCGGCCGCCTGGAGGCCGAGTTGCGCGCCGCGGGGTCGGCCGACGGCGCGCTGGCCGTGGAGGGCACGTCCTGGGGGGCCAGCGACGCCGTCATCCTCCTGTCCACGCCGGTCGGCGCCCCCTCCCCCGACGAACTCATCGCCTCGCTCACCGCGGGCAGCGCCAGGCCGGCCCCGGCCGGCACGAGACTGGTCGAATCACCTCTGTGATCACCCGCCTGAGCTGCGCCCGGGGCTTCCCCCTCTCCGCTGACGGCGGATCGGGCCCGCTCACTATCCGAGCCGCTTGACGCCCCCCACCGGGGCGGCATTAGGGTCTATCCCACAGCGCCCGTTATTATGTCGCATTCACGGCGCCATTCGCGAGAGGAGGACCCCCATGATGCCCGTGCCGGCCACGTGCCTCATGCGCGAGATGTCCGCCTCCTGCAGCCTGTGTCGATAGAGCGCCAGGCTCCTCAAGACGTGCGCGCGTCGCTGCGCGCATGCCCGGCGCTCCGGGACCGCAGGCCCCTCGACCATTCCTGCACCATCGCGGCCGCGAACCGCCCCATCATTCCTCACCATCCTCCGCCTCCCGGACGCCCCCGAGCGCGTCAGCGCGATGGGCCCGGAGCACCATTCACACCTCAAGGAGAACCCATGTCCCACGCATCCTCCATCGCCGAGAACGTCACCGACCTCGTCGGCTCCACCCCGCTGGTCCGCATCAACCGCGTCATCTCCGGCCCCGCCACGGTCCTGGCCAAGGTCGAGGCCTTCGAGCCCGCCAGCAGCGTCAAGGACCGCATCGCCCTGTCGATCGTGCGCGCGGCCGAGGCCTCCGGGCAACTCAAGCCCGGCGGGACCATCATCGAGGCCACGAGCGGCAACACCGGCGTCGGCCTGTCCATGGTCGGGGCCGCCCTGGGCTACAAGGTCATCATCACGATGCCGGAGACCTTCTCCAAGGAGCGCCGGGCCCTCATGCGCGCCTTCGGCGCCGAGCTGGTCCTGACCACCGAGGGCGGGGTGGCCGGGGCCGCCAAGCGCGCCGCCGAGATCCAGGCCGCCACCCCGAACTCGATCCTGGCGTCCCAGTTCACCAACCCGGCCAACCCCAAGGTCCACCGTGAGACCACCGCCCGCGAGATCATCGAGGCCACCGGCGGAAAGATCGACGTCTTCGTCGCGGGCATCGGCACCGGCGGCACGCTCACCGGCGTGGGCACGGTGCTGCGCAAGGAGTTGCCGGACGTCAAGATCTTCGGCATCGAGCCCGCCGAGTCCCCCTTCCTCCAGGAGGGCAACTGGAACCCGCACAAGATCCAGGGCCTGGGCGCGAACATCGTCCCGGAGGTCCTCGACCAGGGGATCTGGGACGAGCTCCTGCACGTCTCCTCCGACGACGCCCTGGCCTACGCCCGCCGCGCCGCGCGCGAGGAGGGCCTGCTCGTGGGCATCTCCTCCGGCGCCGCCCTGGCGGGTGCCGACCTGCTCTCCCAGCGCCCGGAGCTGGAGGGCAAGACGATCGTCACCGTCCTTCCTGACACCGGCGAGCGTTACCTCTCCACGCCGCTGTACGCCGAGTACCTCAACTGAGCCGCCCGTCGCCCCACAACGCCTGAGGGCGCGCCCCAGGCCGACGGCGGTGGTCCCGGGAACAGGATCATCGCCGTCGGCGTTGGGGCATGGGGCGACGGCGCGAGCCGCCCCCCGCGCCCGATCGGGGCGCCCCACCGACCGAGGAGAGTCATGTCCCACAGCCACCGCTCCCTACTGGCGCAGGCCAAGGAGGACCTCGCCACCGCGCGGCGCAGGGACCCGGCCGCCCGGACGAGCGCCGAGGTCGCCCTCCTCTACCCCGGTGTTCACGCCGTGTGGGCCTACCGGGCCGCGCACCGGCTGTGGAACGGCGGGCACCGCTTCGCTGCCCGCGCCCTGTCCCAGGCCGCCCGCAATCTCACCGGCATCGAGATCCACCCCGCCGCCAAGATCGGCGAGCGCTTCTTCATCGACCACGGCATGGGGGTGGTCATCGGCGAGACCGCGGAGGTGGGCGACGACGTCCTCATGTACCACGGGGTCACGCTCGGCGGGGTCTCCATGAACCCCGGCAAGCGCCACCCCACGATCGGCAACAACGTGCAGATCGGGGCCGGGGCGAAGGTGCTGGGGCCGGTCACCGTGGAGGACGGCGCGAAGATCGGCGCCAACGCGGTGCTCATCAAGAACGTCCCCCAGGGGCATGTCGCGGTCGGCGTGCCCAGCCGCGTGCGCGACCCCAAGGTCGATCCCGAGCTCATGACCGATCCCACCATCTACATCTGACCGGCGCCCGCCCCGCGCGCCGGGGCCGCGGGGCCGTCCGGCCGGGCCCGCCCCGCGCTGCCGGGACTCCGCTCAGGCGCCCACCAGCCCACCGGCCCATCGCCCGCCCGGGGCGGATGGGAGCGGCGTCAGGCGCGCTGGCAGGCCGGGCACCAGAAGAGACGGCGCCCGGCGACCTCCCGCTGCGCGATCGGCGTCCCGCAGCGCAGGCAGGGGCGCCCGGCGCGGTGATACACGTACCAGCGGGCGGCCTCCGGATCATCCTCGGGCAGCGGTGAGGGGACGTCGTCGAGGTCGACGGTCGTGATGAACCCCGTGGCCACCCCGTACTCCATGAGGGGGACCAGGTCGTCCCACACCGCCCTCAGGCGCGCCAGGCTCACCCGGTTGCCCGCCCTGAAGGGGCTGATGCCGCAGCGGAAGAGCGTCTCGGCGCGGTAGATGTTGCCCGCGCCGGCCAGCACCGACTGGTCCATGAGCAGCTCGCCGATCGCCTTGCGGCGCGCCCGGGCCGAGGCCACGAAGGCCTCCCGCTGTCCGTCGGCGCGAAGCGGGTCGGGGCCGAGGCGACGGCGAACCGCCGCCACGCCCTCGGCGTCGATCACCTCACAGGCGCTCGGCCCGGTCAGGTCCGCCACCCCGTGCTCACCGAGCAGGCGCAGCCGGACGGCGCCGCGCGGCTCGGGCGGCACCCACGCCCCTGGCTGGGCACTGGGCGCGCCGGCCCCATGGCCCGCGCCGCCGTCGGCGTCCTCGGCGCCTCCCGCCAGGCCCGCCAGCGCCGATCCACCACCGCCGCGCAGGGCGTGCTCCCCGCGCTCCCCCACCTTCCGCCTGGGCGCCCCGATGGCGTGCGGGGCGGTGAAGCGGGAGTCGCCGTCGAAGGTCCATGAGCCGTACAGCCCCAGGTGGATGCGCAGCCAGACGACGGCGCTCTCGCCCACCGGCACATCGGCGCGGGGCGCGAAGGCGGTGAAGAGGTGCTTGCCGTGGGCCTGCGCCTCCAGGAGGACCCGGCCATCGAGAAGGGCGGCCCCGGCGGCGAAGCGGCCCTGGGGCGAGGAGACTCTCAGCACCTGCCCGCCGTAGAGCTCGGTGAGGGCGGCGGCGAGTCGGTGGATGGTGTGTCCTTCGGGCATGGGCCGACGGTACCCGCGCGCGGCCCGCGCCCGCGCGCCGGCGGTGAGGGGCGGGCGTCAGAGGCGGTCCCGCAGGTAGCCGACGACCGCCTCGCGCATGTTCTCCGGGCCTCGGGCCAGGGCTTGGGCCAGCGGCTCATCGGGGGACCCCACCTTGACGAGGTCGCGAACGCCGTGGTCGAGGAGGGCCTCCGCGCCGGGCTTGATCCGTCCCGCGAGGACGACGCACGGAACGCCCTCCTGGCGGGCCAGGCGGGCCACGCCCGCGGGCGCCTTGCCGTTGAGGGTCTGCTCGTCGACGGAGCCCTCCCCGGTTAGGACGAGGTCGGCCCGCGCGATCGCGTCGCGCAGCCCGATGGCCTCGGCGACGAGCTCGACGCCGGGGCGCATGCTCGCGCCGAGGAAGGCGCTCAGCGCGAAGCCGAGCCCCCCGGCCGCCCCGGCCCCCGGCTGCGCCGCCTCGGCCCGCGCGCCGGTGAGCTCGGCGAGGCGGGCGAGGCGGGCGTCGAGTATCCCCACCATGTCGGCGCTGACGCCCTTCTGGGGCCCGAACACCGCCGTCGCTCCATTGGGCCCGGTCAGCGGGTTAGTGACGTCGCAGGCCACGAGGATGGTCGCCTCGCGGGCGGCCTGGGACAGGCCCGCGAGGTCGACGCTCTCGATGAGCCCCATCCGCGCCGGCTCGGGACCGACCGGCCCGCCCGAGGCGTCGAGGAGGCGGACGCCGAGTTCGGTGAGCATGCCCAGGCCGCCGTCGTTCGTCGCTGACCCGCCCAGGCCGATGATAAGGGTGCGGGCGCCGCCTTCCAGCGCGTGCGCCATGAGCATGCCCAGGCCGCGCGTGCTGGAGCGCAGGACGTCCCGCTCGCCCGGGGCGACTCGCTCCAGCCCGGCGCAACTGGCGACGTCCATGACGGCGCGGTCGCCGGCCAGCCCGTAGACGGCCTCGATGGGCCGCCCGAGCGCGTCGGCGCTGGGCGCGCAGACCATGTCGGCGCCCCAGGAGGCGCCGACCGCGTCGACGAACCCCTCCCCACCGTCGGACATGGGCATCAGGACGGTGCGAGCCCCGGGGACGGCGTCGCGCACGCCCTCATCCATGGCCCTGGCGGCCTGGAGCGCCGTCATGCTCTCCTTGAAGGAGTCCGGCGCGAGCACGATCCTCATCGCCGCTCCCCTCTTATCGCCTCGGTGGATGGCCCGCCCCGCCCTCGCCTCAGGCGCGCCCTGGGCGCGCCGCCTCGTAGGCGGCCAACTGGTCGATGCGGCGCTGGTGGCGCGCCTCCCCGCTGAAGGGCTCGGCGATAAAGGCGTCGACGATCGCCAGGGCCTCCTCCAGTGAGTGCATGCGCCCGCCCACGCTCACCATGTTCGCGTCATTGTGGGCGCGGGTCAGGCGTGCCGTCTCCAGGTTCCAGGCCAGGGCGCAGCGCGCGCCGTCGACGAGGTTGGCGGCCATCTGCTCGCCGTTCCCGCTGCCGCCCAGCACCACCCCGAGGCTGCCGGGCTCGTCGACGACGGCCTGGGCCGCCTCCAGGCAGAAGGCGGGGTAGTCGTCGTCGGGGTCGTAGGAGAAGGCGCCGTGGTCGATGACCTCATGGCCGGCGTCCTGAAGGTGGCTGACGAGGGCCTCTTTGGTCTCGTAAGCGGCGTGGTCCGTGGCGATATGGATGCGCATGAGCCGATTCTGCCCCAGCTCAGCGGCGCGCGCCCACCCCCGCCGGCCCACAGATGTGCGACAGGGGATGGCCCCCGGGTTAGGTTGGGCGCATGACCACCACAGGCAGCACAGCCAGCACCGCCAGCGCCCCTGAATCACCCGATGCCGGCCGTGTCCGCGCGGGAGTCCTCGAGCTCGACGCCGTCGACGCCGGGCTGCGCCCGCAGGACGACCTGTTCCGGCACGCCAACGGCTCCTGGCTCGCCACCGCCGAGATCCCCGCCGACCGCCCGGGCACGGGCTCTTTCACGCTCCTGCGCGACGCCGCCGAGGAGGCCTGCCACCAGATCCTGCGCGACGCCGCGGCGAGCGAGGAGGCGGCCCAGCCCCGCCCCGCCACGCCGGCGGGCAAGATCGGGGCCCTGTTCGCGACCTTCATGGACGAGGAGCGCATCGAGGCCCTGGGCGCGGCGCCCCTGGCCCCCGAGCTCGCCCCCGTCCTGGAGGCCCCCACCAAGGAGGCCCTCGCGCGGGCCCTGGGGGCGGGCGCGCACTTCACCGGGCCCATCGACGCCGGCGTCTACAACGACATCAATGATCCCGACCGCTACACCACCTGGATGGACCAGGCCGGCCTCGGCCTGCCCGATGAGTCCTACTACCGCGAGGAGGGACGCCAGGAGCTGCGCACCGCCTACGTCGCGCACGTGGCCAGGATGCTGGAGCTCGCCGGGCTGCCCGAGCGCCTCGGCGCGGGCGCGCAGGACCTGGCCGAGCGGATCATGGCCCTCGAGACCTCCCTGGCCAAGGGCCACTGGGACCGCGTGGCCTGCCGGGACATCGACAAGACGAACAACCCGATGACCTGGGAAGGGATCGTGGACTCCTCCCCCGCCTTCCCCTGGGAGGCCTGGCGCGAGGGTGCCAGGGCGGCCGCCGCCGCCGCGGGGGTGGGGCGGACCACTTACCTGGACGAGACGATCGTCAACCAGCCCGATTACCTCGCTCACATGGCCGGCTGCTGGGAAGCCGCCCCCCTGGCGGACCTGCGGGCATGGGCCTGCTGGCACATCACGCAGAGCCGGGCCACGCTGCTGTCCAGCGACTTCGTGAATGCCAGCTTCGACTTCTACGGAAAGACCCTTCAGGGCACCGATGAGTTGCGGCCGCGCTGGAAGCGCGGCGTGGGCCTGGTGGAGTCGAGCCTCGGGGAGGCCCTGGGCGAGATCTACGTGGCCGAGCACTTCCCGCCCGAGCACAAGGCCGCCATGGAGCGGCTCGTGGCCGACCTCATCGAGGCCTACCGGGGCTCGATCTCCACCCTGGAGTGGATGGGCCCGGCCACCCGCGAGCGCGCGCTGGCCAAGCTCGACCAATTCACCCCCAAGATCGGCTACCCGGACTCCTGGCGCGACTACTCCGCCGTCGTCATCACCCTCGGGGACCTGCTGGCCTCTGTCCGCTCGGTGGAGGCTCACGAGAACGCCCGGGCCCTGCGCAAGCTCGGCGAGCCGATCGACCGCGCCGAGTGGCACATGACGCCGCAGACCGTCAACGCCTACTACAACCCAACGATGAACGAGATCGTCTTCCCCGCCGCGATCCTCCAGCCCCCGTTCTTCGACCCCGAGGCCGACGACGCCGTCAACTACGCGGGCATCGGCGCCGTCATCGGCCATGAGATAGGTCACGGCTTCGACGACCAGGGATCGACCTTCGACGGCACGGGGAAGGTCGCCGACTGGTGGACCCCTGAGGACCGTCAGGCATTCTCCGCGCGCACCTCCGCGCTCATCGCCCAGTACGACGCCCTCACCCCGGCCGCCATCGCCGCCAAGCATGAGGAGGCCGGCACCCCGGCCGCTGATGTTCCGCACGTCAACGGGGCCCTGACGATCGGGGAGAACATCGGCGACCTCGGGGGCGTGGGCATCGCCCTGAAGGCCTACCGCCTGGCCCTGGCCCGCGTCGACATCGAGGGCTTCGAGGGGGCGCCGGTCATCGACGGCCTGACGGGCCTGCAGCGCTTCTTCTACTCGTGGGCGCGGATCTGGCGGACGAAGAACCGCGACGACTACGCCGAGCTGCTGCTGACGATCGACCCGCACTCGCCGGCCGAGTTCCGCTGCAACAGGATCGCCAGCAACGTCGACGCCTTCTACGAGGCCTTCGACGTGGCCCCCGGTGACGGCATGTGGCTCGACCCGGAGCAGCGCGTGTCCATTTGGTAAGACCCAGGCTCGCCGATGGGGGCGGTGGGGAGGACTCCCCACCGCCCCCGTCGCACCCCATGGGCGCGGCGATTCCTGGCGGTCCGATGAGCGCAGCCGATGAGCGCCATCCCGGGCCATGGGCCCGCCCGCCGCCGCCCCCGCCCGGCATGGGGCGTTACCAGAACGGATGAGACTGCTGCGACACGCGAGCCTCCTGGGACGAGAACCGGGCTCATCACACGGGTTATGCGCCTTGCATCCGCAATCAGATCGAGGCAGGATCGTTACCGTCCCCAGGCACCCCATGGTGCGCCCCGACCTCAAGGAGGACACAGATGCGTCTTGGACGTCCCCTCGCTATCACCGCCGCAGCCGTTCTCGCCGCCGGTGCCGTCACCACCACCGCGACCGCCGCCGAGTCCGACTTCGCCTTCAGCGACGACGTCGCCCGCGTCGCGGACCCCGCCAGCACCGCCTTCCCCATCAGCGGCACCGGCTGCACCAGCACCGCTGACCGCCCCACCGAAGTTCTGGTGACCCTCGCCCAGGGCGACCCGGCCAAGAACCCCAAGGCAGCGACGCCCACCACCATCAGCGTCAAGCCCGGCACCAGCAACTGGTCCGGCACCCTCAACCTGGCCGCCGCCATCAAGGAGGTCGGCGCCGACCCGACCACCGAGCCCTGGTTCCTCGCCGCCGAGTGCCAGGAGTACGACAAGCACGATGGCGCGACCACCGCCCGCCGCCTCATCCTGGACGCCACCAAGGCCGAGGGCACGCTGACCCTCAAGGAGGACAACGGCGCCCAGAGTTTCGAGTTCACTGGCTCCGGCTTCACCCCCGCTGAGACCGTCACGCTGACCCTCAGGGACGACAACGGCAAGATCGTGGCCACCCTGGCCACCATGACCGCCGATCCCGATGGCAAGGTCTCCTCCTCCTTCCCGGCCCCCGCCGGCGTCCCCGACGGCTCCTATGACGCCGTCGTCGAGGGCTCCCGCTACGGCGAGGGCGGCACGCTCGAGTACAAGGTGACCGTCTCCAACGGCGTGTTCTCCTACGAGGGCAAGGGCGGCAGCGGGCTTGTGCGCTCCGCCAACAAGCCGTCCGCCAACAACGCCGCGGCCGACCCGGCCGTCGCCGCCCCCGGCGCGGCGCAGAACGCCGCCGCCCCCGCGAAGGAGGGCCTGGCCAACACCGGTGCCGACGCGATGACCTTCGTCATCATCGGCGGCAGCCTCGCCACCGCTGGCGGCCTGCTCCTGGCGGCCCGTCGTCGTCGCGCCTGACGCCCCATCGGGCCGGTCGAGTGAGCAGTTCACCCGCCGCCCCTGACCGCGCGCCCGCCCGGGCCCCGAAAGCGCTCACCGCGCTCGGGGCCCGGGCGGGCCGTTTCGCGCGCGCTCACCGCGCCCTGACCGCCCTCATCGCCGGCCTCGTGCTCGCCCTCGCCCTGGCGCTCGGCGACCTGGGGCTCCTCGCCCACCGCATCAGGCACGTGCCCGTCGCGATGCCCCACCACGCGAGCGCCCTGGCCGCAGGCGACGCCACCGTCCCCTACGAGGGCGAGACCTGGCTCATCATCGGCACCGACTCCCGGCTCAGCGTGCCGGGCGGGCCGGACCGCTACGGGGACGCCTCCGGGGACCGGGCGGGCGCCCGGGCCGACGTCGTCGTCCTCCTCCAGCCCGGGCCCGGCGCCCCGCGCGCGACCGTCCTGCCCCGCGACCTCACCCTGCGCGTTGGTGCCCTTCATCACGAGCGTCTGACCACCTCCTACCTCAAGGGCCCGCAGAGCACCGTCGACCTGCTGTGCTCCGCCCTGGGCGTGCCCACCACGCACCTGGTGACCGTCGACATGGCCGGCTTCGCGAGCATCGTCGACGCCGTCGGCGGGCTCACGCTCGACTTCCCCGAGCCCATCCGCGACGAGATGGCCGGACTGGACATCCCCACCGCCGGAACGCGCACCCTCAGCGGGATCGACGCCCTCGCCCTCGTGCGCTCCCGCCACCCGCAGATCCTGCGCGACGGGCAGTGGACCGCCCTGAGCGAGACCGAGGGGGCCCAGCGCCGCAGCGAGTCCACCGGTCTCGTCATGAGTGCCCTCATGACCGCCCTCGCCCAGAAGTCCTCGACCCCGTGGGGCGCGCGCTCCCTGGCGCGCGCCGTGGCCGGCACCCTCACCACCGACGAGGGCACCGGACTGGTCGATCTCGCCCGGCTCGGCTGGGACCTGGCCGCCGGGAGCGAGGACTCCCAGGGGCTGGAGGTCACCACCGTCCCCGCCCCCACCGTGGGCGACGGCTTCATCGCGCTGCCCACGCCACAGACCTACTCCGCGCTCTCGGCCCGGGGCTACGCCCCCGGCACCTGCTCGCCCTGATGCCCCGGGAGCCCCAGCACTGTTCACGCGCCGCGCATGAGGGGGCCGCGCCGGCGCGGCAGTGAGAGGATCGGGCGAAGCCCCGCGGGGCGCGCGAGCCCCGCCACGATGACAGGAGCGCAGATGCCCGGAATCAACCTGACCCGCGATGAGGCCCGCGAGCGCGCCTCGCTCGTGACCACCGAGAGCTACGACGTGGTCCTGGACCTGTCCGGGGCGGCGGACCCCGACCAGGCGACCTTCCGATCGGTGACCACCGCGCGGTTCTCCGCGACGCCGGGCGCCTCGACCTTCATCGACCTCATCGCCCCGCGGGTGCGCGAGGTCCGCCTCAACGGGGCTGCCCTCGACCCGACCGCGGTCTTCGCGGACTCCCGGATCGCCCTGGAGGATCTGGCGGAGTCCAACGAGCTCGTCGTCGTCGCCGACTGCGCCTACATGCGCACCGGTGAGGGCCTGCACCGCTTCACCGACCCCGCCGACGGCGCCACCTACCTCTACACGCAGTTCGAGGTGCCCGACTCCCGGCGCGTCTTCGCGGTCTTCGAGCAGCCCGACCTCAAGGCCTCCTTCACCTTCACCGTCACCGTGCCCGACGGCTGGACCGTCTTCTCCAACTCCCCCACCCCCGAGCCGAGCCCCGCGGGCGCCGGGGCGCGGGTCTTCTCCTTCGCGCCGAGCGAGCGCATGAGCTCCTACATCACGGCGATCGTCGCCGGGCCGTACGTGGGGGCCACCGATGAGTACCGCGCCGATGACGGCCGCGTGGTGCCGTTGGGCGTGTACTGCCGCGCCTCGCTGGCCGAGCACCTCGACGCCGACGAGATCCTGGCGCTGACCAAGGGCGGCTTCGCCTTCTACGAGGAGCTGTTCGGCACGCCCTACGCTTTCCCCAAGTACGACCAGGTCTTCGTCCCCGAGTTCAACGCCGGCGCCATGGAGAACGCCGGGATCGTCACCCACCGGGACGACTACGTCTTCCGCTCCCGCCCGGTGGAGGCCCGCGTCGAGCGCCGCGCGGTGACGATCCTCCACGAACTGGCCCACATGTGGTTCGGGGACCTGGTGACCATGGAGTGGTGGAACGACCTGTGGCTCAACGAGTCCTTCGCCGAGTACACCTCCACCCTGGCCACGGCCGAGACGACGCGCTTCACCGACGCCTGGACCACCTTCCAGACCCTGGAGAAGGCCTGGGCCTACAACCAGGACCAGCTCTCCTCCACCCACCCGATCGCCGCCGAGATCAGGGATCTTCACGACGTCGAGGTGAACTTCGACGGCATCACCTACGCCAAGGGCGCCTCGGTGCTCACCGCCCTCGTGGCCTATGTGGGCCGCGAGCGGTTCTTCGCGGGGATCGCCCGCTACCTGGAGGCGCACGCCTTCTCCAACGCGACGCTGGCCGACCTGCTGGGCGAGCTCGAGGCCGTCTCCGGGCGGGATCTCGCGGCCTGGACGCGGGTGTGGCTCCAGGAGGCGGGGGTGACGGCCCTGCGCCTGGAGACCACCACGGATGATGCGGGCCGCATCGCCTCCGCCACCGTCGTCCAGGAGGTCCCGGAGGGCTCTCCGGCGACGCTCCGCCCGCACCGCCTGGCGATCGGGGCGTATAGCCATGACGACTCCGGGGCGCTGACGCGGGTCGGGCGCGTCGAGTTGGACGTTGCCGGCGCGCGCACGCCAGTGCCGGGCCTGGTCGGCATGTCCCGCCCCGAGGTCCTGCTCGTCAACGACGACGACCTCACCTACGCCAAGCACCGCCTGGACGAGGCCTCCCTGTCCGCCGCACTGGAGGGGATCGGCGACTTCACCGACTCGTTGGCGCGTTCACTGATCCTGGCCTCGGCCTGGGACATGGTGCGCGACGGCGAGCTGCCCGCGTCCCGCTACCTCAGCGCCGCCCTGGAGGCGCTGAAGGCGGAGTCCCACTCCAGCGTGGTCCAGGGGCTCCTGGCGCGGATCGGCACCTGCCTCGCCCTCTACCTGCCCCCCGCGGCGCGCCGCGAGGCCGCCCCCGAGGCCGCCGGGGCCCTGCTGGCCCTGGCCCGCGGCGCCGAGCCCGGCTCCGACCGCCAGCTCCAGCTCGTGCGCGCCGTGGCCGCGCACGCCGTGAGCGAGGAGCAGATCGACGCCGTCGCCGGGTGGCTCGACGGCTCCGCCGCCCTGCCGGGACTGGCGGTGGACGCCGATATGCGCTGGGAGCTCCTCACCGGTCTGGTGGCGGCCGGCCGCGCCGGCGAGGCCGAGATCGCCGCCGAGGAGGCCCGTGACCGCACGACGACGGGCCGCGAGCGGGCGGCGGGCGCCCGTGCCTCGATCCCCACCGCCGAGGCGAAGGGGGCGGCCTGGCGGGCGCTCGTGGAGGACTCCTCGATGCCCAATGAGACGCAGCGCCAGGCGCTGGCCGGCTTCGGCCGCGTTGAGCGCGCCCCCGAGCTCATGGCGCCCTTTATCGAGGAGTACGTGGCCGCCATCGAGCCCGTCTGGTCGTCGCGGACCTTCCACATGGCCGAGGCCCTGTTGGAGGGGCTGTGGTCCTGCGCGACCGTCGGCCTCCCGGGCGCCGACCCGATCGGGGCACTCGAGGGCTGGCTGGACGCCCACGCCGATGCCCCGGCCGCGCTGCGCCGGATCGTGACGGAGAATCTTGACGACGCTCGCCGGGTGGCCCGCGCCCAGGCGGCGCAGGCGGCGGCCTGAGTGGCGAGGGGCCGTGGCCTCCCACGGCCCCTCGTAGCTCTCGCCCGTCCAAGAGCGCACATCGCCCTGACGATGCGAGGCACAATGGGACCGCCCCTGGCCCCTTCCCGAAAGCGCCATGACCACCTCATCATCCCCATCGAGCCGCCGCGCCCGCTCAGCCCCGCGCGCGCCCGCCAAGTACGTCGTCGTGAGGGACCACCTCCTCGCCCTCATCGCCGACGGCCTTGAGCCGGGCTCGCCCATCCCCTCCGAGAGGGAGTTGTGCGAGACCTTCTCCGTGTCCCGGATGACGGTGCGCCAGGCGATCGACACCCTCGTCGTCGACGGCGCTCTGGAGCGCCACCAGGGCCGGGGGACCTTCGTGTCCCAGCCCAAGCTCGACCTCCAGTTGCGCCTGTCCTCCTTCACCGATGAGATGCGCCGGCGCGGCATGGAGCCGGGATCTGTCTTCCTGACCGCCGAGACCACGCGGGCCACCCCTCAGGTGGCCCAGGCCCTCGAGATCACCACCGGGGACGAGGTGCATCACCTGCGGCGCCTGCGCACGGCGGACTCGACCCCGATGGCGATCGAGGAGAACTGGCTGACCGCCTCGCTGCTGCCCGGCCTCCTGGAAGGAGCGCTCGACTTCTCCGTCTACCAGCGCCTGGGGGAGGTCGGCCTGGAACCGAGTTGGGGCGAGGACGTCATCCAGGGGCATGTCGTGTCCTCGGAGGAGGCGATCCTCCTGGGCGTGCCCGAAGGCGCGCCGGCCCTCGACATCACCCGCCGCGCCTTCCACGACGACGTGGCGGTGGACTACTCCCGCTCCCTGTACCGCGCGGACCGCTACACCCTGTGGGTGCCCGTCGCGGCCCCTCACCCCGCGGCCTCGCGCCCCTCCGCCCTGCGAACCAGGATGAACCAATGAGCCCGCCCGCACGGGCCCGCAGAGCGCCCGCGCACCGGGTGAGCGGCGCCCCCATCGGGTGACGCGGGAGTGATAACGCTCTCAATCAGCGGTATCGTTCACATCCAGCCGCTATAGCCGGCAGCGCGCCGCAGCCGCGCCCACCGCATCCAGGAGGAGCAACCATGTCCCAGGCACGCCAGATCGTCGAGGCCCTCGGCGGCTTCGACAACATCATCGAGATCGAGCCCTGCATCACCCGGCTGCGCTGCGAGCTGGAGAGCGCCTCCGCCGTCGACGAGGCCGCGCTCAGGGCCGCCGGAGCCCACGGCATCATCACCGTCGGCGACGTCGTTCAGATCGTCATCGGCCCCACCGCGGACGCGCTCTACGAGCAGATCGAGGACCTTCGATGACCCTGGAGGTCCTCTCCCCCCTGGCCGGGGCCGTCGTCACCCTCGACGACGTCCCGGACCCGGTCTTCTCCGGCCGGCTGATCGGGCCGGGGCTCGCCGTCGATCCGCCCCGCGCCCCCGGGGAGGTCGTCACGCTGGCGCCGATCCCCGGGCGCGTGGCCAAGATCCACCCGCACGCCTTCGTCATCGCCGCCGATGACGGCAGGAGCGTGCTCGTCCACCTGGGCCTGGAGACCGTGGGCCTGGGGGGCGGGGGATTCACCATCCACCGGGAGGAGGGGGCGAGGGTGCGCGCGGGCGACCCGATCATCACCTGGAGCCCGGCCCGGGTCGAGGAGGATGGTTTCAACCCGGTCGTCCCGATCGTCGCCCTCGACGCCGGCGCGGCCGACCTCACCCTCGCCGCCCCCGACACCGCCGTCGCCCCCGGCGACGCGCTCATCACCTGGTCCTAGGCGGACGGACGGCGCCCCCAGGGACCAACGAGGCGGGGTCCCGGCCGATCGGCCGGGACCCCGCCTCGCGCTCACGATGATCAGTCCCGGGGCGTGCGGCGCTGGCCCATCTCCTGACGGATCGCCTGGAACAGGCTCGCCGACCGCGTATTGCCCGGTAGGTCCTCGATGAGGACCGGCTCGCCCGAACTGTCCGCCAGGGGGATCCTCCAGTTCGGGTACTCCTGGTCCGTGCCCGGCTGGTTCTGCGTCCTGCGCTCGCCGACGCAGTCCACGAGGGCGACGCCGATGAGAGCCGAGGGAGTACGCGCGATGTACCGGTGGAGCGCCTCGACGATCTCGCGCTCGGAGGGGTCGGCACCCAGCAGGCGGTGCTCGCGCAGGCGCTCGATCATCCGGTCGCGCTCCATGCTCGCCTCGGCGCGCACCTGCTCGACCGGGTCCGCCAGCAGGCCGAGGCGCTCGCGCAGGGCGACGTGCTCGTCGGCGAGGTAGCCCGCGGTGGGCGGCAGGTCGTGGGTGTTGACGGTGGACAGCGCGAGGCGCCGGTAGTCCTGCGGCTGGAGCGGCCAGCCATCGCCCTGCTTCTCGAACCAGAGCACGGAGGTGCCTAGCACGCCCCGGCCGGCGAGGTAGTCGCGGGCCCAGGGCTCCACGGTGCCCAGGTCCTCGCCGATGATGACGGCACCGGCGCGGTGGGCCTCCAGGAGGACCACGCCGACCATTGCCTCGTGGTCGTAGCGCACGTAGGCGCCCGAGGCGGCGCCCATGCCCTTGGGGATCCACCACAGGCGGAACAGGCCGATGATGTGATCGACGCGCAGCGCGCCGGCATGGCGCAGGACGGTGCGCACCATGTCCCGCAGTGGCTGGAAGGCCGTCTCGGCCAGGTACACGGGGCTCCACGGCGGCTGGGACCAGTTCTGCCCCAACTGGTTGTACATGTCCGGCGGGGCGCCCACCTCGATGCCGGGGGCGAAGGCCTCGGGCTCGGACCACACGTCCGCCCCCCGGGCGTGGACGCCCACGGCGAGGTCGTCCATGATCCCCAGCGCCATGCCGGAGGCCTTGGCCTGCTCCTGGGCCCGCGCGAGCTGCTCATCGACGATCCACTGCAACCAGGCGTAGAAGTCGATGCGGTCGGTCAGGGCGCGGGCCTCGTCGGCCACGACGGCAGAGGAGGGGTCCTTGAGGGCCTCGGGCCAGCCGGCCATCTCGCCGTGCTTCTCGGTCAGCGCGCACCACAGGGCGAAGCGCTCCAGGCCCTCGCCGGCCTCGGCGCGGAAACGCTCGAAGTCCCGGCGCCGGGAGCGCGAGCGTCCGGCGGAGAAGACGACCTCAAGGGCGTCGCGCTTGAGCTGCCAGATGGAGTCCCGGTCGATCGGGTCGACGGTGCGGTTGGTCGCGGCGAGTTCTTCCAGGGACCACTGGATGAGCGAGCGGCGCGGCCCCGACAGCCGGGTCATCTCCGGGATGGCCTCGGGGCGGATGTAGATCGGGTTGACGAAGCGCCGGGTGACCGGGAGGTAGGGCGACGGCGTCATCCGCCCTGAGGGCTCGGCCGCGTGCAGGGGGTTGATGAGCAGGAAGTCAGCGCCCTCGTCGCCGAGGAAGGAGGCGAGCTCGGTCAGGTCGTCCGCGTCGCCGATGCCCCAGGAGTCGGCTGAGCGCGCCGAGTAGAGCTGCGCCATGACGCCCCAGCCGCGCTCGCCCAGGCTGGCGGGGAGGTCGAGGCGGTCCGGGGTCATCGCCAGCGCCGCCGTGGCGGTGGTGGCGGGGCGGTCCTCGACGGCCTCGATCTCGGCCACAAGGGTGTGCCAGCCCAGTGGCAGGTCCCCGGGGACGCGGAAGGAGGCGCGGCCGGTGAGGACGCCGTCGACCTCCCGGGGGCGCTCCCAGTCCTCGGCCTGCTCCAATTCCACGGAGCCCCCGGACTCGAGTTCGACGCGCACGGTGACCTGGGCGCCGTGGGGGATGTGGAGGGCCACGGGGGCCTCCCACCCCTGGCGGCGCACGACGGTCGGGGGGAGGATGCGCTTCCAGGGGGCGAGCTCGGCATCGGCCAGGGACGCCTCGATCTGAGCGTCGGTCGCGGCCGCGACCCCGAGCGCGGCGAGGACCGCCACGAGGGTGGCGCGGCTGGGCGCGGCGCGATTGCCGTGGTAGTCCCAGTACTCGGTGGAAACGCCGTGCATCTCCGCGAGGCGCTTGAGGTCCTCGCCCGCGGGCTCGTCGGAGGCGGTTCCAACGGGGGTCGACTCAGTCATGGGCAGTGCCGCCTGTTCTCGTGAGCGCTCTCACGCCGGGAGCGCTCGTGCGATGCCGTCGCGCTCGGGATGGATCGGGTACGGACCTTCCCGCCGGGGTGACGTCTTAGTCAGTCGCGGTCGTAGGAACAGGATAGGGTCCGCGTGTTGCTGCAAGCCTTTCACAGTCTGGGCCGGAGCGCCAAAGCCTCCCGTCGGCGAGTCGCGCCCGCGGGGCGGGATGAAGGGCGCCGAGCGGGAGGGCCCTTAAAGCGACGCGATCTCGTCGGCGAGGGCGTCCGCCGTCGGGCCGACGACGACCTGCACGACGGAGCCGGAGCGGACCACGCCGAAGGCGCCCGTGGCCCTCAGGGCCTCCTCATCGACCTTCCCCTGATCGACGACCTCGACCCTGAGCCGGGTGATGCAGGGCTCGAGGACCATGATGTTGTCACTACCCCCGAGGCCCGCGACAATGCGCTCCGCCGTCGTACTCATCGCTACTCCTTCACTCGCCTTCATGCGCGGCCCGCACTCCCTGTGCGAGAGTGATCCGACATCTATTATCAGGCTCGCCCGGCGCCACCGCGCACGGCTCGCCATCATGTGCGCTCCATCACCTCCCCCGGGACGCTACTCCCCTTTAAGGCGGGGCCGTGTGCCAATCGTGATTCATACCCCGGTCCCTCTCCCGAAAGCGCCCCCAGGCGTGCACAATGGTCCCTACGACCGCCTCCAGCACTGACGAGGAGCACTCATGGCGCTGTCCGACGCATCTCCTACTTCCCTGTCCGGTATCGGCGTGAGCCCCGGCATCGTCGCGGGGCCCGTCGCCCGCATGGCGCCGGGCATCCCCGAGCCCGAGCTCGCGCTCATCGACGCCTCCCGCGACCTCGACAAGGAGTGCGAGCGGATCGAGGCCGCGGCGCAGACCGTCAAGAAGGGCCTGGAGCTCTCCGCCGCCCAGGCCAAGGGCGAGGGGCGCACCCTCCTGGAGACGACGGCGCAGATGGCCGCGGACCCCACCCTCACCTCCTCCGCGCAGGCCATGGTCCGCGAGCGCAGGCTCGTGCCCGAGCGGGCGGTCTGGGAGGCCGCCGGCACCCTCGCCTCGATGCTCGAGTCGCTCGGCGGCTACATGGCCGAGCGCACGCGCGATGTCGCCGACGTGCGCGACCGCATCGTCGCCGTCCTGACCGACTCCCCCATGCCCGGCATCCCGGTGCTGCCCGAACCCTTCATCCTCGTGGCCGAGGACCTGGCGCCCGCGGACACCGCGCTGCTGGACCCGGAGAAGGTCGTCGCCTTCGTCACCTCCGAGGGCGGCCCCACCTCGCACACGGCGATCCTCGCCCGCGCCCTGGGCATGCCCGCCATCGTGGGCACCGGCGCCGAGGTCGCCGACCAGCTCCATGATGGGGACATCGTCCTGGTGGACGGCACGAAGGGCGTCATCACGCTCAACCCCGACGAGGCCGCGCTGCGCCGTGCCAAGGAGTTGGCCAGCCGGGTGCGCGTCTTCAACGGCGACGGCGCCACGAAGGACGGCCGGGAGGTCCAGTTGCTCGCCAACGTGGGCGACGCCGCCGGGGCCCGCAGCGCCGCTGAGGCCGGGGCCATGGGCGTGGGCCTGTTCCGCACGGAGTTCTGCTTCCTCGACCAGCCCGAGGAGCCCACCATCGAGGCGCAGGTGGAGGCCTACACCGGTGTCCTGGCCGCCTTCCCCGGCAAGAAGGTCGTGGTGCGGACCCTGGACGCGGGCGCCGACAAGCCCCTGCCCTTCCTCACCGACGCGACGGAGGCCAACCCGGCCCTCGGCGTGCGCGCCTACCGGACCGCCCGCCGCGACCCCGATGTGCTGGAGCACCAGCTCGAGGCGCTGGCCAAGGCCGAGGCCGCCACGGACGCCAAGGTGTGGGTCATGGCCCCCATGATCTCCACCGCCGAGGAGGCCAAGGCCTTCACGGACAAGGCGCGCTCCTACGGCCTCAAGACGGCCGGCATGATGATCGAGGTCCCCTCGGCGGCCCTCATGGCGGATAAGCTCTTCGAGTACGCCGACTTCGCCTCGGTGGGCACCAATGACCTCACCCAGTACGTCATGGCAGCGGACCGCCTCCTGTCCTCCCTGGCGGACCTGTCCACCGCCTGGCAGCCGGCCGTGCTGCGGCTCATCAAGCAGGCCTGCGACGGCGCGGCCCCGCACGGGCGCCCGGTGGGCGTGTGCGGCGAGGCCGCGGCGGACCCGGCCCTGGCCACCGTCCTCGTGGGCCTCGGCGTGGCGAGCCTGTCGATGACCGCACGCGCCCTGCCGGACGTGGACGCCGTCATGAAGTCGGTGACCTTCGAGGAGTGCCAGGAACTGGCGCGCCTCGCCATCGACTCGCCCACCGCCGAGGACGCGCGCGCGGCTGTGCGCGCCAAGCTGCCGATCCTGGAGGAGCTCGGCCTGTGACGACGCCGTATCCCGTCCCCTCCGCCAGCGAGGAGCCACTCGGCTCCCTCACCCGCATCCTGGCACTGGCGGAGGGTGACGGGACCGACTCGTTCCTCGGCGACTCCCTCCCCCACCTCTCCGGGCGCATCTACGGCGGGCAGGTCATCGCCCAGGGCCTGCTGGCGGCCGCCGCCACCCTTCCGGAGGCGGCCGATAACGCCCTGGAGCCGCGCCTGCCACACTCGCTCCACGCGTACTTCATGCGGGGCGGGGATCCCAAGCAGCCCGTGGTCTACGAGGTGGAGCGGCTCCATGACGGGCGCTCCTTCTCCCAGCGCCGCACCACCGCCCTGCAGGCGGGCCGGGCGATCCTGGCCATGGTCGCCTCCTTCCAGATCGACCAGGAGGGATCACAGGCCCAGATCGCCGCGCCATCGGTCCCCGGTCCCGAGGAGTTGGTCAGCGCCCTGGAGATCTTCCGGACGCTGGACGACCCGGCGGCCAAGTTCCTCGGGCGCACCGCCTCCTTCGACATCCGCCATGTGGAGGGGAACATCTACCTCGGCCCGGGCGCGGAGGTCACCCACCGGCAGCGCCTCTGGCTGCGCTCGCGCGGACACGTCCCGGAAGAGGCCTCGCAGACGGTGCACCGGGTGCTGCTGACCTACGTCTGCGACCAGGTGATGCTGGAGCCGGCGCTGCGCAGTCAGGGGCTGAGCTGGCGCAGCGAGGGGATGAGTCTGGCCACGCTCGACCACGCCCAGTGGTTCCACCGGGATGTCGACGCCTCGGACTGGCTGCTGTTCGTCCAGGACTCCCCCACCTCGCAGGGCGGGCGCGCGGCGGCGCGGGCAGAGGTCTTCGACTCCGCCGGCCGCCTGGTCTCCACGATCGCCCAGGAGGGCATGATCCGCATGCCCACGGCCACCTCGCGCGGCAGCGGCGAGTGGGCCGTCCGCTTCGACGCCTGAGCCCCGGACCTGGTAAGCGCCCGCGAGCCTGAAGCCTCTCCGCGGGCCTCCATCCACGCGGCGGGAAGTTGCTCGCGCGTCGACATCCGTTCCCTCCGCGCCGGGCCCTCAGCCCGCGGATACCGTCTCACCCCGCTCCTGCGCCCTCAAACTGCGAGAATGAGGGCGCAGGAGCGGGGTGAGACGGTATCTGGCGGGTTGGGTCAATCGCGTGTGTTCGGCCTACGGCCCCCAACACCGCTCAATCGCCTCGGCAGCACGAGCAAGCTCGGCTGCGCTCGGCTCAATCGCGTGTGAGCTTCCGGTAGGTGACGCGGTGGGGGCGGGCGGCCTCGGCGCCCAGGCGCGCGACCTTGTTCTCCTCGTAGGAGGCGAAGTTGCCCTCGAACCAGTACCAGTTCGCCGGGTTCTCCTCCGTTCCCTCCCAAGCCAGGATGTGGGTGGCCACGCGGTCGAGGAACCAGCGGTCGTGGGTGATGACAACGGCGCAGCCGGGGAACTCCAGCAGCGCGTTCTCCAGGGAACCCAGGGTCTCGACGTCGAGGTCGTTCGTGGGCTCGTCCAGCAGGATGAGGTTGCCGCCCTGCTTGAGGGTCAGCGCCAGATTGAGGCGGTTGCGCTCACCACCGGAGAGCACGCCAGCGGGCTTCTGCTGGTCCGCGCCCTTGAAGCCGAAGGAGGCCACGTACGCGCGGGACGGCATCTCCACGCCCCCGACCTGGATGTAGTCCAGTCCGTCAGAGACGACCTCCCAGAGGGTCTTGGCAGGGTCGATGCCGGCGCGGGACTGGTCCACGTAGGACAACTTGACGGTCTGGCCGATCTTAAGGCTGCCGCCGTCGAGCTCCTCCAGCCCCACGATGGTCTTGAACAGCGTGGTCTTGCCGACGCCGTTGGGGCCCACGATACCCACGATGCCGTTGCGCGGCAGCGTGAAGGACAGGTCATCGATGAGGGTGCGGCCGTCGAAGCCCTTGCTCAGGTGGCTGGCCTCAAGGACCTGGTTGCCCAGGCGCGGGCCCGGCGGGATCTGGATCTCCTCGAAGTCGAGCTTGCGAGTGCGCTCGGCCTCGGCGGCCATCTCCTCGTAGCGGGCCAGGCGGGCCTTGGACTTAGCCTGGCGGCCCTTGGCGGAGGAGCGCACCCACTCCAACTCCTCCTTGAGGCGCTTGGCGAGCTTGGCGTCCTTCTTGCCCTGGACCTCCAGGCGCTTCTCCTTGGTCTCCAGGTAGGTGGAGTAGTTGCCCTCGTAGGGGTAGAGGTGCCCGCGGTCCACCTCGGCGATCCACTGGGCGACGTGATCGAGGAAGTAGCGGTCGTGGGTGACCGCGATGACGGCGCCCTTGTAGGTGCTCAGGTGCTGCTCCAGCCACAGCACGGACTCGGCGTCCAGGTGGTTGGTGGGCTCGTCGAGCAGGAGCAGGTCGGGGGCCTCCAGGAGGAGCTTGCACAGGGCGACTCGGCGGCGCTCACCACCGGAGAGGTGCCTGACCTCGGCGTCCGGCGGCGGGCAGCGCAGGGCGTCCATGGCCTGCTCGAGCTGGGAGTCGAGGTCCCAGGCGTTCGCGGCGTCGATCTCCGTCTGGAGCTTGCCCATCTCCTCCATGAGGGCGTCGAAGTCGGCGTCCGGGTCCGCCATGGCCGCGGAGATCTCGTTGAAGCGGTCGAGCTTGCCCTTGATCTCGGCCACGCCCTCCTCGACGTTGCCCAGGACGGTCTTGTCCTCATTGAGGGGCGGCTCCTGCATGAGGATGCCGACGCTGTAGCCGGGGGTCAGGCGCGCCTCGCCGTTGGAGGGCTGGTCGATGCCGGCCATGATCTTGAGGATCGAGGACTTGCCGGCGCCGTTGGGACCGACCATGCCGATCTTGGCGCCGGGCAGGAAGGCCATGGTGACGTCGTCGAGGATGACCTTGTCGCCATGGGCCTTGCGCGCCTTGATCATCTGATAGATGTACTCAGCCACTGTGCGGTGCGCCTTTCGTCGAATTACGGGGAGGTCTGGTGGGCTCGCGCTCGGGACGGGCCCGCCGGTGGTCCTCCGGGGCCGACGACGCGCGCCGCGGCCCAGCCTAGAGCAGTCGCCGCCCATCGGCGACGACGCGGCGCATGACCCCGCGCACGCGGCGCTCGGATGGGCCCGGCGGGGCTGGGTCCCTCAGCGCCCGGGGCCGACGAGCAGGCGGATCTGCTCAATGAGCTGAGGGGTCTCGGCGGCCTTGATGCGCTCGGTGAGGGCTGCCTCGTCGTCATCGGCCAGTACCGGAACCTCCACCTGGGCGATGATCTCCCCGGTGTCCACGCCGGCGTCGACCCAGAACAGGGTGGCGCCGGCCCGCGTGGCCCCGGCGGCCAGGGCGTCGCGCACGGCGTGAGCGCCGGGGAAGTCGGGGAGGAGCGAGGGGTGGGTGTTGAGGACGCGCCCACCGAAGCGGGCAAGGAAGGCGCCCCCCAGCAGGCGCATGAACCCGGCGCAGACCACGAGGTCCGGCGCGTATCCGCCCACCGAGCGGGCCAGGGCCTCATCCCAGGCGACGCGGTCCGGGTAATCGGCCAGGGCGACGACCTCGGTGGGGATGCCCGCCGCGCGAGCGCGTTCCAGCCCCGCGCACTCCTTGTCCGCGACGACGCCGACGACCTCGGCGCCGTAGGCGGGGTCCTCACAGGCCTCGATGAGGGCGGCCAGGTTCGAGCCCGTCCCCGAGACGAGCACGACGAGGGCCGCGGGCTCAGCGCGCTCCGGCTCCTCATCCCGCGGGCCCGCCGGGACGGCGTCGCCGGCCTCCTCGGCGCTGCTGGCCCCGTGGGCGCCGCGCCGCTCGCGCAGGCCCTGGGCCGTGCTCCCGGCCGCCTGACTGGCCGCGCTCACGCCGCGCCGCGTCATCCGGCGGGTCCAGGGGTGGATCATGAGAGCGGCGGTGAGCAGTCCGAGGCCGACCTCGATCAGGCACAGGATGATGATGGAGGAGGTCGTCGGGCCGACGTGCGCCAGCCGCGCGGGCCCGATGGGACCGGTGGCGCCCAGGCATAGGACGGCCACCCCGGCGGTGAGGAGGAGCGCCCCACCGGCGGCGGCGGCGAGGGCCCGTCCGAGGCTCAGGGAGGTCAGCTCGCCCCGGTGGCGCCAGCCGATGGCGATCGCCCCCAGGACGATGAGGAAAGGCAGCAGGCGCGCGGGCCCCCAGGTGCCGGCGGGGAGGGCGCCGAGGATCGGCAGGGACGGCACCGCGCCGGCGATGATCGCGCTGGGGGCGAAGAGAGTCCCGCTCCCCACACTGAAACCGGGGCCGAGCACCCAGGACATCGCCCAGATGAGCCCCGTGGGGACCCAGGCGGCCTGGAAGAGGACGAGCCCGGCCGAGGAGATGATGCCGCCCCCGGCGATGGAGTCGTGGAGCAGTGAGATCCTGCCCGCCCCGGCGACGACGGCGGCCAGGAGCGCCACGAGGGACAGCCCGAGCAGCCCGAGCGCGCAGTCGCGGGCCATACCCAGCGCGGGGCTCACCCAGTCGGGCCGCTCGCGCCACCAGCGCTCCAGTGCCGGGATGCCCCGCCCCTGGGAGTGGAGGCGGGCGCCGATGACGGCCGTCGACAGGACTATGAGGCCCGGCAGGGCCGACCAGGCCCCGCCGCTGGGGGCGGACAGCAGGAGGAGGACGGCCCCGGTCAGGGCCGCGGAGGCGGCGGCCACGCCCCCGGCCGCCGGGCCGGAGAGGCCGGCCCGGCGGGCGGAGGAGCGCAGGAGCAGCGCCTGGAGGATGGTGACTCCCAGGAGGGGAAGGCCGAGGGTGCCACTGGGGCCCCCGGCGTCGCCGAGGCGCCCACCCAGGCCGAGAGCCCACAGGCCCGCGCCCGTGCGGATCGTGGAGCCCAGGTTGAGAGCGGTGGAGGCGCTCAGCGGGGCCGAGGTCATCATGACGGCAGTGGTCGCGCCGACGACGAGGAACCAGGCCAGGAGGACGGCCTCGATCCCCGCGCGCAGCGCGAAGGGCCAGTCGTCGGGCAGGGCGGCGCGTCGGCGCGGCTCCGGCCGGCGCTGGGCGGGCCCGCTCACGCGCGCGCGCCCGCGAGATCGCGGTGGATGCGGCGCGCGAGCTCCGCGGTCTGGCTCGGGGTGCGGCCCACGGTGACCCCCACGGCCTCAAGGGCCTCCTTCTTGGCGGCGGCCGTGCCCGCGGAGCCCGAGACGATGGCGCCCGCGTGGCCCATGGTCCTGCCCTCGGGGGCGGTGAAGCCGGCGACGTAGGCGACCACTGGCTTGGTGACGCTCTGGGCGATGTAGGCGGCGGCGCGCTCCTCAGCGTCGCCCCCGATCTCGCCGATCATGACGATGAGCTCGGTGTCGGGATCGGCCTCGAAGGCGGCGAGGGCGTCGATGTGGGTGGTGCCGATGACGGGGTCCCCCCCGATGCCGATGCAGGTGGTGAACCCGAGATCGCGCAGTTCGTGCATGAGTTGGTAGGTGAGGGTCCCGGACTTGGAGACCAGTCCGATGGGGCCCGGGCCGGTGATGTCCGGCGGGGTGATGCCCACGTTGGAGCGGCCGGGGGAGATGATGCCGGGGCAGTTGGGGCCGATGACGCGCGCCCCGTGGGCCGCGGCGTGGGCGCGGAAGGCGACGGCGTCCGCCACGGGGATGCCCTCGGTGATGACCACGATGAGGCGGATCCCGGCATCGACGGCCTCGATGACGGCGCCCTTGGCGAAGGCGGGGGGCACGAAGATCACGGAGACCTCGGCGCCGGTGGCGGCCCTGGCCTCGGCGACGCTGCCGTGGACGGGGACCTCCACGGCGCCGGTGGGCACGGCCCCGGCGCCCGGTCCGATGGGCTCGACGTCGAAGGCGACCGAGGTGCCCGCCTTGCGGGGGTTGACGCCGGCGACGACCCGCGTGCCGGCGCAGAGCATGCGCCGCGTGTGCTTACGGCCCTCCGATCCGGTCATCCCCTGGACGATGACGCGGTCGGACTCGGTGAGGAAGACGCTCATGGCTCAGGCCTCCTGGGGGGTCGGGGCAGCGGTGCGCGGGTCGGGCAGGGGCGGGGCCGGCCGCCCCTCCGGCGCTTCACGCGTGACCCGCTCGGCGATGGCGGTCACGGCGTCGGCGGCGCCGTCCATGGTCTCCACGATGGTGACGCCGGGCAGGTCGGCCTGGCGGAGGATGCGGCGGCCAAGCTCCGCGCTGTTGCCGTCCAGGCGCACCACGATGGGCTTGGCGGGGCCGGTGAGCGTCCCGTGGGCGGCCACGATGCCCTCGGCCACGGTGTCGCAGGAGGTGATGCCGCCGAAGACGTTGACGAGGATGGCCCGCACCTGCGCGTCGGAGGCCACGATGCTCAGGGCGTCGGCCATGGCCTGGGCCGATGAGCCACCGCCCAGGTCGAGGAAGTTGGCGGGGCGCATCCCCCCATGCCTCTCCCCCGCCCCGGCGACGACGTCGAGCGTGGACATGACCAGGCCCGCGCCGTTGCCCAGGACGCCAACCTCGCCGCTCAGGCGCACGTAGTTGAGGCCGGCCTCCTTAGCACGGGCCTCAAGGGGATCCACCGAGGAGGCATCGACGAGGTCCTCGTGGTCCCGGTGGCGGAAGCGGGCGTTGTCGTCGAGGGTGACCTTGCCATCCAGGGCGATGATCCGCCCGTCGTCGGCCAGGACGAGGGGGTTGACCTCCACGAGGGTGGCGTCCTCAGCCACCAGCGCCTCCCAGAGGCGCTCGATGACCCCGGCGACGCCGTCGGCGGTCGGCCCGGGCTCGAAGCCGGCGGCGGCCACGATCTGGCGCGCGGCCTCGGCGGTCAGGCCGGCCACTGGGTCGATGGGGATGCGGGCCAGGGCCTCGGGGCGCTCGGCGGCGAGGGCCTCGATATCCATGCCACCCTCGCGCGAGCACATCGCCAGGTAACCGCGCTCGGCGCGGTCCAGGAGGATCGCGAAGTAGTACTCCTCGGCGATATCGGTCCCCTCGGAGATGAGCACGGAGCGCACGGTGTGACCCTTGATGCTCATGCCGAGGATGGCGGCGGCGCGCTCGGCGGCCTCCTCGGCGCTGCGGGCGAGCTTGACGCCACCGGCCTTGCCGCGCCCGCCGGTCTTGACCTGGGCCTTGACGACGAGCAGCCCGGCCCCGCCGTCGAGGAGGTCCTGGGCGGCGGCGCGCGCCTCCTCGGGGGTGGTGGCGATAATGCCGGGCAGGACGGGGACGCCGTGGCGGCGGAAGAGGTCCCGAGCCTGGTACTCATAGAGGTCCATGAGGCGGTGTCCTTTCGCGCGGGTATCGGCCCTCGTCGGGCACCGGCCGGCCGCGGGCCCACTTTGGCTCTGGTCTGAGGGTATCGCGGAGTGGGGCGCCGCGGTGGAGAATCGCGCGCGAGTCTTGGAGGGCCGGCGGGCTCGCACCCCGGTGATGGTGACGCCGCGTCATCGGTGTGACGCAGGCCCCTCCGGCGGGACACAATAGGGGCTGACCGGACTGGGCCGGACAGGACCGGGTCGCAGCCGGACCGCATGAGAAGGAGTCCCATGACCGCCGCAGGCAACACCGCTCCGCAGCCGCCGTCCACCGCCTCCCAGGAGCCGGTGATCGACGCCGTCACCTCCGTGGTCCGCGACACGACCGATGCCGCGGCGCCCACCGGCCCCGCTGGGGAGCCGATCAGGGTCGGGGTGCTCACCTCGGGCGGCGATGCCCAGGGCATGAACGCGGCGGTGCGGGCCGCCGTGCGCACGCTGCTGCGCCTGGGCGCCCAGCCCTACGCCGTCATGGAGGGATGGGCCGGGGCCGTCGCCGGGGGCGAGGGCATCCGCCCCCTGGAGTGGGACTCCGTGGGCGCGATCCTCCACCGGGGCGGGACGATCATCGGCACCGCCCGCTCCGCGGAGTTCCGCGAGCGCTCCGGGCAGCTCGACGCCGCCGCCCATCTCCTGGAGCACGGCATCGACCGGCTCATCGTCATCGGTGGGGACGGCTCACTCACCGGCACCAATGAGTTCCGGATGAACTGGCCGAGCCTGGTGGCTGAGTTGGCCGAGACCGGGCGCATCACCACCCAGGTCGCCCAGGCGCATCCGGCGCTCATGGTGGCGGGGATCGTCGGCTCCATCGACAACGATCTCGTCGGCGCGGATATGACGATCGGCACCGACTCGGCCCTGCACCGCATCTTGGAGGCCATCGACGACATCTCCTCCACCGCCGCCTCCCACCAGCGCACCTTCGTGGTGGAGGTCATGGGCCGCCACTGCGGCTACCTGGCGCTCATGGCGGCGGTGGCCGGCGGCTGCGACTACGTGCTCGTCCCCGAGATCCCGCCGGCCGAGGGCTGGGAGGAGGACATGTGCGCCAAACTCGCCAAGGGCCGACGGGCCGGGCGGCGCGAGTCCATGGTCATCGTCGCCGAGGGCGCCACTGACCGCTGCGGCAATCGGATCACCGCCGACGACGTCAAGCGGGTCCTGTCCGAGCGCCTCGGCGAGGACGCCCGGGTGACGATCCTCGGGCACGTCCAGCGGGGTGGCAAGCCCAGCGCCTACGACCGTTGGATGTCCACCCTGCTGGGGTGCCAGGCGGCGCGCGAGGTCCTTCAGGCCTCCCCGGAGACGGTGCCGGTGATCGTCGTCGAGCGGCACAACCGCATCCGCTCGGTGCCGATGATGGAGCAGGTCGAGGCCACGCGCGCGGTCAAGGACCTGGTGGCGGCCGGGGACTGGGAGGGCGCCGTGGCCGCCCGGGGGCGCAGTTTCGGCGAGATGCTGCGGGTCTTCGAGACCATGTCCACTCCTCCCGGGCCCACCGCCGCCGGGGCCGCCCCCAGCAGGAGGGTGGCCATCATCCATGCCGGCGGGCTCGCCCCGGGCATGAACACGGCGGCCCGCGCCGCGGTCCGGCTCGGCCTGGACCACGGCTTCACCATGCTGGGCGTGGCGGGCGGCTTCCCTGGCCTTCTCGACGGCGAGGTGCGCGAGTTGAGCTGGGACGACGTCGAGGGCTGGGTCGGCGACGGCGGGGCCGAGCTCGGCACGCGCCGGGAGGTCCCCGAGGTCGAGCAGCTCTACGCCCTGGGCCGGGCCATCGAGAAGCATGAGATCGACGCCCTGCTCGTCATCGGCGGATTCAACGCCTACCTGGCCGCGCACCGCCTGGTCATGGAGAAGGTCCGCTACCCCGCCTTCCAGATCCCCATCCTGTGCGTCCCGGCGTCGATCGACAACAACCTGCCCGGTTCCGAGCTGTCGATCGGCACGGACACGGCGCTCAACGCGACGATCAGCGCCCTGGACTCGATCAAGCAATCGGCGGCGGCATCGCACCGCTGCTTCGTGGCGGAGGTGATGGGCCGCAAGTGCGGGTACCTGTCCTTCATGAGCGGCCTGGCCACGGGCGCCGAGGGCGTCTACCTCCACGAGGACGGCATCGGGCTGGCGCGCCTGGCGGAGGACTCCAGGCGGATGGTCGAGGCCTTCGAGAACGGCCGGAAACTCCACCTGCTCATCCGCAACGAGCGGGCCAGCGAGTGCTACACCACGGATGTGCTGGCCAAGATCTTCGCCGCCGAGGGCGTGGGCCTGTACGACGTGCGCAAGGCCGTGATCGGGCACCTCCAGCAGGGCGGGGACCCGACGGCTTTCGACCGCCTCATGGCCACCAAGCTCGTCGCGCACGCCCTGGACCTGCTCGCCGATCAGCTCCAGAGGGGTACGGACCACTCCAGTTACGTGGGCCTGACCGGTGGGCGCATCACCCACCACCGCCTGGAGCGCATGGAGGAGGAGGTGGACATGGCCAACCGCCGGCCCCTCCATCAGTGGTGGCTGGGGATGCGCCCGGCCCTGGATCTCGTCTCCTCGGACCTGGGTCCGCTGTCCATGGCCGACGTCCCCGACTTCGGCGAGGCCGTGGACGCCGCGGCCACCGCCGAGGACTGAGGGACGTCGACCACCGGCCCGCGCCGACCCGGGCGCGGGCCTGGCGCTGGCGGGAACTATCCTCGGTGCGATGGTCCCTGCCTGTACTCCTCCCCTTGAGCCCGCGCGCCGACCCGCCCTGCCGGCGGCCGCCAGGCTCCTCTGCGCACTGGTGCTGTCGGGCGTGGCGGCGGGCCTCATCGGCATCGCCATGGCCTACCTCCTCGAGGGCTTCGAGTGGCTGTTCTACGGAGTCGAGGAGGGCTCGCTGCCGGAACGAGTGGCGGCCGCGCCCGCGTGGCGCCGTATCGCGGCGCCGGCCCTGGGAGGCGCCCTCGCGGGCGCCCTGTGGTGGTGGGAGCGCTCCACCGGCGGGGTGGTGAGCGTGGAGCGAGTGGTCGCCGACTCCGGCGCCCCCGGCCCCGACTCGCCCTCTCGCCGCATGGGGGTGCTGCGCCCCTTCGGCGACGCCGTCCTTCAGGTCCTCACCGTCGGCGCGGGAAACTCGGTGGGGCGCGAGGGGGCCCCGCGGCTGGCTGCGGGGGCTGTCGCCGTCGTGGTCGGCCGCAAGCTGGGTCTCGATCGTTCCTGGGCCCGGCTTCTTGTCGCCTCCGCCGCCGGGGCGGGCCTGGCGGCCATGTACAACGCGCCGCTGGGCGGGGCGGCCTATGCCGTCGAGATCGTCATGCTGACCGGGATGCGGCGGCGCGGTGCGCTCCTCGCGGTGCCGCTGAGCGCTCTGGCAACGGTGGTCTCCTGGTGGGGCTCGGGCGGCCGGGCGAGCCTGGTGATGCCCGCCGCCCCGCTCACCGCGCAGACCCTCCTGGCCTGCCTGCTGGCGGCCCCGGTCGCGGCGCTCCTCGGATGGCTGGCGGCGCGCACCTGGGCGTGGTGCAAGGCGCGCCGGCTGCCGGATTCCTGGAGCCTGCCCCTGGCGATCGGCGGCGCCGGCCTGGCCACGGGCGCGGCCTCCCTGTTGCTGCCAGAGCTGCCCGGCAATGGCCGCGACGCCTTCCAGGGAGCGCTCGACTCGCCCGCCGCGGCGGGCGCGCTCGCGGCATTGCTCGGCGTCGTCGTCCTCAAGCCGCTCCTCACCGGGGCGACGCTCGGGGCCGGCGCCACCGGCGGGCTGCTGGCGCCGTCCTTCGCCCTGGGGGCCAGCGGCGGGGCCGCCATCGCCGTCGGGCTGAGCCTGGCGGGGATGTCCCCGAGCATCCCCGCGGCGGCCCTCATGGGCGCGGGGGTGGCCCTCGCGGTCACGCAGCGCGCGCCCGTCTTCGGGGCGGTGTTCGTCTGGGAGGTCACCCAGGGACCGATCTGGATCCTCCCGCCGCTCCTCGTGGCGTGCTGGGCCGCCTGCCGGATCACGCGGCCGCACGCCTCCTGAGCCGCCCGGGGCCGAGGGCCGGGCCGCTCCCCGCGGGATCACTCATCCGGACACGGGCAGAGCCCTCACCCGAGAGGCGCGGCAGCGCTCAGGAGAACGCGCCGAGCACCTTGTCCAACGTCCAAATACCGACGTCGCAGACAGACTTACCGTTCCGCTCGCAGTACTGCTGTCGCTCCACGAGGATGCTGAGATCACCACCTCCCATGGTTTTGCTCGCCGCGAGGTCAATCCATGACATCCCTGTTCCACCGCCCTCCAGGAAGGCCCGGAGGAAGGTGCCGTCCCACTGGGCCTCGTCTAGCACCCATGGACTCCTCCCCTCGACAACCATCTTGAGGACGTCCGCGAATCGTTGTGCGGCCTCTCGCCGGTCGCCTTTGGCCTGGCAGATGTGATTACCCGTCTCGACGACCGCAGTGATGGGCGGAAGGAAGAGGTGCCCATCCTCGGTCCGCGCCCTGAGGGTTTCAAGGACATCGTCCCGCGCCCCCCCTTCTTCGAGTAGTCCGGCACCTGGAGGATGTGGTCCAGGACAGATGTGTCAATGAACCAGATTCTCGGCCCCATCACATGGCTCCGACGAGTCGCAAGAAGTCCGAGTAGTCGCCCCCGTCATCCTCGGAAGGACCGGTGAGCAGCCCCTGGGACACCACGCGCCCGAGAGTCCCCCGCGCCATGGCGCGGTCGTAGCCGGGAAGGTCGGGTAGTCGTGTCACCTGTCCGTCATGACAGACGAGCACATCCTCGGCACGGCTTCCCCCAATAGCGTCGAGGAGGGCAGGCGAGTGGGTGGTGATGATGATGGAGATCCCCGCCTGCGCGCCCGCTCCCTCGACGAGCTCGAGCAAACGGGCCGCGTGAGAGGGGTGCAGGCCGTTCTCGATCTCCTCGATGGCAACGACGCGGGCCGCGGAGGTCCGCCCGTCGTCAGGCTCTTCCTGAGCGCTCTGCGGGACGAGAAGGAGCGCGGTGGCGATGGCGAGGAACCTCAGGAGCCCATCGCTCATCGACCTGGCACCTGTACGAGCGGCCCCCGACTCCCTGAGCGCGAGCATGACCTCGCGACCGTCATTCGCGGTGATGAAGTCAAGCGCCTCGATAGGACAGCCCGCAACTTCCCGGGCAAGCGCCTCAAGCCTGCTGAACAGCGATGGGCGCTCAGATCTCATGAGACACACGAGGGCCGGCTCGATCTCCCTGCGACCCCGCAAGACATAGTCCTTCATGCTGGTCACATCCGCGTTCAGGATCACCGCGTTCCGCAGCGTCCGAAGAACGATGCCAGCGGCCTCAGCGCTGCGAGGATCATGAGAAATGGTCGCGATACCGCCTGGGAAGAAAGACAGCGCGGTAAAGGACCTCGGGATCTTGAAAGCCGGCAAAGGCCCAATCGCGACCGTTAACTCCTCCTCGTCATCGCCGGAGAGGGCTGTGAGCAACGGGGTTGGATCCTGCTGGTCGTCGCCCCGGAGCTTGAGCGTCTCAGCCACAACCCCTGGCTCTTCTCCCACCTCGACCTCGACATCGTAGAGGTAGTCGACGGCGCCGTCCGCCCCGCTCACGCGAACCGTGCACCCGAGGGCGAACGAGCTCTCACCATGCGGCGCCAGGCCTTTCGCCCCGCCTCGCACTGGCCCGCCCTCGCGGCGGTGGCCATCGAGGCTGTCTCGCAGGCGCTCCGGCGTGGCCAGGCGCGACAGGACGTCCAGCGCGTCGAGGACGTTCGACTTGCCGCTGGAGTTCCGCCCGGTCAGCACAGTCATGCCATCCAGGGGCACGACAGCGTCCCGGAAGGACTTGAAGCAGGTGAGTCGCAGTCCGGTCAGACGCGCTGTCTTCATGCCCTCATGCTACGTGGGCAGCACCGCATCAGAGGGCGCGGCGCAGGATGAGGGAGTCCCACGCCTCCAGGCGGTCGGGGGCCCCCCGGCCCAGGACGCCGGCCTGATCCGCGGGCAGGGAGGCGGTCAGCGCGCGCTCGGCGTCGGCCCACTCCCCCAGGTCAAGGCCCTCCGCCGCGAGCCGCGCCCGCAGGGTGCCGCCCTCGGTCAGGTCCAGGGGCGCGCTCCCGTAGGCGGCTAGGAGGAGGAGCTGGCGCGCGGCGCCGTCGGCGCCCTTCCATGAGCGCAGGATGATCCAGGTGTCGGGGCTGGCGGCGTCGAGGAGCCGGAAGGCGCCCAGCGCCATCGCAGGCTCGGCGTGCCGCAGGGAGATGAGCGCCCGGTAGTGCTCGAAGACGCTGCCCGGGACCCCAACCTGGCTGGCGGCGTTGACCTCGTCGGCGTTGGGGGCGACGGGGATCCACGGCGTCCCCGTGGTGAACCCGGCGCCGGGGCCCGGCTCCCACTGCACGGGCGTGCGGGCGTTGTCGCGGGAGTTCGCGCGCAGGCTGTCAACGACGGCGCCGGGGTCGTCCCCCGCGGCGACGCGCTCCCGGTAGTGGTTGAGGGACTCCAGGTCCCGGAAGGAGGAGATGTCCGGGAAGACGGTGTTCGTCATGCCCAACTCCTCGCCCTGATAGATGTAGGGCGTGCCGCGGTGCATGTGCAGGATGGAGGCCAGGGTCTTGGCGCTCATCGCCCGCAGGCCGGGATCGTCGTCCCCGAAGCGGGAGACGGCGCGGGGCTGGTCGTGGTTGTCCCAGTAGTTCGAGTTCCAACCGCGCTCGGTCAGCGCGCCATCCGGGTCGGCCTTCGGGGCGAGGGCGTCCTGCCAGGAGGCGAGGTTGGCCTTGAGTGCCACATGGTCCACGGGGACGGGGTCGAACTTCCCGCCGGGGCCGTCGGCGAGCCCCACGTGCTCGAACTGGAACACCATGTCGAGCTCTCCCCGATCGGGGGCCGTGTACAAGGGCCCGTCGGACAGGCGCACCCCGGGGGCCTCCCCCACGGTGATGATGTGGCCGGGGCGCGGGGCGAGGACCTCGCGGTTCATCTCGGCGAGGAACTCGTGGATCCTCGGCCCATTGGCGACGGCGTGGAATCCGTCCCCGAACAGGTCGCCCGGCCCCTGGGCCCCATCGACCAGCGGGTAGGTCTTGGAGACGAGGTTGATCACGTCCATCCGGAAACCATCGACGCCGCGGTCGAGCCACCAGGTCATCATGTCGTGGACGGCGCGGCGCACCTCGGGGTTCTCCCAATTGAGGTCCGGCTGCTTGCGCGAGAACAGGTGCAGGTAGAACTCCCCGGTCGTCTCGTCCCACTCCCAGGCGGGCCCCGAGAAGAAGGACCCCCAGTTGGTGGGCTCAGTGCCGGGTTGGCCGGGCTCCAGGCCCGACACCTGGCGGGGCGGCCGCCAGATGTACCAGTCGCGCTTGGCGGAGCCGACTGCGCTGCGGGAGTCGACGAACCAGGGGTGCTCGTCGCTCGTGTGGTTGACGACGAGGTCCATGACGAGCCTCATCCCCCGGGAGTGCAGGCCGGCGATAAGCGCGTCGAGGTCGGCCAGGGTGCCGAAGGCCGGGTCGATGTCGCGGTAGTCGGAGATGTCGTAGCCGTTGTCGTCCTGCGGGGAGCGGTAGACGGGGCTGAGCCAGACGGCGTCGACGCCCAGGGCGTCGAGGTAGTCCAGGCGCTCGATGATTCCGGGGATGTCCCCGACGCCGTCGCCATTGGTGTCCTGGAAGGACCGGGGGTAGACCTGGTAGACGACGGCGTGGCGCCACCAGTCGGGCTCCTGCCCGACGTGACGGGGGCTGGGGATGAGGGCGGGGTGGCTCATGGGTCTCCTCGAGGTGGTCCGGGGCGCTCGACGTCGGTGTCGCGGTGGGCGCCGAGCCGGTGGTGATCGGGCGGGAGCGGGCCGCGGCGCACGCGGGTGCCGGTGGCAGGAGCGTACGCCGCGGCCGATGGGGCGGTGCCCCTGCGCGCCACAGGGCACGAGGCCCCCTGGCGCGCGGGGGCACGTCAGCGCGGGTGCGCGCTCACTTCTGCGCGCCGCGCATGACGCCGGAGATGACCCAGCGCTGGGCGAGGACGTAGACGACGAACATGGGGGCGATCGCCATGAGGTAGGAGGCGAAGGACACCGGGTAGTTCGTGTTGAACTGGCCCTGGAAGACGTACTGGGCCAGGGGCAGCGTCGCCTTGGACTGGTCGGTGAGGATGACCAGCGGCAGGAGGAAGTCGTTCCACGCCCACAGGCAGGTGAGGATGCCGACCGTGGCGTTCATCGGGGACAGCAGCGGGAAGATAATCCGCCAGAAGATGCCCCAGCGCGAGGCGCCGTCGATCGCGGCGGCCTCCTCCAACTCCTCAGGGATCGCCTTGATGAAGGAGGTGTACATGAGGATGTTGAAGGCCAGGCCGTAGACGACGTACAGCAGGATGAGGCCGGCCTCGTTGTCCAGGTGCAGCATGGCGGTCTCCCGCACCACCGGCAGCATGATGATGGGGAAGGGCACGAACAGGGCCGCCACGACGTAGTAGTACATCCACCTCACCCAGCGCCGGTGCATGTTGCGCCCCAGCGCGTAGGCAACCATCGAGTTCGACACGATGGTGAGGACCGTGGCACCCAGGGTGATGATCGTGGAGGTGAGCACGCGCCGGGGGTAGGAGGTCATCTCCCAGGCCTGGGCGAAGTTGTCGATGCGCCAGTGCTCGGGCAGCGCCCAGCCGGAGGCGGCGAGCTCGGCCGGGGTCTTGAAGGCCGTGATGATAGTGAAGTACAGGGGGACGAGGATCGTGAGGCTGAGGACGACGACGAGCAGCGTCGTCCACCAGTTGGTGCCCCCGAAGGCGGCGCGGCTGCGGCGGCGGACCTTGTAGGCAGCGGCCGGGTCGGCGCCGACGTGAGTGGTGGCCGGTCGGGCGGAGGAGGTAGTCGTCATGGCGGATCAGACCCTTTCCTGGCTCTGCGTCACACGCAGCTGGGCGAAGGACAGGATCACCACGATGAGGAAGTAGATGATGCCGTTCGCCGTCTGGTAGGCGTACTCGCCGCCCTGGAAGCCGTTCTTGAAGATGAGGTAGGAGATGGACTGGGTCGCGGTGCCGGGGCCGCCGCCGGTGAGGGCGACGATCTGGTCGAAGACCCCGAGGAAACCCTTGAAGGACAGGACCATGTTGATGCCGAGGTAGGGGATGATGAGCGGCAGCGTCATCGACCACAAGCGGCGCACGGGTCCGGCGCCGTCGAGGGCGGAGGCCTCGTAGATCTCCTCCGGCACGGTCTGGAGCCCGGCGAGGTAGATGATCGTCGTGTAGGCGACTGACTGCCACACGCCGACGACGACGATGGCGAGCCAGGCGAGGTCCTCGTTGGCCAGCAGGGAGGTGCTCAGCCACTGCCAGCCCAGCGCCTGGCCGACCTGGGGCAGGTTGTTGGTCAGCAGGTAGCTGAAGATGTAGGACACGACGAGGACCGGCAGGATGTAGGGCACGAAGAACACGCCGCGCCACAGGCTCTGGGCCTTGAGCCGCGTGTTGAGCAGGAGGGCCAGGCCCAACGCGATGACGTTGGTGAGCACCGAGGCGACGATCGCGTACTTGAAGGTGAAGAGGTAGGAGCCCCAGATGATGTCGTCGCGCAGGAGGTTCGTGTAGTTCGTCAGGCCGACGAAGCGCCAGTCGCCGTAGCCCTGGAAGTTCGTGAAGGTGTAGAAGACGCCGGTGAGCAGGGGGATCGTGAGCAGGACGGTGAAGATGAGCGCCGCGGGCACGATCATCCACACGAAGGCGGGCTCGATCGGCTTGGGCCGGTTGCTCGGCCGGGGCTGGGCGCCGGCGTCCTGGGCGGGTGCGGCCTGGGTGGTACGTGCTGTCATGGTTCCGCCTCAGGATGTCTCGTTGATGCGCGTGACGACCTTGTCCCACTGGGTGTCGAGGGTCTGGATGAGGGCCTCGAGGTCGCCGTTGAAGAGGTACTGCTGGAGGTAGGCGTTAAGCGTGATCGCCTGCGGGAAGTTGTGGTCGGAGTAGGTGGCCAGGCGCTCGTCGTCGACGTAGGGCTGGAGGCCCTCAAGCGCGGGGTCGTCGGCCCTGAGGGTGGTGAGCGTGGGGTAGGCGGTCTGCTGGGCGCAGTAGGCGGACATGTTGGCCTCGCTCATGATGTGCTTCAGGAAGCGCTGGCTCTCCTCGGGGTGGGCGGGGTCCTTGCCCATGGTGAAGGCGACGTCGACGCCGGAGACGACCTTGGTGTCGGCCTTGTCGTCGGCGGGGGTGGCGAAGGTGCCGAGGTTGATGTCCGGGTTGTAGGAGCGGATCGCGGGGATGGCGTAGGTGCCGTGCCAGTACATGGCGCCCTTGCCCTGGGCGAAGCCCTGGTTGCCGTCGTTGTAGCCCAGGGCGGCCTTGTCGTCGTTGCCGTACTGGTAGGCCTGGAGCATCTTCTCGAAGACGGGGCTCAGCTCGCGAAAGGACGTGCGTCCGTCGATGACGCGGCGCCTGCCGTACCAGGCGGCGACGCCGTCGGTGAGGAAGGAGCCGGACAGGGAGGAGAAGGCGGGCGCCCCCGTCCAGTTGTCCTTGGTGGCCCAGTAGAAGGGGTTGATGCCCTGCGCCTGGAGCGCCTGGCAGACCTCGATGAGCTCGGCCCACGTGGTGGGTGGCTCGACGCCGGCGGACTCGAAGACGTCCTTGTTGTAGATGATGCCGGAGCCGTTGTCGGCGAAGGCGAGGCCGTTGGTCTGGCCCTCGGCGCCGGTGCCCAGGGTGTTGAGGATGCCGGCCATCGTGGGGTTGACGCCGTCGAGCAGGCCGGAGTCGGTGAAGTCGGCGAAGATGCCGGTGCGGGCGAGCGCGCCGTAGGCGTAGTCGCCGTTGATGGTGATGAGGTCGGGGACTGAGCCCTTGACCAGTCGCGCGCGCAGGGCGGTGATGTTGTCGGCCTGGAAGTTCTGGGTGACGACGACGTCGGGGTTGGCGGCGTTGAAGTCGGCGCAGATCGTGTCGAAGAGGGCGATCGCCTCGCTCTTGAACTGGAAGAGCTCGAGGTGGACTTTGCCGTCGTCGCCGGACGAGCAGCCCGCGAGCGCGCCGCCCGCTGCCGTGAGCGCCGCCGCCCCCGCCGCGGTGGCGAGGAAGGAGCGTCTGCTCAGTGCTGTCATGGAGGGACCTTCCGTGCGTCATTGCTGAGGAGTGGGTGCCGGATGCGTGGCCGGGGGCCGTGACGCATCCGTGATTATTTTGCTCTGGAATAAACGTGGGCGCAAGCCCCGGCGCCTGGCGGCCGCATGGGGCAGGATGGGGCCGTGACCCCCCGCGACCGCGCGCACCCTCCGCCCGCAGGCGCCGCCCCCGGCGCGCCCACAGGGGCCCGCGCCGCCGTGCCCACCGCCCCCGGCGCGTGGTCGGGCCTGAGCGTCACGCAGCGGCGCATCGCGCTCGAGCTCCTGCGCCACGGGCGCATGTCGCGCGCCAGCCTCATGGGGCGCGTCGGGATCTCCGCGGGGTCGATCACGCGCCTGACCTCCCCCATGCTGGAGTCCGGCACGCTGCTGGCCACGGCCGAGCAGGTCAGCGCCACCGGCCGTCCGCAGTCGCACCTCGAGGTCGACGCCGGCGCCGAGCGACTCGTGGGCGTCACCCTGTCCGGCCGCCACCTCACCGCCGTGCTCACCGACCTCAGGCTGACGGTGCTGGCCTCCACCCGGCTCGAGGTCACTGACCACGCCCCCGAGGCTGTCGTGGCCCTGCTGGCGCGAGCCGTCGGCGACCTGCGCTCGCGCCTCGCCCAGGACGGGGCGCCCGTGACGGGGCTGGGCCTGACGCTGGGCGGCTCGAGCCGTGACGGGCGCACCGTCGACGAGGCAGTCTTCCTCGGCTGGCACGGCGTGCGCCTGGCCGAGGCGGTGGAGGCCGCCACCGGGATCCCCACGCTCGTCGGCAACGACCTGGCCGCGATGACGGAGCAGGAGTTGTGGTTCGGCGCCGGGCGCGAGCACGAGCGCTTCAGCCTCGTGACCGTGGGCGCCGGCATCGGCCACGGGCTCGTCGTGGGCGGCTCGGTCATCTCCTCGCCCGACGCCCAGCTCGGCCTGGCGGGCATGGTGCCCGTGCCCGACGGCGCTCACCCCCCGGTCTCCTCGCCCGCCATGGCCTGCCTGACCGACGCCGCCCTCGAGCGCGCCTGGTCCCAGCGCCTGGCGGCCGGTCGCCACCGGAGCCCCGACCGGGGCGCGCGCGCCGCCCGCATCCTGTCCCTGGCCGAGGACGGCGACGGTGACGCCATGGACGTGTGCGCCTCCTTCGCGCTCCGCCTGGGCCGCTTCATCGGCATCACCGCGGCCTTCACCCTGCCCGAGACGGTCATCGTCGCGGGCGAGCGCTCCGGCGTCGCCTCCCTGTTCGAGGACCAGGTCATGCTCGGGATCGCCGCGGTGCGCCGCCCCGGCGCCGCGCCCCTGGACGTCGTCGTGCGCGAGCACGACCGCGCCCAGTGGGCCCGCGGCGCGGCGGTGCTCGTCCTGCGCGCGCGCATCGCCGGCGAGCTCTGAGCGGGCCGGCACGGGCGTCGCGCCGCTCCCCGCTCGCAGTCGATCACGGGGCCACCGGGCGGCTCCACGGGGAGCGGATGGGCAGTGCCCATGGAGTTGGGCACTGCCCGGGGAACGGGAGCATCCTTCCCATTTCCGGCCCGCTCCCACCCTCCTAGCCTCAAGGCATCAGCGCAGGAGCGAAGACAGGAAGAAAGCACGATCCGCTGAGAATCCCTGCGCGCCGCACCCCCGAGGAGGAACCATGAATCGCATCGACCAGCCCAGGCTCGGCAGCGACCCGGCGGCCGGGTCCCGTCCCGCTGCCGGGCGGCACCGCCGCGCCCTCGTCGGCGTCGTCCTCGTCACCGCGCTCGCCGCTGCTGGCCTGGGGGCCTGCGGCATCGGCGGCAAGGAAGACGTCGTCTCCGATACCGCCGCCCAGGCGCAGCCCGTGGACCCGGCCGTCGCCCAGCTCCTCGATCTCACCGCGGCGAACGTCGGCGCGAAAAAGCCCATCGACGTCTCCACCGAGCTGCCCTCGCTTGACACGCGCGCCACCTCGGACCAGGGCACTCCGCTGACCGTCACCCTCAATGCCGTGACCGTCAGTGGCTCCGTCACCACCGTGGTCTTCTCCGCGACGAACAACGGCAAGGGCGGGAGCAGCCGCTGGCAGGTCTCTGATTTCTTCTCCGACGGCGAGAGGAAATACCCCATCGACTCCGCCGGCCACAAGTCCGAGAACTGGGGGAAGAGCGATAACACCGATGGGGTCTACATCACCGACACCACGAATCAGAAGGTTTACCGCACCGCCTATGACACCTCCGGGGGCTGCCTGTGCTCGGGGAATCTCAGCCCGGCATTCGTCAGCGAGGGGCGGACGCTGGTCTTCCAGACCTCCTTCGCGGCTCTCCCCGAGGGCGTGAGCACGGTGGACGTGTCGATCCCGGGAGCCGGGACCTTCAGCAACGTGAAGGTAACGCGATGAGCGCCCCGGCCCGTCGGGCATCACTGCGCGCGGCGGCCTGCGCCGTCGCCCTCGCGGGGGCACTGGCGCTCGGGGGCGCCGCGAGCGCGGCCACCCCCACCCCGAGGGCCGACGACTCCTCGAGGTACTCGCCCAAGGCCTCGACCCTGCCCTCGCTCACCCAGGCGGCGCCCCCGGAGACCGCATCGACCGTCACGCACATCGCCGCCCCGGTGCTCGACCTCGCCCTGCCGGTGCTGGACATCATCGCCCCGGTGGCCAGCGCTGATGGCGCGGTGAGCACGAGCAAGGTCGGCAATACGACGACGGCGACGCTGTCCAACGACGTCACCTTCGACGTCGACTCCGCGACGCTCACCACGCGCGCCACCCAGGTCCTCGACTCGATCGTCACCGGCTGGGCGGGCACGGCCCCGGCAGAGGTGACCGTGGTGGGGCACACGGACTCCGTGGCCGACGACGCGTACAACCAGGCGCTGTCGGAGAAGCGCGCCCGGGCGGTGGCCGACTACCTCATCTCGAAGTCCCCGGGACTCAAGGTGACGGCGTCCGGCAAGGGCGAGACGGAGCCAGTGGCCTCCGAGACCAAGGAGGACGGCTCGGTCTCCGAGGAAGGCAAGGCCGCCAACCGCCGAGTGGTGCTCACCTGGAAGCAGTAGCGCCTTCCCGCCCCAGGGGCGGCGGCTTGGTCCCATGCGGGATCGGGCCGCCGCTCGCTAGGCTTAGACCCATGCCGGGCACTCAGAGCACCACGCCGAACGGCGCCCCCGACCAAGCCGGCGCTTCCGAGCGCTTCCCCGAGGCCGCACCCTTCTTCGCCGGGGACGAGCGCTCCAACCGCGAGCGCATGATCGCCGGGGACTGGTACGTGGCCGATGATCCGGAGAACTCCCGCATCTCCGCGGCCGCGCGCCGCGCCCTCCACCTCTACGAGGAGGCCTTCAACCTCGGCGAGCCGGGGGCCGAGGAGCACCTGCGCGCGGCGATCCCGCACCTGGGCCCCGGCTGCAAGCTGCTGCCGCCGGTGCGCGTGGACTACGGCGATCGGATCACGGTCGGCGAGGGGACCTTCGTGAACTACGGGCTCGTGGCCCTCGACGTCGCCGAGATCCGCATCGGCGCGCATTGCCAGATCGGCCCGGGCGTCCAACTGCTCACCCCGATCCACCCCTTGGAGCCGACGGCCCGCAGGGCGGGCCTGGAGTCGGCCGACCCAATCACCATCGGGGACAACACGTGGCTGGGCGGCGGCGTCATCGTCTGCCCGGGCGTGACGATCGGCGAGGGCTGCGTGGTGGGGGCCGGAGCCGTCGTCACCAGGGACCTTCCGCCCTACTCACTGGCGGTGGGCAATCCCGCGCGCATCATCCGCTCCCTCGACGACTCCACTTTCGCACCGCGCCACTGAGGACCCCGGCAGCGCCGCGGGGCGGCGCCGTCGAGAGCCGCCGGACCCGGGGCGCGAGCGGTGGCCCTAGATGGCCGTCCGGCCCGCCTCCCCCGGCGGGCGGGCCGGGCGCCGTCCTGGCCGGGGCCGCTCGCTCACTGCTTGAGGCCGCCCGCGGCCAGGCCGGCGACGATGCGGCGCTGGAAGAGCAGCACCATGATGATCAGCGGGATCGTCATGATGACCCCGGCGGCCATCTGGGAGCCGAAGGGCGTGTTGAACTGCGAGTCACCGGTGAACTTGGACAGCAGTACCGTGGCGGGCTGCATGGTCGGCTTGTTGATCATCGTGACGGCCACGAGGAACTCGTTCCACGCGCCGATGAAGATGATGATCGCGGTGGTGAAGATGCCCGGGGCCGCGATCGGCAGGATGACCTTGCGGAAGGCCTGGCCGGGGGTGCAGCCGTCCACCATGGCGGACTGCTCGAGTTCGATCGGCATCTGGCGGAAGAAGCTCGTCAGGTTCCACACCGCCAGGGGCAGTGAGAAGGACAGGTCGGGGACGATCATCGCCTGGTAGGTGTTGATCCAGCCCCAGTCGGTGAAGTTCTTCAGCAGCGGCACCATGATCGCCACGAGGGGGAACATGGAGGTCGCCAGCACGACGATGAGGAGCACCCCCTTGCCCCGGAAGTCCAGGCGGGCCAGGGCGTAGGACGTGAACGTGGCCACGGCCAGCGCGACGATCGTGACGACGACGGACACGATAAGCGAGTTGAGCAGGCCCTGCCCGAAGTAGTTCCCCGAGGAGAAGACCGATTCGTAGTTCTCCAGGGAGGGGTGGGCGGGCCACCAGGAGTTGTCGAAGACCTCGGTGTCCGGGCGCAGGGAGGAGACGAGCATCCAGTAGAAGGGCGCCAGGCAGTAGATGACGATGAGGACGATGCCGAAGGTAGAGGCGATCTCGCCCCAGGAGTGCTTCTTGCTCGGCCGCTCGATCGCGTGCGTCGGTGTTGCTGAGGCGCTCATGAGTCACTCCTGTCGGCCGAGGCGGATGCGGGGCGCTTGGGCAGGAAGGCCGAGGCCGGGAGCCTCCCATCGCTCCTCTTCCTCCTGCGTCTCTTCTCCGGCCCCGTGCCCAGGTCGGCGTGGGTGATCCTGGTGAAGGCGAGGGCGAAGACGAAGACGTAGAGGAACAGGAAGAGCGCGTACACCGCCCCCGAGCCGTAGCGCAGGTTGGAGGCCTCGTCCTGGACGAGCATCGAGATGGTCTCCACGCTCGCCTTGCGCGGCCCGATGAGAATGTAGGGGAGGTCGAACATCCTCAGGGCGTCCAGCGCACGGAAGAGGACGGCCACGGCCAGGGCGGGCTTGACCAGTGGCAGTGTGATGCGGGTGAAGCGCTGCCAGGTGGTGGCGCCGTCGATCTTGGCGGCCTCGTAGACCTCGTCGGGGATGACCTGGAGGCCGGCGAGTGTGAGCAGCCCGATGTAGGGGGCGGTCTTCCACACGTCGGTGATGATGATGGCCATCTTCGCGGTCAGGTCGCCGGACGCCCACATGATGTGGTGGCCGAGGACGGCGTTGGCCACGCCGTTCTGGTTGAAGATCCAGGCCCACAGGATGGAGGACACGGCGGTCGGGATGGCCCAGGGCACGAGGATCGCGGCGCGCACGATGCCGCGTCCCCTCATGGCCCTGTGCATGATGATCGCCATGGCGACGCCCAGGAGGGTCTCCAGGACGACGGTGACGACCCCGAACAGGGTGGTGTTGTAGACCGCGTTCCAGAATCGGTCCCCGGAGCCGGAGAAGATCCTGGTGTAGTTCTCGAACCCGACGAAGCGCTCGGCCTCGTCGAAGAAGCCCGTCGACTTGTTCAGCTCGGGCGGGGCGAAGAAGGACTGGTACAGGGATTGGATGACGGGGATGACGATGACGACGCCCAGGACGAGGATCGTCGGGGTGATGAGGAGCCAGGCGAGGCGCGATTGCGCCCGGCTCGCCTGGGAGCGGTGCTTGAGCGCCGCCCGCATGTCCGTGCTCATAGGCTCTTCTCGTTTCCTTCTGAGGACTTGGTACGACTAGTGGATCGCCGCCGGGCGCTCAGGCCAGGCTCTTGAGCGTCGCCTCCAAACCGGAGATCGCGGCCTGCGCGGTGGTGGCCCCAGTGATCGCCGGGTAGAGGGCGTCCTGGATGGCGGCGGTGACATCGCCGTAGTAGACGGCCTTGGGGCGGCTTCTGGCGGAGTCGAGGGACTCCCTGAGCGTGGGCAGGAAGGGGAAGGACTCCAGTTGCGCGGGGTCCTCATAGAGGGAACCGACGATTGGCGCCAGCGTCTGGGTCTCCAGCGCGTAGCGCTCGGAGTCCAGGGAGGTGAACCACTGGATGAATCTCAGCGCGGTGGCCTTGTTCCTCGAGTAGGCGGAGATCGCGCAGTTGTGGCCGCCGAGGGTCGGCACGAACTTCTTGCCGTCGATCATCGGCAGGGGCGCGACGGCGAACTTGTCCTCGCCCAGAGACTCCATGTCGTTCTTGTACTGGTAGGACCACTGCCGGTAGAAGAGGAGATCGCCGGACTCGAAGGCGTTGCGGCCGTCCTCCTCCTTCCACTCCAGGGACTCCTTGGGGATGTAGCGGCCGGCGAAGGCGTCCATGAGGTTCTGGAGCCCGGCGACGGCCTCGAGGGAGTTGATCGCGACCTCCCCCTGGTCGTCGTAGAAGGAGCCCCCGGCGGTGTTGATGAACTCCGATGCGCAGCAGGTCAGGCCCTCGTACTTGGCGTACTGGCCGCCGAAGCCCCCGATGGACGAGTGCCCGGGCAGCGCGCGCACGGCGTCGATCGCCCCCTTGATCCCCTCCCAGTCCTTGGGAGGCTCCTGGATCCCGGCCTCGGCGAGGAAGTCCTTGCGGTAGTACATCATCGAGGAGTCGGTGGCGAAGGGCATCGCGAAGAGCTTGTCCCGGTAGATCCCGGTGTCCCACACCGACTCGATGACATCGGGGCTGGCGAGCCGCTCCTGAGGCAGCTCGATGATCCAGCGGTGGGCGGCGAACTCGGCGATCCACACGAGGTCCACGGAGATGACGTCGTAGGCGTCGGACTTCGTCTGGGCGTTGTTGATCATGGACTGGCGCTGCTGGTCCGCCTCGGAGGAGAGTTCGATGAGGGTGACCTCCTCACCCGGGTTCTCAGCGTTCCACTGGTCGATCCGCTTCTTGACCATCCCCCCGGAGTTGTCCTTGCCCTGGACCCAGGTGATCGGCCCGTTCCCGGTGATCTCAGTGCTGGCGCCGGCTCCTTTGCCGCAGGCCGCGACGGCGACGCCGGCAGCCGCCAGGGCGGAGCCCTGGATGAATCGGCGACGGGGTAGCGAGCTCGTCATATGAGCCTCCTCCTTGAACCTCATCGGTGGCGGGCTGCGGGCGCCCGCGCATCGGCCACAGACATCAATGGCTATGACCCAGGTAACAGTAGATCGGTCACAGAGCGGCTTCCGTCACCTTGCGAGCAGCCCATCTGTGATCTTCAACTCAACAGATATCCGATGTTCATGCTGATGGCGACCACTTTCACGTGAGATGACGGCGATGCCGGCCCTCGCTCGCGGTAGCGTCGCCGTGATGCGCGCTCGGCGGCGCGCCCACTCGATCCAAGGAGGACCCATGGCCCACGACCATTCTGGCGGCAAGGCGATCATCGCGGCGCTGGCCGCCAACGTCGGCATCGCCGTCACGAAGGCCGTCGCCTGGCTGCTCACCGGCTCATCGTCGATGCTCGCCGAGTCGGTCCACTCCCTGGCGGACTCCGGCAATCAGGCGATCCTCCTCCTCGGCGGCAAGCGGGCCAGGCGGCAGGCCGATGAGCAGCACCAGTTCGGCTACGGGAGCTCCCGCTACCTCGCGGCGTTCATCGTCTCGATCGTCCTGTTCACCCTGGGCGGCCTGTTCGCCCTGTACGAGGCCTGGGAGAAGTTCAGCCACCCGCGCGCCATCGACTCCTGGCACTGGGTGCCGGTGGCCGTCCTCGTGGTGTCGATCGGCTTGGAGGGCTTCAGCCTGCGCACCGCGCTGCGCGAGGCGCGCGCCGCCCGCGGGAGCCGCGGCCTGCTCAGCTACATCCGCGATTCCCGGTCCCCGGAGATCCCCCTGGTCCTCCTGGAGGACATCGGCGCCCTGGTCGGGCTCGTCCTCGCCCTGGGGGGCGTGTCGATGACCCTGCTGACCGGTGACGGCCGGTGGGACGCCATCGGATCGGCATCCATCGGCCTGCTGCTCGTCGTCATCGCCCTGTTCCTGGCCTTCGAGATGTCCTCCCTGCTGCTGGGGGAGGCGGCGGCCCCCGAGCACCGTGACGCCATCCTCGCGGCGATCCCGGGCGGGGCCCTGGAATCCGTGGTCTACCTGCGCACCATCCACACCGGGCCCGAGACCCTCCTGGTGGCGGCCAAGGTGGCCGTGCCCACCGGGGCCACGGGCGCGGCGATTGCCGAGTCGATCGACGCCGCCGAGGCGCGGGTGCGCGAGGCGCTGCCGGGCCTGAGCGCCACGATCTTCCTCGAGCCCGACATCCGCCGCGCCTGAGCCGCGGCGATGAAGGCACGCAGGTGCCGTATCTCCACGTCCATGCCGCTGAAGCATAGATCATGCCTGACAGGCACTTCCCTCGGGCGCGAGGCTCTCCTAGCCTGACAGGCGGTTCCTGTCCATCGTTCCTAGGAGACACCATGGCGACCACCCCGCTGCTGGCCTCGTCGCTCCCTCTCGCTGCCGCGCCGATGGCGGGCGGGCCCTCCACCGTGGCGCTGGCCGGCGCGGTTGCCGGGGCGGGCGCCTTCCCCTTCTTGGCGGGCGGCTACCGGAGCGTCGAGGCGCTGGCAGAGCAGATCAGTCAGGCCCGCCAGCTGGGGGCCGACTTCGGCGTCAACCTCTTCGTGCCCTCGCGCGCGCCGGTCGATGATGCCGCGCTCCAGGCCTATGCGCGCGAACTGGCCCCGGAGGCGCGGGCCCACGGACTGGAGCTGAGGGTCCAGCCCGGCGATGACGACGATGGCTGGCAGGCCAAGCTCGACCTGCTGGTGAGCGACCCGGTGCCGGTGGTCTCCTTCACCTTCGGGCTTCCGGAGGACGACGTCGTCCGCCGCCTGCGCGCGGCCGGCACCACAGTGCTGGTGACCGTGACGACGGCGCGGGAAGCCGTGGCCGCTGCCGAGGCCGGGGCGGATGGGCTGGTGGTCCAGGGGCCGCGGGCTGGTGGTCACAGCGCCACCTTTGACCCTTCTCGGACGATCGGTGGCCAGGCCACGGCGGATGTGGTTCAGGAGGTGCGCGGGGCGACCACGTTGCCCGTCATCGGTACCGGTGGAGTCGGCGGTGGCGAGGACGTCCGGGCGATTCTTGCTGCCGGGGCCCAGATGGTCGCCGTCGGCACGCTGCTGCTGCGAGCCGATGAGGCGGGGACCCCTGAGACGTATCGCCGCGCCCTGGCGGACCCGGGCTTCACGCGCACGATCGTGACACGAGCGTTCAGCGGGCGGCCGGCACGCTCGTTGCGCAACGGATTCGCGCTGCGGCATCCTCATGCTCCCAGCGCCTATCCGGCGGTCAACCGCCTGACGCTGCCCCTGCGCGCGGCCGCCGCCAGGGCGGGTGACATGCAGAGGATCTCCCTGTGGGCGGGCACCGGCTGGCGTGGCGCCCACCGCGGGAGCGCGGCAGACGCTGTCGCCAGGCTCGCTGCCGCGCTGTGAGCAAGACGGCGGATGGGCGGCACGGCGCGGGGCCTGGCCGCGGGCGAGAGCCTCAGCCTCGGTGAGCTCACGATCCACGCCGTCGAGGCCGTTCATGGCCCGGCGGACGGTGAACGGGATTCACGGGGCTTCGTCAACTGCGAGGTCATCGGCTTCGTGCTCCAGGCGCGCGCGGAGCAGATGTTCCTCAGCGGTGACACCACCTCGCTGGATGGGGTGACAGCGGTGGCCGAGCGCTTCGGCCCGATGGACTACGCGGTGCTCCACGCGGGCCGGGCGAGCGTCCCAGCCAAGTTCGCGGGCCGCCCCTTGTCCATGACGGCTGACCAGGCGGCGACGGCGGCGCGAGTGCTGTCGGCCCGGCGCGTCGTCGTGGCGCACCAGACGCAGTGGGCGCACTTCACGCAGGGTCCTGCGCGCACACGGGCGGCATTCGCCACCGCCGGCCTGGGATCTGTCCTCGCTCCTAGCGAGCCCGGCGTGTGGGGGAGCCTGACCTAGGCGCGCCAGACGCGGTCGCTGCCGGCCAGTGGGAGCCGCGGAGGCTCCTCCGAGGCGGGATGGGGATTCGATCAGGCCTTGGCCAGGGGCGCTAGGCGCAGCATGAGGCGCTTGACGGCGCGGGCGCCGTCGATGGTGAACTCCACGCGGGCGACCTTCGAGCGGCCGTGTCCCTCCAGGGCGATCACGGTGCCGACGCCGTAGGTGTCGTGGCGCACGGCGTCTCCCTCTCGCAGGCCCTGGACGGCCGCGGGGAGCTCCTCCTCTCCCCCGTTGCCCGTGGACCGCTCGCTGCCATCCAGGCGGACCGGGGCGGATCCCTTCTTCGCGGCGGCGCGCTTGGCGGCCCGGTCCTTGGCGGTCTCCACGCGCCCGATCTTGCCGGTGCGCGCGGGGCGGGCGCCGATCGGGGGAGCGAAATCGTCGTCGTCGGAGTGCCAGGAGCCTCGGGAGCGGGAGCCCCTGCGACCACCCCCATCATCGCCCCAACCGCGCCCCCAGCCGGTGCCGCCCCCGCGCAGGGCGTCCATGGAGGAAGCCAGGCGCTTCCAGTCCATGGTCTCGGGCGGGATGTCATCGAGGAAGCGGGAGGCGGGCATGGCAGTGGCCTGCCCCCAGGCGGAGCGCACGGCGGCGCGGGTGACGTAGAGCCGCTCACGCGCGCGGGTGAGCGCCACATAGGCCAGGCGCCGCTCCTCGGCGAGCTCGGAGTCCTCGGCCAGGGCCCGGGAGTGAGGAAAAGTGCCATCCTCCATGCCGGTGACGAAGACGACCGGGAACTCCAGGCCCTTCGCGGTGTGGACGGTCATGAGGGTGATCTGGCCCTGCTCGGCGGCCTCATGGGCCTGCGCCGCGGCCTCCTCGCCGACGGCGCTCTCGGCGGAGGGGAGCTGATCGGAGTCGGCGACGAGGCTGACGCGCTCCAGGAAGTCGGCGAGGCTCCCCTCGGGGTTGGCGGCCTGGAAATCGGCGGCCACGGAGTGGAGTTCGGCGAGGTTCTCCACGCGGGTGGCGTCCTGGGGATCATCGGAGGCGCGCAGTTCTGCGAGATATCCGGAGGCGTCGAGGGCGGAGTCGAGGATGTCCGCGACCCCGTCGCCCGAGGCCTGCTGATGGCGCAGGCCCTCAAGGAGTTCGTGGAACCGGGTGACCTGGGCTCGGGCGCGGGTGGCCAGGCCCTCGACCCGCGGGGCCCCCTGCGCCTCGGGCTCGGTCAGGCCCGGGCGGGGCGCTCCGGCGGCGTCGGCGATGGCGTCGGAGAAGGACACGCGGTGGCGGGCGCCGTGCTCGGCGAGGGCGGCCTCGGCCTTCTCCCCCAGTCCGCGCTTGGGGACGTTGAGGATGCGGCGCAGGGAGACGTCGTCATCGGGGTTGTCCACGGCGCGCAGGTAGGCGATGGCGTCCTTGATCTCGCGCCGCTCGTAGAAGCGGGTGCCCCCGATGACCTTGTAGGGCTGGCCGGCGCGGATGAAGACCTCCTCCAGGGCGCGGGACTGGGCGTTGGTGCGGTAGAAGACCGCGATGTCCCGGGGCCTCACCCCGTGCTCGTCGGCGAGGCGGTCGATCTCGGTGGAGATCCAGCGGGCCTCGTCGTGCTCGGAGTCGGCCACGTAGCCGGTGATGGGGGCTCCGGGGCCGGAGTCGGTGAAGAGGTTCTTGGGGCGGCGCCCGGTGTTGCGCGAGATGACGGCGTTGGCGGCGTCGAGGATGTTCTGGGTGGAGCGGTAGTTCTGCTCCAGCAGAATGGTGCGGGCGGACGGGTAGTCCTGCTCGAACTCCTCGATATTGCGGATGGTGGCGCCGCGGAAGGCGTAGATGGACTGGTCGGAGTCCCCCACGACGGTCAGCTCGGCCGGGGGAAGCGCGGTTCCCTCCCCGGAGGTGCCGGGGCCGCCGACAAGCTCGCGCACGAGGATGTACTGGGCGTGGTTGGTGTCCTGGTACTCGTCAACGAGGATGTGGCGGAATCGGCGCCGGTACATCTCGGCCACCGCGGGCTTGGCCTGGAGCAGTTGGACCGCGCGCATGATGAGGTCGTCGAAGTCCAGGGCGTTGGCGGAGGCCATGCGCGACGCGTAGGCGGTGTAGACCTCGGCGAGGTGGCGCTCGAAGGGGTTGGTGGTCACCGCCTTCTCCGCGAACTCGACGGGGGTGACGAGCTCGTTCTTGAGGTCGGAGATGCGGTGGGCGAAGGCCTTGGGGGTGAATCGCTTGGGGTCGATGCCGAGCTCGCGCACGATCAGGGTGACCATCCGCGTGGAGTCGGCGGCGTCGTAGATGGAGAAGGTGGAGCGCAGGCCGGCGGCCTCGTGCTCACGGCGCAGGATGCGCACGCAGGCGGAGTGGAAGGTGGAGACCCACATGCGCCCCCCGGCGGGCCCGACGAGCCCGGTGACCCGCTCGCGCATCTCCGCGGCGGCCTTGTTGGTGAAGGTGATCGCGAGGATCTCGCCGGGATGGGCCCGGCCGGTGGCCAGCAGGTGGGCGATGCGGTGGGTCAGGACGCGGGTCTTGCCGCTCCCGGCGCCGGCGATGATGAGCAGGGGGGCGCCGGCGTGGGTGACGGCCGCGGCCTGGGGCCCGTTGAGGCCGCGGGTGAGTGCGGTGGGGTCGCCGACGGCGAGGCCCTGTTCCCGGCCGACGCCGCCTCCCGCAGGCCCTGGGTCGGGCGCTCCTGCCTGGGCGGCGCGCAGGGCGGCAGCCCTGGCCTGGGCGCGTGCGACGAGGGCGGCGGTCTCGGCCTGGCGTTCCTCCCAGGTGTCGGCAACGGAGTCGCGTTCCTCGGCGGAGGGGAACTCGTCGTCGGACTCGTATCCGGACTCGGCAGGGGCCTCGGTGTCGAGCAGGGAGTCGGCCCAGCCGTCGTCGGCGTCGAAGGAGGCCGGGGCGAGGGCCGGCAGGGCGGCCTCGACGGGGGGCGTGGCGCCGCCCTTCTGGCCGGGCATGGGCAGGGAGCCGAAGAGGGAGTCCGTCGCGTTCATTCTGGCCCCAGCCTACCGGCACCCACCCGCCCCCAGGGCCGGGCACGGCGCTGCCGCCCAGACCGCGCGAGGAGGTCACGCGCCCACCTCGACCGCGCCCGGGGAGTCCTCCCCCGGGAAGTCACCCCATGGCGCGCCTGGCCGGGGCCGTCCACACTTAAGGAGCCAGTCGGCCCGCCACCTACTACTCCGGAGACGCCTATGCGCCCGCTCCCTTCCCTCCTGTCCGTCACTGCCACTGCTGGCTTGGTTCTCAGCCTCGGCGCCTGCGGTGGCACCATCCCCGTGGCAGCGAGCACCGCTGATGCGCAGGCCTCTGCCGCAGCGGCCCTGGGCGCGCGGGACATCGACCCCATCGTCTTCAGGGACTCCGCCGCGCACCGCACCGTCACCTGCGACAAGATCATCCCGGACTACGACACGTCAGCCGTCCGGGGGGCGCCGGGACAGATCGGCAAGATCCAGGAGGAGGACACGGTCTCCCTCGTCCACTGCACGATGGACTTCGAGGATGACTCGGCGTATGAGGCCTTCGGCGGCGACGATCTCAACATCCGCCTGGAAGCCGGCCCGGGGGACGAGACCTTCCAGATGAGGTACAGCAGTCTTGAGGAGAAGCTTCTTCCGTCCCAGGGCCTGGCGGTCTTTGACAACTCCGACATGGGGAAGACCTCGGTTGACGGATGGATCATCATTCTGCGCAGGGGGCAGGGCAGCGAACTGCCGGAGCACGGTACGACCATGGTCTACGAGCGTGGCCGCGGTATCGCCGTCTCGGGCGACCAGACGGCCATCGAGTACACCGAGAGCCACGAGGTGACGTTCAAGTAGGCCTTAGCACCGCATCCCGAGCGGCGTGCTGGGCATCCCACAGGTGCGCGGGGGTCTCAGGCAGCATACAGCTCCTCCGCCGTCGCAAGAGCAGCCTCGGTGACGTACGGGTTCCGCATCGATTCCACAATCACCAGGTCGACGGGTGTGCCCATCAAGCGGGCACGGTCATCCCGGAGTCCCAGGTCATCAGCGAGCCGGTCAGCGCGCCCCGGGAGGCAGAAGCAGCCGGCCGCCCATCTCACAGGTGCTTGAGCGCCTCGCGGCGGCTGAGGGCGGACAGGCCGGGGTGGGTCTCGACGAAGGCACGCACCCAGTCGCCGTCGGTGCGGGCGTAGTCGCGCAGCGCCCAGCCGATGGCCTTGCGGATGAAGAACTCCGAGTCCTCCTCGTTGGCCTCGATAACGTCGGTCAGGAGGCCCAAGTCGGTGCGCTCCTTGTGCTGGAGCTGGCAGATGATCGCGCTGCGTCGCACCCACAGGTCGGGGTCCACGGCCCAGGCACGCATGCGTGCGGCCGCCGCCAGGTGGGCGCGCACGACAAGACCCACAGCGTGGGAGGTCTCGTCGACGAGGTCCCACCACTGCCCCGTGCGCAGGAGGTGCTCGTAGAGCGCGAGGGACTCCAAGCGGTCGGCGTGCGGCGCGGAGCGCGTGGAGCGGATGATCGCCAGGACGGCGAAGCGCTCCTCGCGGTGGGTGGCGCCGTCCCACAGGTGGCGCAGCGCCTCCTCCCAGGTGGCGGCCTCGCACCAGAGGTCTGGGTGGGCGGCGGCGATCCGTCCGTCACGCATGGCGACGAGGTGGTCGGCGTAGCGGGCGGCGAGGTTGATATCGCGCAGGACCATCACCACGGTCGTGCCGCGCAAGCGGTTGAGGTCGGTGAGCAGGTCGAGGACCTCGACCTGGTGGGTGAGGTCGAGGAAGGTGGTGGGCTCGTCAAGGAGGAGGACATCGGTGTGCTGTGCGAGAGCCATAGCGATCCAGACGCGTTGGCGCTGCCCCCCGGAGAGCTCGTCGACCGAGCGGTCCGCGAGCTCGGCGGTGCCGGTGGCGGTCAGGGCGTCCTCGACGACGCGGCGGTCCTCATCCGTCCAGGACGGCGAACAGACCGTGGTGGGGTGCCGACCGCGGCCGACGAGATCGGCGACCTCGGCCTGGCGCTCCTCCCAGGTGGGGGCGACGGCGTCAGCGTCCTCCGGCGCGATGGCCTCCTCGGGGTCCGGCGCGGCGTCGTCAGGGGGCTCGACGCCGGCCCAGGAGTCATCGTCCTCCCAGCCGTCCCAACCCGAGGCGCCGGGGGGGGCGGGGCCGTGCTGGCCCCGCCCCCCCCCCGGCGAGCACCGACTGATCAGGTGAGCCGCGATGGTCGAGCGCGTCGCCGCGCTCAGGCGCGCCGAGAGGCCGCCCGCAGGACGATGCCGGCCGTCACGAGCCCGATGGCGAGGACGCCGAGGACCGTGGAAGCACCCGTGCGGGCCAGGGAACCGGGCTGGGAGGCGGCGGAGCCCGCCGGGACACCCGCGCTGGCGGCGGCGCCGGCGGCGGCGGAGCGCGCCAGGGCACCTGCGCTGGCGGCGGCGGTGACGGACGGCGCCTGAGTGGCGGTGGTCGCGGAAGGCGCGCTGGGAACGGCGGAGGCGCTCGGCGCCGCCGAGGGCATCGCCGAAGCCGAGGGCGCCACCGAAGCCGAGGGCGCCGCCGACGGGGTGCCGCCGGGGGCGGCGTCAGCGCCGGGCTTCGCGGCGGTCACGGTGACCTTCGCCGTGACATCCGGATTGTCCTTCAGGGAGATCGTGTAGACGCCGGGCTTCACCTCCTTGCCGACCGTCCAGTCGACAGTGCCGACGCCCTGGGCATTGTGGGTCGTCTTACCGACGGCGATGTCGCCGGGGGACGCGATGACCTCCGACACGGTGCCGGAGGGCAGACCGGTCACCGTGATGGTAAGCGTCTTGCCGACCTCAACGGAGGGGGCGGACAGGGCGATGGCCGGGAACACGATCCTCGCGTCGTCATCGCCCCGCTTGCCAGCGTCACCAGCGCTACCAGCATCACCAGCGCTGCCAGCGTCACCAGCGCCACTAGCGTCGCCAGCGGTACCAGCGCTGCCCGAGTCGTTGACCGTAGGGGACGCGGCGCTCGGGGAGCCGGTGGCATCGCCGGCGCCGATGGCGCCTTCAGCGGCGATGCTCGGGACGGCCATGAGGCCGAGGGAGAGCACGGCGGCGCCGCCGGCGGCAAGACGAGGAAGCCTTCTCATTCTGGGAATCCTTCGATTCAGGGAACACGGGTGCCAACATCCTACGGCCGTCCGAGCCCCCGCCGGACCGCTCGTGCGCTCTCGGCCATCATTTGATGCCAATACGTCACCTGCGCCGCGCAGGCCCATGGTCAGGGCGGCGCAGTTCAGGGCTCAAGTGGGCGCGCTGCTGCTCGGCACGGGCCGGACCCCGTGGCGGCCAGGCCTCGCCAAGGTCACGGGCGAGGACCCGCATCGGCTCCAACCTCCCGCGGGGGCACCGACCAGGAGGGGACCAGAATGAGTCACAGCCGTCCCGAATGCGGACTCAGATGGCGAGCTCATACATGTCGCCGCGATAGAGCGCCACCGTGCGCTCAAGGTTCTGCCCGCCTGAGACCTGGGCGGTGACAACCGTCTGCAGGCACGGCTCCGCGGGCTCCACCTCAAGCAGTTCCGCCTCGCGCCCCTCCGGGAGCCGGGCGGACACGACGATGCCGGTGCGCTCGATCTGAAGCTGGTACTGCTGCTCGATCAGCTCGTACAACGACCCGGTGAGATCGCATCCGAGAATACCGGGGACGATGGCCGCATTGAGGACAGCCGACTCGAACCCGATGGGAATCCCGTCCCCCAGGCGCACACGCCGCACCTCGACGACGAATCCCCCCTCACCGACGGCGAAGAAGTCGCCCTCGGCGTCATCGATGGGCGGTCGCAAGGTCGCCGAGACGAGCCGACTACTCGCTCGACGCCCCGAGGCCCGCAGCGCCTCGGTGAACGAGGCGGACGCGCGAGCCACCTTGGTCACCCGGGAACGCGCCACGAAGGTGCCCCTCCCAGGCACCCCGCGAAGCAAGCCGTTCTCCGTGAGCATCTGAAGCGCGCGACGCACCGTCATCGTTGAGGCGTTGAAGCGTCGAGCCATCTCCTTCTCGGTGGGCAGGCGAGCCCCAGGTCCCGCCTCAGCCGCCATCGCCGCGATGGCCTCACGGATAAGCTCATACTTATGCACGACTTCCCCCGTACGTGATCGAGCCGCTCTCCCCCGCCCGCCATGGGTGTACCATCAGCATCGAACACCCTATGGTTGGCGACGCTACCATATGGTGACCTGCGGAGTCTCAGTGGCAGGCCCGCCACGCGCGAGATCCCGCTCCCCCGACCTCGCCCGGAACCAGCTCAAAGGAGAGTGAGCTCTCATGCAGTCCCCACCGCATCGGGGCGCCGTCATCACCCCGCGCGAGGTCGCGGCACTGGATATCGGCAACGCCAAGATCAACGCGGAGCCGGCGCGCGCCGGTGGAGCGGGCGCGCTCGGGATCCATGCCGCGGCGACCACGCCGTCGGCCGTCTTCGCCCTCAAGGCCACCCCTGGGGCGCGCGGCAAGACGCTGGAGGACATCGAGCATGAGTTCATGAGGAGCGAAGCATGACGGAAGCAACTGGGATCGCCCGCATCCGCACCATCAGGGCCGGAGCGCCTCAACTGCTCCTCAATCACGGCGTCACCGACAACGCGGCATCACTATCGGCGGCGCACCGGCACTGGCGGAGCCATTACGATGTCACGTCGATTGATGCGCGTGGGCACGGCGTTTCCCCCCATTTCAACCCCGCAGAGCTGAGCGATCCGATCGGGGTTATGGTCAAGGATCTCATCACCATCCTTGAGGGCCGCCAGCACGATACCGCGGTGATTCTCATCGGCCACTCGATGGGGGGCGCGGTCTGCGCCGCCGCCGCCGCCAGCCGCCCGGATCTCGTCGACGCGCTCGTGCTGGAGGATCCCGCCTGGCTCTCCGAGAGCCAGAGGACCGCTTACAGCGACGAGGGGCCGACGCTGGCTGCCCGGATGGCATGGATCGCGGATCACCCTGACGAGGCGCTCACCGAGAATCGGAAGAGTTACCCGGCGTGGGACGTTGAGGAGTCCTGCGCATGGTTGCAAGCCAAGATCCAGGTGGATCGGGACTTCATCCACACCGGCGTCGTCTCCCCCGCCACTTTCTGGGCGGAGACGGCATCAGCCCTGGTCACGCCGACGCTCCTGGTCACATCCGACGGCGACGACGTCCTCATAGGGCCTTCCGGGCTGGAGGAGGTCCAGGCGCTCGGCAACGCCAGGATTCGCACGGCCATGGTCCCCGGCGCGTCGCACTGCGTGCGCCGCGACCGCTCCGAGGGCTTCTACGCGGTCTGCGACTCGTTCCTGAAGGAGGTGGCGTCATGACTCTCGACCCCGCCCGCCTCATCGATCCTGAGGTGTCCACGGCCGCGGCGGACATTCCGCCGCAGACCGCCTGGGATCCACTGACGATGCGCGCCGCCGGGGCGGCGATCCTCGATCATGAGACCCCCGTCCCCGATGGGGTCACTCGCACGATCCTCGCTGTGCCGAGCGGCGGCGAGGAGGTGGAGTTGAGGGTTCACGCCCCGCGGCACGGCGCGAATGCCGTCATCCTGTCCATCCATGGTGGCGGTTTCGTCTCCGGTCAGGCCAAGTACGACGACGCGTGGAACGCCACTCTGGCCTTGCGCACCGGCGCCACAGTCGTGAGCCCGAACTATCGGCTCGCTCCGGAGTCCTCCTTCCCAGGTCCTCTAGAGGACTGCGTCGCGGCCTGGACATGGGTCACCACGCAGTACCCTGAGGCGACGTGGATCGCTTACGGCGACTCAGCCGGAGGGAACCTGACCGCGGGGCTGACTCTTCGTTGCCGGGACACCGGCGCCCCCATGCCGGACCATGTGTTCCTCATTGAGCCGGTTCTCGATGACCGCCTCAACACGGCCTCGATGCGGAACGCCACCAGCACGCCCGTATGGGATCTGCCGAACGCGACCGCCTCATGGTCAGCGTATCTTGGCGATCAGGATCCGACGCCCCATGCGGCTCCCGCCAGGGAGGCCGATCTTTCAGGGTTCCCGCCGACGTTCCTCCTCGTGAACCAGTGCGATCCGCTTATGGATGAGGATCTGGCTTTTGCCAGGGCCCTGACTGAGGCGAATGTTCTAACCGAGGCGGTCCTGCTTCCCGGGACCTGCCATGGAATCCTCGGCCTCAACGGGCCGAGGGTCGCCGAGCGGGCACGGGAGTTGGTTCTCGGACGACTGGCCGATCTCATCGACGCCAGGGCCTGAGCGACCCCATCTCAGCGCTTCGCGGAGGTCTCATCGTCTCCTGCCAGCGGCCACCGGCGCTGCTGGAGGCGCTCGGGGAGAACGACTTCCGCCACGTGGGCGCTCCCCCGCCGTCGGCCCCACACCACCCGGGCGCCGCGCCACTCCCAGGCCCGCTTCTCGGCAGGCCGGAGAGACAAGCCGCCCCCGGCCTCACAGGTGCTTGAGCGCCTCGCGGCGGCTGAGCGGCGACAGCCCCGGGTGGGTCTCAACGAAGGCACGCACCCAGTCGCCGTCGGTACGGGCGTAGTCGCGCAGCGCCCAGCCGATGGCCTTGCGGATGAAGAACTCCTGGTCTTCCTGGTTGGCCTCGATGGCGGCGGTCAGGAGGCCCAAGTCGGTGCGCTCCTTGTGCTGGAGCTGGCAGATGATCGCGCTGCGTCGCACCCACATGTTCGCGTCCACCGCCCAGGCACGCATACGTGCGGCCGCCGCCAGGTGGGCGCGCACGACGAGGCCCACGGCGTGCGAGGTCTCATCGACCAGGTCCCACCACTGGCCCGTGCGCAGGAGGTGCTCGTAGAGCGCGAGGGACTCCAAGCGGTCGGCATGAGCGGCCGAGTACTTGGAGCGGATGATCGCCAGGACGGCGAAGCGCTCCTCGCGGTGGGTGGCGCCGTCCCACAGGTGGCGCAGCGCCTCCTCCCAGCTGGCGGCCTCGCACCAGAGGTCTGGGTGGGCGGCGGCGATCCTCTGGGCGATACGGCGGGTGACGGGGACGCCGACGCCGTACATCGCCATCTCGGACTTCAGGTAGGCGCGCTGCTGCTCGGCGCGGGCCGGGTCCCCCGCCGCGGCCAGGGCCTCGCGGAGGTCATGGATGAAGGCATCGGATTCCATATGGCCTTGCTCCCGGCCCAACGCATCAAGGCTCACGGCACCGTCTCCTCTCGCTGCGCTGCGGATATTCTTCCACGACGCACCCGTGCTTGGCTTGACCCCATGAGCAGCCGTTCCGACGCCGTCGTCCGCAAGCCCGACTCCTTCGCCGGAGCCACCCGCCTGGAGGCGCAGGGCCTGGACTGGCTGGCCGAGGCCATGCCCGACGGCGGCGCGCACGTCGTGCCGGTGAGAGTCGGCGAGGGCTGGATCGAGGAGCCCCGCCTGAGCGCCGGCGCCAACGCTCAGCGCACGGCCCGCGGGTAGCGCTCCCGGACGGTGAGGTCTTGTCCCGTGGCGGCCTCGCTGAAGCCGACGGTCAGCGCCTCCTCTCGCAGTGCCGAGTCGGAGGGACGGGTCTGGTTCATGTCGAACATGCCCCCCCCGGCAACGTGCCTATTCGACCCGCACGATGTCGGTGTACTCCTGCTCGAACAGGTCTACATCGTCGCCGTCACGCGTACGGTCCCAGATGTCCTTATGCGGCACACGCGTGATCCAGCGTCACTTGCCACGTCGGGCGAGGTCGTCCTGGACACGCTGCGGCTCCTGGGCCAGCGGCACGTTGTTGGTGTCGAGCACGCCGTCGAGGCCGCCAGCCTCGTCCGCGCGCGTCGCGGCGAACAGGGCCTCGAAGTCGGTGACGGGGGCTCCGGCCCTGCTGAAGATCTCCACGGTGCGGCGGGCGCCGGAGGGGTTGAGCGCTCCCTCCAGGAGCACCTGGGCGATGTGGCGCCGGTCGACTCCGGGCTGCCCGGTGACCAGGTCGCCCTGCCGCAGGTCGATCTGGCGGTCGGCGGGACCCTGGTAGTCGAACCAGCCGGGGCGCACGATTGTGTAGGGGTGGCCGGAGGCGCGCACGAGCCGCTCAGCGCGGCGCTTCCACTCCACGAACTCGTAGTTGCTGGCGCTGGCGCCGGCGGAGTGGCTTGTGTTCATCGCCGTCATGAGGCTGATGTGGGTGTCGCAGTCCCCGAGCGCCTCCAGCAGCGCCGGGATGACGGCGTAGAAGTTGTTCTCGCCGTCACTGTCGCCGCCGTGGGTGAGGATGACGGCGTCCACGTCCGCGACGAGCGGACGCAGCGCGTCGGCGTCGGCGGGCGCCGCCTCGACGATCTCGGCGCCGTCAGGCAGGGATCGTCGCGCCCGCTGGGCGTTGCGGGTCTGGGCCTTGACGGTGTGGCCGCGTTGGAGGGCCTCGTCGACGACGACGCGTCCGACTTTTCCGGTTGATCCGATCACCAGGACAGTGGTCATGTGGCAGCTCCGTTCAGAAGGGTTCGGCTGGGTAGCGACGACGGTACTCGTCGATCACGCGGGTCAGCCGTCGTCCGCTGCACGGGAAGTCTGCCCGATGGCCGCGGAGTGAGCCAGGGCCCGCCGGTACCCCGATGTCAGGGCCGGTCCGCTCAGGCGTGGCGACTCGGGCGAGGACGTGAAACTGACTCGCACTCCTGGTCGCCCGCTGGCACAGGACTGCGATCCCCCTGTCGGGCTGGGTACCAGGGCACCGCGCCAGGACGGGCGAGCACCCACCAGTGCCCAGCCGTCAACCGCCTCGCGCACCCCCGAGGATCAGCCATGAGCGCCGTCGTCTGCAAGGACGTCACCCAGCGCTTCGGCGACCTGACCGCCCTGGACTCGGTCAGCCTGGAGGTCCGCACCGGAGAGATCCTTGGGATCATCGGACCCAACGGCGCCGGGAAGACCACCCTTCTCAGCCGGATCGAGGGACTGGCCAAGCCGACGGCGGGCAGCATCAAGGTCCTGGGCCTGAACCCAATCGCGGGTGCCCACGCCCTGTCCCTGCGCACCGGCGTCCAACCGCAGCAGGCCGCCCTGCCACCGCGGCTCAAAGTCGGGGAGGCGCCGGAGTCCCTGTCCGAGATCGAGGGCGCGACCGAGATCGAGCGGGGGCACAGCGCCACCGCCTCCGCCAGCGCCTCACGCGAGACCGCATCGCGGAGCACTACCGGGGCAAGGACATCGACCGCGCGACCGAGCCGAACAGCTGGAGCGCGAAGGCGGTGAAGGGCCGTGTCAGGTCCGTGGGTTTGGCTCGGTGACGGCCCGTAGGTAGCGGTCGCGACCGGCGAGGTCCTGGCCGGTGACCGCCTCGGTGAAGCCGGCACCGAGGGCGGCGGCCCGCAGCGCGGCCCCCTGCCCGGGGTCGTGTTCCATGACGAGCACGGCGCCGGGGCGCAGCAGGGCAGCGGCCCGCTCGATGACGGCGAGCGGCAGGCGCAAGCCGTCCGCTCCCTCGCCGTACAGGGCCAGGTCCGGGTCGTACCCGGCCGTCTCGACGTCCTCCACCTCCCCGGCGGGCACGTACGGCGGGTTGGAGACGACCACGTCGACGCTCCCGTCCAATTCGGCGAGCACGGCCGGGGCGGTGGCGTCACCGCCGACAACCTCCACCCGTCCCGGGGCCAGGCGCTCGCAGTTCTCCCGCGCCAAGGCGAGGGCGGCGGCGTCGATCTCGACGGCCCACACGCGGGTCAGGGGAACCTCCGCCGCGACCGCGGCGGCAATGACCCCCGAGCCGGCGCACAGGTCCACGACCACGGGGCCACGTCCCTCCTCCGACGCCACCGCCCGGGCGGCCTCGATGGCGGCCCCGGCCACCACCTCGGTCTCAGGGCGCACGATGAACACACCCGGTCGGCACTCCAACTCCAGCCCCCGGAACCACATGACGCCGAGAATGCGCTGCAGCGGTTCGCGTGCGGCGCGGCGCTCCACCAGCGCCGCGTATGCGGGGGCGAAGCCCTCGGGGGCGCCGTCGGCGAGCAGCAGCGGCCCGCCCAGCAGGTGCTCGGCCAGCAGCCGGGCGTCGACCTCCGGCGAGGCGACGCCCGCCAGCGCGAGCGTCTGCCCCGCCTCCCGCACCGTCCGCCGCAGCGCGTAACGGTCGAGTGCGTTCACGACTGCTCGCCGACGGCCGCCAGGCGCTCCGCCTCGTCCATGGCGATGGCCGAGTCGATGACCGGCCCCAGGTCGCCGTCGAGGACGGCGTCGAGGTTGTAGGCCTTGTAGCCGGTGCGGTGGTCGGCGATGCGGTTCTCGGGGAAGTTGTAGGTGCGGATGCGCTCGGAGCGGTCCACGGTGCGCACCTGGGAGCGGCGGGCCTCAGCGGCCTCGGCCGCAGCGGCGGCGGCGCGCTCGGCCAGCAGGCGGGAGCGCAGGACCCTCAGCGCCGCCTCCTTGTTCTGCAGCTGGGACTTCTCGTTCTGCATGGACACGACGATGCCGGTGGGCAGGTGCGTCAAGCGCACGGCCGAATCAGTGGTGTTCACGGACTGGCCGCCGGGGCCCGACGAGCGAAAGACGTCGATGCGCAGGTCGGCGGGGTCGATCTCGAGCTCACCGGGGTCATCGGACTCGGGCATGACGAGGACCCCGGCGGCGGAGGTGTGAATGCGGCCCTGGCTCTCGGTGACGGGAACGCGCTGAACCCTGTGGACGCCACCCTCGTACTTCAGGCGGGCCCAAACCCCGTCGGCGGGCTCGACGGCGCCGCGCGCCTTGACGGCCAGGCGGACGTCCTTGTAGCCGCCCAGGTCGGAGTCGGTGGCGTCCATGATGGTGACGCTCCACCCCATCCGCTCGGCGTAGCGGGTGTACATGCGGGCCAGGTCGGAGGCGAACAGAGCGGATTCCTCCCCACCTTCGCCGGCCTTGACCTCGATGATGACGTCCCGGGCGTCGTCGGGATCGCGGGGAACGAGGACGTGGCGCAGGCGGTCGGCGGCCTCCGCCTCAGCAGCCTCGAGGGCGGGGAGCTCGCCGGCGATCTCGGCGGCGAAGCCGGGGTCCGCGGCGGCGAGCTCGGCGGCGTCATCCAGGTCGGCCCGGGCATCCGCCCAGGCGCGGTGCGCGGCGACGACCTGCCCGAGCTCGGCATAGCGCCGCCCGAGGCGCCGCATGACGGCGGGATCGGCCGCGGCGGGACCGGCCATCTCCACCTCCAGCTGGGCGTGCTCGGCGAGCAGCGGCTCGACGGCGCTGAAGTCCTCGCTCATCATGGTCCTCTCGGGGCGGAAGGCGGATTGCCGGGATGCGACGACGCCGGCGCTGGGCTCGCGGGGAGCCGGGCGCCGGCGTCGGTCGGGATGCTTACTTCTTGCGCTTGCCGTAGCGGGCCTCGAAGCGGGCGACACGGCCACCGGTGTCGAGGATCTTCTGCTTGCCCGTGTAGAACGGGTGGCAGGCGGAGCAGACGTCGGCGCGGATCTCGCCAGCGGTGACGGTGGAGCGAGTCTCAAAGGTGTTGCCACAGGTGCAGGTGACCGTGGTGGCCACGTACTCGGGGTGAATGCCCTGCTTCATAGGTGTCTCCTTCAGCAATCAGAGGGTCCCGGGTCCCGCACGGCGGCGCGGGTGAACCGGAGGCCGTGGGTGATTATGCCGCCGCGCGCCCCGGTGGCACAACGCGGCGGCCAGTGACGCCGAGCACCCGGAGCTGGCCCCCGGGCGCCGTCCTCGGGCGATTGACCACGCTACCTGGAGGACTGACGCGCGGGCGGGCCTGCCAGCCTCGATTCCGAGGCGGCAGGGCCCACCCGCGCGCCTCGCCGGGGATGCGTCCTGTCAGTTCGTCACTCGCCGTCGTCGGCGTCCGCCAGGGAGGCGCCCGCCGGCGTCGTCTTGGAGATGACCATGAGGAACTCGGCGTTGGACTGGGTGTCCTTGAGCTTGGAGAGCACGAGTTCGAGGGCCTGCTGCTGCTCCAGGCCCGCGAAGAGGCGGCGCAGGCGCCACATGATCTTCAGCTGAGCGGGGTCGATGAGCAACTCCTCGCGACGCGTGCCCGAGGCGGCCACATCCACGGCGGGGAAGATGCGCTTGTCGGCGAGCTGGCGGGAGAGCTTGAGCTCCATGTTGCCGGTGCCCTTGAACTCTTCGAAGATGACCTCGTCCATCTTCGAGCCGGTCTCCACCAGCGCTGTGGCCAGGATCGTCAGGCTCCCGCCGTTCTCGACGTTGCGCGCGGCGCCGAAGAAGCGCTTGGGCGGGTAGAGCGCCGCAGCGTCGACACCACCGGACAGGATGCGCCCGGAGACGGGGGCGGCGAGATTGTAGGCGCGGCCCAGGCGGGTGATGGAGTCCAGGAGCACGACGACGTCCTGCCCGAGCTCCACGAGGCGCTTGGCGCGCTCAATGGCCAACTCAGCGACGATCGTGTGGTCCGAGGCCGGGCGGTCGAAGGTGGAGGCGATGACCTCGCCCTTGACCGTGCGCTGCATGTCGGTGACCTCCTCGGGGCGCTCGTCGACGAGCACGACCATGAGGTGGGCCTCCGGGTTGTTCACCGCGATGGCGTTGGCGATCTGCTGGAGGACGATCGTCTTACCGGCCTTGGGCGGGGAGACGATGAGCCCGCGCTGGCCCTTCCCGATCGGGGAGACGAGGTCGATCACGCGCGGCGTGACGGCCTTCGGCGTGGTCTCCAGGCGCAACTGCTCCTGCGGGTAGAGGGGGGTCAACTTGGCGAACTCCGGGCGGCGCTTGGCTCGCTCGGGGTCCATGCCGTTGATCGTCTCCACGGAGACCAGGGGGTTGTACTTAACGCGGCCCGCACGGTTCTGCCGCCGGTTCTGGCGCCCGCTGTGACCGCCCCCGAACTGAGCAGACTCGCCGCCCTCGCGGACCCAGCCCGAGACGGCGTCGCCCGGGCGCAGGCCGTGCTCCTTGACCTGGGCGGCCGAGACGTAGACGTCCTTCGAGCCGGGCAGGTACCCGGAGGTGCGCAGGTACGCGTGGTTAGGGTCGGAGGCGTCGAGGATGCCGGCTACCGGGAGCAGGACCTCGTCCTCGCGGGGGGCGCGCTGCCTGCCCTGCTGCTGGTTGCGGCTGTCGCGGCCGTCACCCTCGTCGTCGTAGCGGTCGCGGCCGCGCTTGCGGCCCCGGCGACGGCGCCCGGGACGGCCCTCGTCCTCGCCATCGCGGCCCTCGCGCTCAGGGCGGTCCTCGCGGCGGACGCGCTCGGCGGGCTCGACGGCGGCGGTGCCGGTGACGTCGGCCAGGTCGCGCATGAGGGCGGCCTTGGCGTCGAGATGGTCCTCGGCGGAATCGGGGCCGTCGGCGGGGCGCTGGTCGCGCTCGGCACGGCGACGGCGGCGCGAGCCCTCCTCAGACCGGTCGGAGCGCTCCGCGCGGTCGGCGCGCTCGCGACGAGGGCGGAGTGCGCTGTCAGAGCTCTGCGCGGGGGCGTCCCCACCGCGCTCCGAGCGGGTCGGCAGGTCGAGCTCAAGGGAGGCGGGGACATCGCTCGGGGCACCGGCGGCGGCCGTGGCGCGGCGACGGCGCGGGCGGGAGGAGCCCTGCGCGGGGGCCTCAGTGGAGGCCGGCGCCTGGGCGCTAGCGGGCTCGGAGGCAGGGGCCGCGCCATCCTTGGCGCTGGAAGCGGTCGATTTGGCGCTGGAAGCGGTCGATCCCTGCGCCGCGGGGGCGCCGGCGTCACGGATCGCGGCGATGAGCTCGCTCTTGCGCATGCGGGAGGTGCCCTTGAGGCCCATTGAGGAGGCGAGCTGCTGCAGCTCGGCCAGGCGCATGGCAGTCAGGGCGGGGGCGCTGGAAGTCTCAGTCACGAGTGTCCTCATGGTGTGGCGCGCGCGATGGCTGCGCGCGGGTAGGGGGATAACCCGGATTCATTCACGGGAGAGGTGATGCACTGCGCGGCGCCAGGGTGATGCCTCGGTCCGGTGGTTCAGTGCTCGCGGCGGGCTGGCTGCGTCGCCACTGGGAGGCGCTATGGCTCGGCCGCTGGACGCAGCATAGCAGGGATCGGCGGCCATCCCCACTGCGGCCGCCAACACGCGGCGAGGCCGGGCCCAGGGCCCGCGCCCTCGTGGTCGTGGTTCGAGGGCGCACGAGCGCTCAGGAGATGCCGCCCGCCGCCTCCCCACCGCGCGACCCGCCGCGCGACCGCCCCGGCAGGAGGTCGGCCATCGGGGTGAAGCCCGCCAGCGCGTCCACCGGGGCCTGGCGGCTCAGCCGCGTCATGAGATCCGCGAGCTCCGCGCCCGCCCGGGTGATCCGATCGGCCAGGGGCGCCCCGCGGTGGGGGCCGTCGCCGTCGGAGCCCTGCGCCCATGCGGCGCCGAAGTCCTCGCTGGCGGCGAAGACCGCGAGCGTCGTCGGGCGGGCCTTGAGGTAGGTGAACAGCGGCCGCAGCGCCATCTCAGTGACGAGGCTGTGCCGCGCGGTGCCAGCGGTGGCGCCCATCAGGACGGGCGCGTCGCGCAGGGCGCCGTCGGGAATGACGTCGAAGAAGCCCTTGAACAGGCCCGTATAGGAGCCCTGGAAGACGGGGCTGACCGCGACGACGCCGTCGGCTGAGGACAGGGAGTCGATGGCGGACTGGAGCCCTCCGCTGATCGGACCTCCGATCCCGGCCAGGGCGATGTCGGCCGCCAGGGGTCGCAACGCTATGACCTCGGTGGTGGCCAGCCGGGCTCGCGACTCCAGGGCGGCGCGCGCGGCCTCCACGAGGCGCTCGGCGAGCATCGCGGAGGTCGACGGCGCTCCCAGGCCCGCGTGGACGGCGACGATCCGGGGGATGCGGTCCATCTGCGCGTGCTCGTAGGCGTCGGGCGTCTCGCCGTGCTCCCCGGCGGGAGCGGCACGCCTCGCGCCCATCACCCGCGCGCCGCGATACGGCTCACTCATGTCAGATCCTCACTCTCCTGCCCGTGAGCGGGTCGAAGTCGTTCACGAGCCCGAAGGGCTCCTCGGCAGGGGGATTCCCGCCGGCGAGGGCGGCCTCGTGGCGGGGGTGGAGCGGGGCGTCGGGGACGCCGTCGGGGCGGGAGCCCTCGAGCTCGGCTCGCAGGGCGGGCACGATCCGGGTGCCCAGGATCTCGAGCTGCTCCATCACGACGGAGTGCGGGACCCCGCCGGCGTCGATGAGGAAGCCCTGGCGCTGGTAGTCGCCAACGGCGTCGCGATAGGTGAGGTAGCGCTCGACGATCCGCTCGGGAGTGCCGACCGTCAGCGGGGTGTGGGCCGTCATGTCCTCCAGGGAGGCCCCCTGGTAGACGTAGCTGGAGCGGAAGTAGGGGGTGTAGCGCTCGATCGCCGCGGCCTCGGACTCAGCGGCGAAGAACTGGCCGCCCAGGCCGACGATGGCGTGTTCGGCCCGGCCGTGGCCATAGTGCTCGAAGCGCTGCCGGTAGAGGTCGACCATCCGCCTGGTGTGGTCCAGGGGCCAGAAGATGTTGTTGTGGAAGTAGCCGTCGCCGTAGTAGGCGGCCTGCTCGGCTATCTGGGGCGAGCGGATGGACCCGTGCCATACGAAGGGGGCTGCGCCGTCGAGCGGCCGGGGCATGGAGGTGAAGTCGGTCAGCGGCGTGCGGAACTCGCCCTCCCAGTCCACGTTGGTCTCGCGCCACAGGCGGCGCAGGAGGTCGTAGTTCTCCACCGCCAGCGAGATGCCCTTGCGGATGTCCTTGCCGAACCAGGGGTAGACGGGGCCGGTGTTGCCCCGGCCCATCATGAGGTCCACGCGGCCATCGGCGACGTGCTGGAGGAAGGCGTACTCCTCGGCCAGGCGCACGGGGTCGTTCGTGGTGATGAGGGTGGTGGCGGTGGACAGGAGGAGGCGGGAGGTGCGCGCGGCGATATTGCCCAGCAACGTCACCGGGGAGGAGGGGACGAAGGGCGGGTTGTGATGCTCGCCGGTGCCGAAGAAGTCGAGGCCGAGCTGCTCGGCAGCCACGGCCATCTCAATGGTGTTCTTGATGCGCTGATGCTCGCTGGGCGCGCGCCCGGTGGCGGGGTCGGCGACGATCTCGCCGACGGTGAAGATGCCGAAGTGCATCCGGTGGCGGGGCGCGGGGGCGGCCTGGTCGACGGGAGCGGCCTGGCTCACCTGGATGGCCGGGGACTGGCGGTCGGAGGCGGTTGTCGCGGGCGCCGCGCCCGGGATGGTCCGCGCGCTGCTCATGGCGCTGTCCTTTCGTGGCTTTCACGCCTGTGCGTGATGCCCCGACTCTAACCCAGTTAGTTGAGAATGCAACTACTCAGGGGTGGCGCCTCGATCACACCACCAGCCGTCCCCGAACCGGTCTCGCTCGTGTTTTCGACCGGTCTCGCTCGTGTTTTCGACCGGTCTCGCTCAGAGGGGGAGGAGGAGGGGGCCGATGGCGAGGGCGCAGAGGATGGCGGCGCCCAGCGCGAGCGGGACGAAGCGCACCACGAAGCGCCGCCCGAAGGCCCCGTACTGCATGACCATGAGTTTGAGGTCCACCATGGGGCCGACCACGAGGAACACCAGTTGGGCCGTGGCGGGCACGCCCGTGAAGGAGGCGGCGACGAAGGCGTCGGCCTCCGAGCACAGGCTCAGCACGATGGCCAGTCCGGCCATAACGAGCGCGGCCGCCCAGGGCCGCTCCCCCAGAACGGCGAACCACTCCCCCGGCGCCGCGACCCTGACCAGGCCCGCCACCATGGCGCCGACGACGAGGAAGCCACCGGCCTCCAGCAGGTCGTGCACGGCCGCCGCCCTAAAAGCGTCCAGCCTGCCGGCGCCCCCATGCCGGTGCTGGTCGCGAGCCCCATCGTGGGCGCCCCCTGGGCCCAGGGCGAGGCGGGCGTCGTCGTCGAGCAGGATCCAGGCCCAGCCGACGAGCACCGCGGCGAGGAGCGAGGCGACCAGGCGGGCGATCGGCATGCCGGGCGAGCCCTGGTAGGCCACCGCGGTGGACACGAGCACGATGGGGTTGATCGCCGGGCTGGCCAGGAGGAAGGCCAGGGCCGCGGCGGGCGGCGCGCCGCGTTGGATGAGCGAGCGGGCCACCGGCACGGAGCCGCACTCGCAGCCCGGCAGGAGGACGCCGGCCCCGGCGGCCACCGGGACCGCGAGCGCGGGGCTGGACGGCGTGGCGCGGCGCAGCAGGCGGACGGGAATGAGCGCGGAGAGCGCGGCGGAGACCAGCACTCCCAGCAGGAGGAAGGGCAGGGCCTGGACGGTGATGGCCACGACGATGGTCGCCCACGAACTCGCGGCGCCGTCGAGCCCGGGCGAGATCAGCAACTGGGGGCCCGGGGAGCGGAGGGAGGGAGCGCTCAGCGCCGCGGCCGCCGCGCCCATCGCGCTCACAGGTAGGGCTCCTTGGGCTGGGGGATCTCGCGGAGGCGCTCGACGTCGATCGCGGGCCCGCCTGCGGCCCCGACAACGGTGCCGACCACCTCGTACCAGCGGTCGGCGCGCAGGCCGCCGACGTCGGCGCCGGGGACCGTTCCGCCACCGGCGCGCAGCCCCACCTGGTAGGGGACGGCGTCGGCGGCGCAGCAGATGATCTGGAAGCGGCCCAGGACCCAGCCGCCCTCCCCATCGGGGGCGGCGAACCCGATCACGGTCACGCGCTCGCCGAGGAGCTCCCCGCGGCGTGCCGAGTCCCAGTACTGGCCGAGCTCGGCCAAGGTGAGCGGGTTGTCCGCGCCGGGGTCGAGGGCGGGCAGTGCCGTGCCGCGCCGGGCGGCGCGCGCGGCTAGGTCGATGCGCTCACCGGTCCAGGCGTCGACGGCCACCGCGCCACCGGCCTCGCCGTGGGCGGCTGCCGCTCTTCCCCCGCCCACGGCGGTGGATGCGAGCAGGGCGCTTCCCAGCGGCGCGGGTGAGGCGGCGGCCAGGACGGCGGGCAGGAGGAGGAGCCAGGAGGCCGCCCGCGGGCGGTGGGCGCCGCAGCCCCGCCGTCGCGAGCCGCGCAGCGCCCAGAGGCTCCAGGCCGCGAGGGCGAGGAGGAGGGCGGCGGTCAGGCCGAGCGCGGGGGTGAGCAGCGGCTGGACGTAGTGGTGGCTGCGCCCGGTGAGGACGAGCGCTCCCAGGAGCAGGCCGAGGACGAGGACGATGACGGCGCCGGCGGCCTCTCCCGCGCGGGAGGCGGCTCCCCCTGGCCCGGGACCGCGCGAGGCCGCCTCCCCTCCCCCGGGCGCCGGGGCGCAACCGGTCTCGACGCAGTTTTCGACCGGTCTCGGTGAGAGGGGGGTGGGGGCCTGAGTTCGGTCGGCCGCGGGGTCGCTCACAGGAGGCGGGCGCCCTGGGTGTCGATGCCGGGGGTCAGCACCTGCCAGCCGTGCTGCTCCAGGGTGAAGCGGGTCTGGTCGGCCAGGCGCGCCAGGACCAGCACGGTGGGACCGGCCCCCGAGATGACCGCGGGGTAGCCCTGCTCGCGCAGGGAGTCCATGACGGCCATGGAGCCGGGCAGGACGTCGCGGCGGTACTCCTGGTGGAGACGGTCCTCAGTGCCCGCCATGAGCAGGTCGGGGCGACCGGCGAGGGCCAGCATGAGGACCGCGGCCCGGGAGGTGTTGAACAGCGCGTCAGCTCGGGGCACCGAGTCCGGCAGGACCCGGCGGGCCTCCTCGGTGGACAGGCGCGTGGCCGGGGGCGGCACGAGGATCGTCACCGGCAGGGAGCCGTCCACGGGCATGGGGGCGGAGCGGGGGGTCCCGTCCGCCTCGATCCAGGCCACCGTGGCGCCGCCGTAGACGGCGGGGGCGACGTTATCCGGATGCCCTTCGAAGCGCGTGGCCAGGGAGAAGACGGCGTCAAGGGGCAGGGCCTGGGGGTCTGAGAGCAGGCCTCGGGCGAGCATGAGGCCGGCGACGGCGGCGCACGCCGAGGAGCCGAGCCCCCCGCCGTGGGGGATGCGGTTGACGCAGCGCATCTCGAACCCGGCCTGGGGGGCGCCGGCGGCCTCGAGCCCGGCGCGCAGGGCCCGCACGACGAGGTTGTCGTCATCGGTGGGGACGACGCCCTGACCCACGCCCTCTACGCGCACGCTCGTGGCGCCGATGATGGGGCGGACGCTGACCTCGTCGTAGTAGCGGAAGGCCATGCCGAAGGAGTCGAAGCCCGGCCCCATGTTCGCGGTGGTCGCGGGGACGCGGACCTGCGCCTCCTCATGGGCGATGCGCACCGTCACTCCCCCTCGACGCGCAGGACGGAGATGACCTCGCGGACCTGCTCCATGCCGCGCAGCGCATCGACCGCCCGGTCGAGGTGGAGGACGGCGGCCGGGTGGGTGACAATCGTGACGAGGGGATCGACGCCGTCGGAGACGTAGGAGGCCTGGCGCACGGAGTTGATGGAGATGCCATGGTCGGCCATGGCCTGCATGATCGCGGCGAGCGTTCCGGGGGCGTCCACGGCGCGCAACTGGATCTGGTAGCGGGTCAGCGCCGACTCGGGGCCGAGGATCGGCAGGTCGGCGTAGGCGAGCTCGCGGGGCGCCTGCCCCCCGCCGACGCGGTGGAAGGCGGCGGCGACGACGTCGGAGAGCACGGCGGAGGCGGTGGGCGCCCCGCCCGCGCCCTGCCCGTAGAACATGAGGCGGCCGGCGGACTCCGCCTCGACGAGCACGGCGTTGAAGGCGCCGTGGACGCCGGCCAGGGGGTGGTCCGCGGGGACGAGGGCGGGGTGGACGCGCACGGAGACGCCGTTGGCGTGATCGTCCTCGCGGCGCTGGGCGACGGCCAGGAGCTTGAGGACGCAGCCCGAGGCATGGGCCTCGCGGATGTCGTCGGCGGTGATGGAGCGGATGCCGGTGACGTCGACGTCATTGATGCCCACCCTCGTGTGGAAGGCGAGTGAGGCGATGATGGCGCACTTGGCGGCGGCGTCGAGGCCATCGACATCGGCGGTGGGGTCCGCCTCGGCGTATCCGAGGGCCTGGGCGGCCGCGAGGGCCTCCTCGAAGCCGAGGCCCTTGGTGCTCATCTCGTCGAGGATGTAGTTGGTGGTGCCGTTGACGATGCCGAGCACGCTGGTGACGCGGTCCCCGGCCATGGACTCGCGCAGGGCGTAGACCACGGGGATGGCGCCGGCGACGGCCGCCTCGTAGTAGAAGTCGGTGCCGGCGGCCGCGGCGGCGGCGTAGAGCTCGGGGCCGTGGGCGGCGATGAGGGCCTTGTTGCCGGTGATGACGGAGGCGCCGGCCTTGAAGGCCGCCAGGATGAGCGTGCGGGCTGGCTCGATGCCGCCGATGAGCTCGATGACGAGGTCGTTGCCGGTGGCCACGGCGGTGGCGTCGTCGGTGAGGAGCTCGCGGGGGATGTCGGTGTCACGCGGGGCGTTCACGTCGCGCACGGCGACGCCCGTGATCTCCAGACGGGCGCCGGAGCGGGCGGCGAAGTCGTCGGCCTGCTCGCCGAGCAGGCGGATGACCTGGCTTCCGACGGTGCCGGCGCCGAGGACACCGACGGTGAGGGCGCGCGCCGCTGGGCGCTGGGGATTCTCAGTCACGTCTGACCACCTGGTTCTCAGGGCGCGCGAGCGCCGGGGCTGGGTGGGCGCGCCGTCGGAGGGTCGCGGAGCACGCGGCGGCGTCCGAGCGGTGGGGCCGCTGGGCGCCTGGGGCGACGACGAGCCGGTCCGGTCCAGCATAGGGGCACCGGCCCCGCGGCGCTCGTCCCGACCGGCGGGCAGGCGGGGCCGACGGCGGGCCCAACCCCGCGGCGAGCCCAACCCCGCGGAGGGCTCAGCCCTCCAGGCGCAGGAGGTCCTCGACCGTCTCAGGGCGCAGGACCCAGCCCTGCTCGCCCCCCGCCACCCAGGCCACGCCCGGGCGGGTGAAGAGGTTGTAGTTCATGGCCATGGAGCGCCCGTAGGCGCCGGTGGCGGGCACGGCGAGCACGTCGCCGATGACGAGGTCCGCGGGCAGGTCGACGTCGCGAACGACGATGTCCCCGCTCTCGCAGTGCTTGCCGACCAGGCGGGAGCGCACGAGGCCGACGGCGGGGTCGGGGCGGCGGCCCGCCAGCAGCGCGGTGTAGTCGGCGCCGTAGAGGGCCGGGCGCAGGTTGTCGCTCATGCCGCCGTCGACGCTCACGTAGAGGCGGCTCGTGCCCTGCCCCAGCTCGACGCGCTTGAGGCCGGTCACCGTGTAGAGGGTGACCTGGGCGGGGCCGGCGATGGAGCGGCCGGGCTCCACTGACACATGGGGGACGGCGTCGCCGAGCTCGTCGCACAGTCGGCGCACCACGGCGGCCAGCGCGCGGGCGAGAGCCGCGGGTGAGGGGGCGGGGGCGTCGGCACCGGTGTAGGCGATGCCGAGGCCGCCACCCAGGTCGATCTCTTCGCACAGCACACCAGTGTCGGCCGCGACCTCGTGGCGCAGGCGCAGGACCGCCTCGGCGGCGGCCTCGAAGCCCGCGGGGTCGGTGATCTGGGAGCCGATGTGGGAGTGCAGGCCGCGCAACTCGAGCTCGGGCGCGGCGATGATCGCGTCGATGGCGGCGCGGGCGGCGCCGGTGTGGACCGACAGGCCGAACTTCTGGTCCTCGTGGGCCGTGGAGATGAACTCGTGCCCGCCGGCGTGGATGCCAGTGGTCAGGCGCACCATGAGCCCGGCGCGCTCATCGGGGCCGTAGATGCCCTCGGCGCGCAGGCGGCGCACGGCCTCAGCCGCGTGGGCGATCTCCTCGGGGGAGTCGACGACGAGGTGCCCGAGGCGCTCCTGGACGGCCGCGGCGACCTCGGCGGCGGTCTTGCCATTGCCGTGCAGGCCCAGGCGCGAGGGTGGGAAGGACTCAGAGTCGTCCCCCTCCCCGCTCAGGGCCGCCAGGCCGATGGCCAACTCGACGCGCGAGGCGGTGTCGATGCCGAGGCCGTCGGAGAGCATCCACCGGGCCACGCGAGTGGTGAGGAAGGCCTTGCCGGCGTAGAAGGCGTCGCCGCCATTCATGCCGTAGCCCGGCCAGAATTCCTCGGCCATGGCGGTGGCCCACACGCGCGCGCGCCCGCGCATATCGGCCTCATCGAGGACGTAGACGGGGGTGGGGGCGCTGGCGAGGATCTCGGACACTGAGCGCCCGCCGATCACCAACTGGCCGTCGTCGCCGCGGTGGGCCGTGGTGGGCCACAGGTCGGGGCGCTCGGCGGGCTCGGGGCAGGCCAGCGCGCCCAGGGGCCGCTCGCCGCTGGGGACCAACGCCTCGGCGCCCCCAGTGCCCCCGGTGCTGCTCCCGCTGCTCATCGGCGTCATGCTCACATCCTCTCAGGAGCGCTGACCCCCAGCAGTCCCAGCCCATTCGCCAGGACCTGGCTGACGGCGTCGTTGAGCCACAGCCGGGCGACGTGGCCGGGGGTGATGGCGTCATCCCCCCGCGGGGTGACGCGGGTGGCGCCGTACCAGGTGTGGTAGGCGGCCGCGAGGGACTCCAGGTAGCGCGCCACGCGGTGCTGCTCGCGCAACTCGGCCGCCTGGGCAACCACCGCCGGGTACTGGGCGAGCGCGCCCAGGAGCGCGGCGTCGGCGGGATCGTCGAGGGCGGCGGGATCGAAGCCAGCCTCCCGCGTGACCCCGTGCTCGGCGGCGTTGCGAGCCACATTGCGAGTGCGGGCGTGGGCGTACTGGACGTAGTAGACCGGGTTGTCGTTAGAGGAGGAGGCCAGCAGGTCCAGGTCGATGTCGATCATCGAGTCCATGGACGAGCGAGTCAGGGCGTAGCGGGCGGCGTCCACGCCGACGGCGTCGACGAGGTCCTCCAGGGTGACGATCGTGCCGGCGCGCTTGGACATGCGCACCGGCTGCCCATCGCTCACGAGGTTGACGAGCTGGCCGATGAGGATCTGCATGTTGACCTGGGGAGTGTCCCCGAAGGCCGCGCACATGGCCATCATGCGGCCGATGTAGCCGTGATGGTCCGCGCCGAGCAGGTAGACGGCGCAGTCGGCGCCGCGCTCGCGCTTGTCCAGGTAGTAGGCCAGGTCCGCGGCGAAGTAGGCGGCGTTGCCATCGGACTTGATCAGGACGCGGTCCTTGTCGTCGCCGAAATCGGTGGTGCGCAGCCAGACGGCGCCGTCGTGGTCGTCGATGACGCCGCGGGAGCGCAGGCGCTCAATGGCGCGGTCCACGGCGCCGGAGGCGTGCAGGGAGTCCTCATGGAAGAAGACGTCGAAGTCGGAGCGGAAGGCGTGGAGCTCGGCCTTGATGGAGTCGAACATGAGGTCCACCCCGCGGGCGCGGAAGACCTCGGTGGCCTCGGCGTCGGGCAGGCTGGCGGGCTCGGGGCGGCCGGCGGCGACCTCGGAGCGGGTGACCTTCTCGGCGATCTCGCCGATGTAGGCGCCGCCATAGCCGTCCTCCGGGGTCTCCTGGCCGCGGGCCGCGGCCAGCAGGGAGCGGGCGAAGCGGTCGATCTGGGTCCCGTGGTCGTTGAAGTAGTACTCGCGGGTGATGCCGGCCCCGCAGGCGGCGAGGATACGGGCGAGGGAGTCCCCCACGGCGGCCCAGCGAGCGCCGCCGAGGTGCACCGGGCCGGTGGGGTTGGCGGAGACGTACTCGAGGTTGATGTGCTGGCCGGCCAGCGTCTCGTTGCGGCCGTAGGCCTCGCCCGCGGTGACGATCACGCGGGCGAGCTCGCCGGCGGAGGCGGCGTCGAGGCGGATGTTGAGGAAGCCGGGGCCGGCGACCTCGGCGGAGGCGACGCCGTCGAGGGCCTCGATGCGGGGGGCGAGGAGCTCGGCGAGGACGCGGGGGCTGGTCCCGGCCCGCTTGGCCAGCTGCATGGCGACATTGGTGGCCCAGTCGCCGTGGTCGCGGTTGCGCGGGCGCTCGACCTTGGGGAGCCCGATGTCCTCCGGGGCGAGGGCCAGGGAGCCGTCGTCGACGGCGGAGGCGAGGACTGTGCGGATTGCTGCGGCGAGCTCTTCTGGGGTCACGGCCGCAAGAGTACCGGACCCGGGCCGGGGCGCCCCGGGCGGGACCGGGACCCGAGCGGGGGCGGGATCCGGGCGGGGGCGGGACCCGAGCTCGTGGGCGCCCGGCTCCCGACCGGCGGGGCGGGAGGGCCGCGAACCGCCCGCCGGTTTCCCCCCTGGGCCGGGCACTGGTACAGTCGCGCAGCGGGCCCCGGTAGCTCAGTGGATAGAGCGTCTGCCTCCGGAGCAGAAGGTCGCAGGTTCGAATCCTGTCCGGGGCACCACCGAGCCCCCGCCCGGCGCGACGTCGGCGGGGGCTCCGTCGTCGTCGCCCCGCTCAGCGCGGCCGGGCATGGCGACGGCCGACGGAAGAGTCGAGGGCCCGTGGGACCGGGCTCTCACCCGGGCCCACGGGCCCTTCGCTCACGAGGCCGCTCGACTCCCCCGGTTCCCATGACAAGGGAGGAGCGGTCCTCCTTCACCGAAGCGAACGGAACGGGCTCCCTAAGACCCGCACCGATCTCGATGCGAAGCGGTCACCGGGTTCCCCAACCCTCGCGCCTCGCACCGTTCGGCGGCAGTCACTATGTAACCCGCCGGACCTGGGAGCACACCCCCTGTTGAACTGGGAAGCACCTGGGAAATGACGCCGAGTGGTGACGAATTCGCCCCGTGGCGCCCGAGCGCGGGACCACAGGCGCTCTCACGCGGGGCCGAGCGCCCCGCCAGTGGAGAGTGAACCGGTCTCGCTCTTATTTTCGACCGGTCTCGGCGCTGTTTTCGACCGGTCTCGCTCTTAGGGAGTGGAGGGCCAGGGCGGGACGGTCGGTGATGATCGCGTCCACGCCGAGGCCCGCCAGGCGCCGCATCTCCTCCGACTCGTCGACGGTCCACACGTGGACCTCCATGCCCGCGGCATGGGCGGCGGCGATGAGACGCCGGGTGACCACGGGCACGCCCCAGTGCGCCGTGGGCACCTGGGCCGCGTCGACCCGGCCGCCGCGGGAGAGGCGGTCGAGGACCGCACGCCGCAGCAGGCGCCTGGGAAGGGACGCCTCGGCGGACAGGAGCAGCGCGGCGATGTCCCGCATCCCCAGGGAGGAGCGAATGGTGGGCTCCAGGGCCCGGGCGCGGCCGAGCCGGCGCGAGGAGAACGAGGAGAAGCGCACCCGCTCCAGCGCGCCAGCCCCCCTCACCACGGCGATCGCCGCCTCGACGACGCGGTCGTCCTTGAGGTCGGCGTTGAGGCCCAGGCCCGGGTGGGCCTCAAGGGCCTCGTCGAGGCGCACGGGCGGGCGCCCGTCACCGGCGTCGACAGTGGCCAGGTCGGCCCAGCGCAGCTCCTCGATCATCCGGGGATCGCCCGTGGTGCGCTCCAGGCCCGGGTCGTGCGAGAGGACGACGACGCCGTCGGCGGTGGCGCGCAGATCCGTCTCCATCCACTCCAGCCCGAGCCGGACCGTGCGCTCCAGGGACAACCAGGTGTTCTCCGGGGCCTCGCCTCCCCCGCCCCGGTGGGCGATGACGGCGCAGCGGCGCCCCGGAGCAGGCGTCACGAGCAGTCCGTGGTGAGCGCTACGGCCTTGTTCTCCTTGAGCCAGGTCCACGGGTTGACGGTGGAGGAGTCCGCCACGTCGTTCTTGGTGCGGATCTCGAAGTGGAGGTGCGGGCCGGTGGAGTAGCCGGTAGAGCCCACGCCGGCGATGAGCTTGCCGGCCTCGACAGTGTCGCCCTTCTTGACGTAGATCCCGTCCGCGTACATGTGCAGGTAGGAGGAGTACCAAGTGGTGCCGTTGATGCGGTGCTCGATGGTGACGGTGCCGGTGCCGTCCACCATGCCGGCCTCGACCACGGTTCCCGAGGCGATCGCGTAGATGGGTGTGCCCACCGGGGCGGCCATGTCCTGCCCCGCGTGGAGCTTCTGGAAGCCCAGGGTCGGGTGGATGCGGTAGCCGTAGTCGGAGGACAGCTCGTAGGTCCCCGCGACCATCGGGTAGAAGAGCTCGGGAGTCTTGGTGAAGGCGCTGGTGTTCCCGGAGGCGCCGGAGCGCTGGGCGCAGGTCACCGCCGCGTTCTCGTAGGCCTCGCGGATGCGGGCCAGGGTCGCGGCGTCGGGGGCGTTGGAGAGCTCGGCGTCCGTGCCGGGCCCGAGGTCGGCGTCGGAGCCCAGCACGCCGGCTGACACGGAGGACGGCGTGCCGGCCGCGACACCCAGGTAGGCGGAGGCCGCCGCGGAGGAGGACCCGACCCCATTGTCCAGCACGCGGGCCTCGAGGGGCGCGACGACAGTGACAACGGCGAGCACGGCGAGAACGGCGACCCTGCTCGTGGTGCCGAGCAGGGTGCGGCGACGAGCGCGCGCCGGCGGGACGATGGCGTCAGCGTCCTCCAGGCCCCCAGGGGCCTCGAAGCCGGTGTCGGTGGGCTGCTCGGAGGATGGGATCTCCACCGTGGGCCCGTCGAAGCCGCGGCGCGAGCCCGACGCGGGGCCCGCGGGCGCGGCGGTGCCCCCATCCTGAGCGGGGGGCTCGCCGAAGGGCTTGAGCGCGTCGAGCCCGAGGGCGTCTTCGCGCGCGACCATCGCGGGGGCGTCCTCCCCGGCCGACAGCGGCCGCCAGATCGGGCCCTCGGCCTTGCCCCGGCGCTCCCAGCGCTCGGGATCCCGGGGGGCGGGCGAGGGGGGATACGCCCGAGGCGCCGCGGGCTCGGGCTGCGCGGCAAAACGCTCGATCGCGCTGGCGTACAGGGGCGAGTCGGGGAACTGGGTGGCAGCGCCGGCGGCGCGCGCGGCATGGAGGGCGCTGGCGGTACTGGGCGCGCTGCTCGCGGCCTCCCGCTCGGCCCGGCGACGCTCCTGCCGGAGGCGCTCGCAGCGGGTGGCCGGGGCCTGGGGCGCCGATGCGGCGCGACGGGGCGCGCTCGACCCGGCGGCGCTGAGGGTGGGGACGCTGGCCAGCGCCGCCGGCACACGTGAGGGGGGCTCCATCACTGCGCCGCCGAGTCCATCCGCACCGGGGACGGCACCCTCGGCCTGACCGCTCCCAGGCGCCGCGAGCGCGGCCCGGGCGGCCCGCTCCGCATCACGGCGCTGGCGGCGGGTCAGAGGAGGCTGGTTCACGCTGGGATTCTCCAGATCGTTCCGGGAACTTCCTCGGTCACCACCGGGGAGGCAGGGGTCGGGTCGGGCCGACGATCAACTCGGCCTCTTTCACCTTAGCGAGCCGACGCCGCGAGCGCCACATGGGCTGCGGCACGCAGCGGATCCGGGCAGGTCGTCACCGCTTCAGGAGGGCGCTGACTCATCCTCAGCGGCGTTGGGCCGCGGTCAATCCCGGTCCCTGCGCTGGTGCTCCTCGCGCTGCATGGCGTCGTTCACCTCGCCGACGAGCTCCTCGAGGATGTCCTCCAGGAAGACCACACCGATGGTCCGCTCACCGCGCCCCTGCCCGACGGGCTCGAGCACGCGCCCGAGGTGCGCCCCGGTGCGCTGCATGGCGGCGAGCACGTCCTCGACCTCGTCGTCGGCTCGCACCGGCACGAGCGCCCGCGAGCGCCAGGCGGGCACGGGCTCGCGGCGCTCGCGCTCATCGGCCCCCAGGATGTCCTTGAGGTGGATGTATCCGGTGATGATCAGTTCGGCGCCGTCCTCGCGGGCGGCCGCGGCGCCGTCGGGCCCGCCCGCCCGGGTGATCGGGAAGCGGGAGAACCCGGTGGAGGCGACCTGGCGCTCGACGTCCTCCGGGGTGCAGTCCAGGGGCAGGGTGACGAGCTCGCCGAGGGGCACCATGGCCGAGCGCGCGGTCTCCTCGGAGAACTCGATCGTGGAGCTCAGCAAGCCGGAGTCGTCGTCGAGGACACCCTCGGCGGTGGAGCGCTCGACGATCGCGGCGACCTCCTCGACGGTGTAGACGGCGGACACCTCGTCGCGCGGCTCCATGCCGAGCGCGCGCAGCACCCCGTTGGCGATCCCGTTGAGCCCGGCGATAACGGGCCCGACCAGCCGGGAGAGGGCCACGAGCGGCGGGGCGAGCCAGCGCACGGCGGATTCGGGAGCGGCGATGGAGAGGTTCTTGGGGACCATCTCACCGGCGACGACGTGCAGGAACACGACGATGACGAGGGCCGCGACGACGGCGGCCGCGTGAGCGCCGGACTCCCCCACGCCGACGGCGAGCAGAGGCCCGGCGAGCAGGTGGGCCAGGGCAGGCTCGGCGATGACGCCCAGTCCCGTGGAGCACAGGGTGACGCCGAGCTGGGCGGTGGCGAGCATGGCAGAGACGTGCTCAAGGGCCCACAGGGCGGTGCGGGCGCGGGCGTCGCCGGCCTCGGCCAGGGGCTCCAGGGCGGCGCGGCGGGAGGAGGTGACGGCGAACTCGGCGCCGACGAAGAAGGCGTTGCCCACCAGGAGGGCGACGGCGATGGCGAGGGCGACGGGGGCGCTCATGCGCGCGCTCCCCCCTCAGCGGGATCCTCGCCCGCCCCGGAGGCGCCGGCCGCCCCCACGGGGCGCACGCGCAAGCGGGTGATGCGCCGCCCCTCCATGGCCTCGACGATAAGCTCGGCCCGCGGCAGGGCCAGGCGGTCCCCGATGGCGGGGATGCGGGCGAGTTCGGTCATGACCAGGCCGCCGAGCGTCTCGTAGGGGCCGTCGTCGGGGACGTGGACGCCCGCGCGGGTGGCGAGCTCGTCGGGGCGCATCCAGCCAGGGACGATCCAGTCGCCGGAGGCCTCCAGGTGCGCGCCACCTCGGCGCCGGTCGTGCTCGTCGGCGACATCGCCCACAATCTCCTCGACGGCGTCCTCGAGGGTGACCACCCCGGCGGTGCCGCCGTACTCATCGACGACGACGGCCATCTGGACGCCCTGGGCGCGCAGCTCGACGAGCAGGGAGGCCAGGGGCATGGTCTCGGGCACGCGCGGGGCGGGCGTCATGAGCGAGGAGGAGGTCACGGGCACCTCGGCCCGCTTGGCGTGGGGAACGCCGATGGCGCGCCGCAGGTGGACGATGCCCTGAATGTCGTCGACGTCGTCACCGGTGACGGGGAAGCGGGAGTGGCCGGTGGCGCGGGCCAGGTCGACGACATCGGCGGCGGTGGCGCGCGCGGGCAGCGTGTGGAGGCGGCCGCGGTCGGTCATGACGTCGACAGCGCTCAGCTCGGCCACCAGGATGGAGCGGGTGAGCAGCGTGGCGGTGGAGGCGTCCAGCGCGCCCTCCTTGGCGCTGTGGCGCACGAGGGCGGCGAGCTCGCCGGCCGAGCGGGCGCCGCTGAGTTCCTCGGCGGGGGTGATGCCCAGCCGACGCAGGACGATGTTCGCCGTGGCGTTCAGGACACGGATCACCGGGGACAGGATCGTGGTGAAGCCGGACAGGAACGGGGTGACCAGCCCCGCAGCGCGCAGGGGGTCGGACAGGGTGGCGTTCTTGGGGATAAGCTCGCCGACGATCATGGAGAAGGCGTTGACCAGGACGAGGGCCAGGGTGACGGCGGCGCCGGCGGCCACGGACTGGGCCACCCAGCCCGACAGGAGCCCGTCGAGGATGTTGGCCAGGGCGTCCTGCATCGTGTAGCCCAGCAGGATCGTGGTCAGCGTGATGCCCACCTGCGCCCCGGACAGGAGCGTGGACAGGCGCCCCAGGGCCAGCCGCACCCGCTCGGCGCGGCGGTCGCCCGCGGCGGCGCGCGTCTCAACGGTGGAGGGGTCGAGGGCGACGAGGGAGAACTCCCCGGCGACGAAGACCGCTGTGCCCGCGGTCAGGAGGATGCCGACAAGGATCATGAGCGCGTCGCGCACGTCTCCCCTTTCCTATGGTGGTGGGCCGCACGCTACCACCGCGCCCGGGGCTCGCCCGGGCGGGGCCGGGGGACGGCTCTCTCCCTCCCCGTCAGCCGCGTCGCGCGCCGGTGCGATCCCGGCTCGCCCGCCGTTTCCCGGGAGCCAGGCCTCATGTGCCCGTAGACTTGGGCCAGCGCCCGGGCGCCGGTGCTCCGCGCATCACGGCCCGGCACCGCCGTCCCCGCTATCAGGAGAGATGAGCCGTGACCACCCCGCAGACCGCAGACTTCGGCGCCAACGAGTGGATGGTGGAGGAGAAGCGCGAGGCCTGGCTGGCCGACGCCTCCTCGGTGAGCGCGCCGTGGCGCGAGTTCTTCGAGGCGACGGGCCCCGTCGGCGGGCCCGGGCCGGAGGCGTACGGGGCGCTGCATGACGTCACGCGCTCGGACCTGCCCCCGGCCCCACCGTCGAGCACGGAGCCGCCGACCTCCCCCTACGCCCAGCGCCTGGCGGCCTGCCCCCGCTCCCCACAGGAGGTCCCCGCCGCGGACACCGACATCCGCCTCAAGGGGGCGGCGGCCCGGACGGCCAAGAACATGGAGGCCTCGCTGGCGATCCCCACGGCGACATCGGCCCGCGCCGTGCCGGCCAAGGTCCTCATCGAGAACCGGGCGATCATTAACGCCCACCTGGCGCGCACACGGGGCGGCAAGGCCTCCTTCACCCACCTCATCGGCTGGGCCGTGGTGGAGGCGCTGGCGGAGATGCCGGCGATGAACGTCTCCTACCGGCTCGACGACGATGGCCGCCCCACCCTGCGCTCCCCCGCGCACGTGGCTTTCGGGCTGGCGATCGACGCGCCGTCGTCCAAGGGCGAGCGGCGGCTGCTCGTGCCCTCCATCAAGGAGGCGGACCTGATGGACCTGGCCGGGTTCATCGCCGCCTATGAGGAGTTGGTGCGCAGGGCGCGCGCCGGGGGGCTGGGCGTCGAGGACTTCGCCGGCACCACGGTCACGCTCACCAACCCCGGCATGATCGGCACGCTGCACTCGGTGCCCCGGCTCATGAGCGGCCAGGGGCTCATCGTGGGCGTGGGCTCGATGGCCTACCCGGCGGCCTTCGCCGGGGCGAGCGAGGAGACCCTGGCCAGGCAGGGTATCGGCAAGGTCCTCACCCTGACATCCACCTACGACCACCGGGTCATCCAGGGAGCCGCGAGCGGGGAGTTCCTGCGCCTGGTGGAGCGCAAGCTCATGGGCCTCGACGGCTTCTGGGACCGCGCCTTCACCTCGATGCGCGTCCCGCACGAGCCGGTCGCCTGGCAGCGCGACACCACCTACGACCCCGAGCTCGAGACCGGCAAGCCCGCGCGGGTGGCCGAGCTCATCCACGCCTTCCGCCAGCGCGGGCACCTCGCCGCGGACACCGACCCGCTGACCTACCGCCAGCGCCACCACCCGGACCTGGACCTGACCTCCTATGGGCTGAGCCTGTGGGACCTGGACCGCTCCTTCCCCACCCGGGGGGTGGGAGGGGCCGGGCGGGCCACGCTGCGCGAGATCCTGTCCCTGCTGCGCGAGGCCTACTGCGGCACCGCCGGCATCGAGTACATGCACATCCAGGACCCGGCCCAGCGGGCGTGGTGGCAGGAGCGGCTCGAGGGCCCCCGCGCGCCGATGAGCGCCGACGAGCGCCGCCGGATCCTGGCCAAGCTCGTCCAGGCGGAGGCCTTCGAGACCTTCCTGCAGACGAAGTATGTCGGGCAGAAGCGCTTCAGCCTCGAGGGCGGGGAGTCCCTCATCGTGGCTCTCGACCGCCTCCTGGACGCCGCCGCCCACGACGGCCTGGACGAGGTGGTCATCGGCATGGCGCACCGCGGGCGCCTCAACGTGCTGACCAGCATCGCAGGCAAGTCCTACGGCCAGGTCTTCGACGAGTTCGAGGGCAACGGCGTCATCGTGGGGGCGGGCACCGGGGACGTGAAATACCACCTGGGCACGGAGGGGGTCTTCTCGGGCACCGACGGCGTGAGCACCCGGGTGTCGCTGGCCGCCAACCCTTCCCACCTGGAGACGGTCGACGGCGTCGTCGAGGGGATCACGCGCGCCAAGCAGGACCGGATCGGCCTGGGCGAGCGCGGGTACACGGTCATGCCGGTGCTCGTGCACGGCGACGCGGCCTTCGCGGGCCAGGGCGTGGTCTACGAGACCCTCAACATGAGCCAGCTGCCCGCCTACCGCGTCGGCGGGACGGTGCACATCATCGTCAACAACCAGATCGGCTTCACCACGGGGGCGGCCTCGGCGCGGTCCACCAACTACGCCACGGACCTGGCCAAGGGCCTGCAAGTGCCGATCTTCCACATCAACGCCAATGACCCTGAGATGGTGGCCCGCGCGGTGCGCCACGCCTACGAGTACCGGGCGGCCTTCCACAAGGACGTCATCATCGACCTCATCTGCTACCGGCGCCGCGGGCACAACGAGGGCGACGACCCCTCGATGACTCAGCCGGTCATGTACCGGCTCATCGACTCGCTGCCCTCCACGCGCGCCGTCTACACCACCGACCTGCTGGGGCGCGGGGAGATCACCGCCGAGCAGGCCGAGCGGATCGAGTCCTCCTTCCACGACGAGCTGGAGCGGATCTTCGCCTCCACGCGCGCCCAGGCGCCGGGCGGGCCCGAGGCCGGCCCGGCGGCGGCGCCCGTGGGCGAGGACGCCTCGCTGGCCGACCCGACGACGGTGGGCCGATTCCCCGGCGGCCTGGGGGTCCCAGCCTCCCAGGAGGCCGGAGCGGGCATGATGATCGGCTGGAGGAGCGCCGTCGAGCCGGGCGTCATCGAGCGCATCGGGGACGCCCAGGTGGCCTGGCCCGAGACCTTCACCGTCCACCCCAGGCTGGAGCCGATGCTGCGCCGCCGCCAGGCCGCCAGCCGCGCCGGCGGCATCGACTGGGCCTTCGCCGAGCTCATCGCCCTGGGCTCACTGCTCATGGAGGGCGTGCCGGTGCGCCTGGCCGGGGAGGACGCGCGCCGAGCCACCTTCGCCCAGCGGCACGCCGTCCTGCACGACCACAGCACGGGCGCGGAGTGGACTCCCCTGGACTTCCTCACCCCCGGCCAGGCGCCCCTGGAGATCTACGACTCCCTGCTCAGCGAGTACGCGACCTTGGCCTTCGAGTACGGCTACTCCGTGGAGCGGCCCGAGGGGCTGACGCTGTGGGAGGCCCAGTTCGGGGACTTCGCCAACGGGGCGCAGTCGGTCATCGACGAGTACGTCACCTCCGCGTCCCAGAAGTGGGGTCAACGCTCGGGCCTGGTCATGCTCCTGCCCCACGGGCAGGAGGGCCAGGGGCCGGACCACTCCTCGGCGCGCATCGAGCGCTACCTGCAGATGTGCGCGCAGGAGAACATGCGCGTGGTGATGCCGTCGACCCCGGCCAACCACTTCCACCTGCTGCGCGAGCAGGCCTACTCCCGGCCGCGCCGCCCGCTCATCGTGTTCACTCCCAAGCAGTTGCTGCGCCTCAAGGCCGCCACGAGCCCGGTGGAGGCCCTCACCTCCGGCTCCTTCCAGCCGGTGATCGGGGAGGTCGATGCGGCGATCTCGCGCGGGGGCGGCGTGGACCGGGTGCTCCTGTGCTCGGGCAGGGTCTACTACGACCTCATGGCTGAGAGGGAGCGGCGCGGGGACGCCTCCACGGCGATCGTGCGCCTGGAGCAGCTCTACCCGCTCGACGGCGAGGCGATCGAGGCGGCTCTGGCGCCCTTCCGGGGCGCGGAGGTCGTCTGGGTGCAGGACGAGCCGAGGAACCTGGGGGTCTGGCCCTTCCTCGCCCTCGCCGCCCCCGCCGGGCTGGCCCGGCGCCTCTGGCCCGCGGGCCATCGGGGCGGCCTTGACGACGGCGCGGCCCACTGCGTGTCGCGCCCGGCGGCGGCCTCCCCCGCGCCCGGCACGGCGGGGCTGTACAAGCGCCAGCAGGAGACGCTGGTGGCCCAGGCGTTCGACCGCTCCTGACGGCACCGGTCCCGGGGCGCGGAGGGGTGGCCGGGGGGGTGGCCCGCGCCTCCCGGGCCCTTCCCGCCCCCGGGCCCCGGCGCGCGGGTGCCGCGCCCGCAGCGCGCCGCCGGGATCGGGAGGGCCGGATCGGTAGTCTGGGGCCACTGGGGGCCACTGATCGGGAGGACTCCCGCACGAACAGGAGACCGTCAATGAGCGCAGCAGCCGTCCCTGGAGCGGCCGACGCCAACAGGATCCACTTCATCGGCGATGAGATCGTCGCCGGCTACGGCGATGCGCGGGCGCTGGGCTGGACCGGCCGTGTCCTGGCGCGCACGCCCCGCGAGGCTGACCTGCTCCCCTCCACCCTGGCGATCCCCGGGGAGACCCTCGCCCAACTCGCCGAGCGCTGGCACGCCGAGGTGGCGCCGCGCTCCACCCACACCCGGGACAACCGGCTCGTCATCGGCATCGGCGTCGGGGATGTGCTGGCGGGCATGTCCGCAGCGCGCTCGCGCCTGGCCCTGGCCAACATCCTCGACAAGGCCTCCAGCGAGCACCGGCCCTGCTTCGTCGTCGGCCCTCCGCCGCTCCCCCACGCGGACACCGATGCGACGGCGGCGCTGTCGCACGCGGCGGCCGAGGTGTGCCGGCGCCGCTCCACGCCCTACGTGGAGGTCTTCGACCCGCTGCGCCACCACGACCAGTGGCTCACGGACGTGGCCGGGGGCGCCGGGCACCCGGCCCAGACCGGCTACGGGCTCATGGCCTGGCTCGTGCTGCACCGCGGCTGGTACGAGTGGCTGGGGGTTGAGGCCCCCGCCTGAGGCCTCCGACGGCGCGAGGCGGGCACCGCCCTCATGGGGAGGCCTGGAGGGCGGGCTGGCTCCGGCGGCTCCACTACGCGCGAGGGGATGGCATGTGGCGATGACTTATGCGCGCTCGCGCGCCATCGCATCGGCGGTGACCGTCACGGGATCAGCGTCGGTAGATCACCGAACGGTGCCCGATCTCAATGGCCAGGACGATCAACTCCTCGTCACGGATGTCGCACAGCACTCGGTAGTCACCGATCCGATACCTCCACGCCCCGCTCAACTCACCGCTCAGCGCCTTCCCCCGCTCCCTGGGGTCTTGGGCGCCGTCGATATTCTTGTTGAGCCACGCGACAATAACGCGAGCTGTTCCGCGATCCATCTTGGCGAGCTGTTTGTCCGCGCGTTTGGAGTAGAGGAGCCGGTAGTTCATGCGTACTTGCGCGCCATCGCATCGGCGGTGACCGTCACGGGATCAGCGTCGTGCTCCGCCCGCGCCTCCTGCCATGTCTTGAGATCGGTCTCATCCTCGATGCGCTCCAGAGCCGCGGTCCTCATGAACTCGGACAGGCTCTGGCCGAAGGCCGAGGCGTAATCCTGGATGATGGCTTTCTCCTCCGCCGCCAGGCGCAGGGTGATCGATGTCGCGCTCATGCGCACCTCCTCCGCAAGACATTGTAAGGCAGGCTCTGGCCGAAGGCCGAGGCGCGGCGGCTCCCAAGAGGATGGCCGCGCGACACGGCGGCGGCCGATCACCCATGTGATCGGCCGCCGCCGTTCGATGCTCGGGGCGTTGCCGCCCGACTCAGGCGTTGGGGCGCTTGCCGTGGTTAGCCCCGCCCTTGGCCCGGGCCCTGCGCTTGCGACCGCGCTTGCTCATGGTTGCCTCCTCGTGTCAGATCTGCCCCACGAGGGGGCAAGGAACGCGCACCATCCTCCCACACCGCGCCGAGGGCCGGCCAATCGGATGGGGCCCCTTCGGCGTGCGCCTGGACACAGGCCGGGCGCGCGCCCGCGAGGACCGCGAGCCGGCGCGGGCTCCTCAGTCCCGCTCGACGCGCATCGAACTCGTCCGGGTGACGGTCACCCGGGAGCCGTCCCTGGAGACGGTGGTTGAGGTCGTCCGCGACACGGAGGCGACGCCGCTCGTCCCGCGCAGGACGGCGAGCCGCCCCAGGACCCGGGCGCGGAGCTCGGGCGGCGCCTGCTCGGCGCAGCGCGAGCGGATGATGGCGCGCAGGTGCTGCTCGGCGTCGGCGATCTGCGCGCAGTGCGCGCAGTCGGCCACGTGCCGCGCCAGGCGCTCGGCGACGGAGCGCTCGCACTCATGGTCGAGGAAGGCCTGGAGGTGGGCGATCATCTCCTCACAGGAGACACAGGTGCCCTCCGAGGACGCGGGCTTCCCGGCCTCACCGGTCGCGGCGCCACGAGCGACGGCGCTGGCGTCGGGCGCGCCCATCACTCGCCCTCCTCGTCGTCGCCGGGGAGGTAGCCGAGCTGGCGGGCATGGTCGGCCAGGAGCTCGCGCAACTGGCGGCGCCCGCGGTGCAGGCGGGACATGACGGTGCCGATCGGGGTGCCCATGATCTCGGCGATCTCCTTGTAGGCGAACCCCTCGACGTCGGCGAGGTAGACGGCTAGACGCCTCTCCTCGGTCAACTCGTTGAAGGCCGCCTTGATCTCCTCGTCAGGCATGTCGTCCAGCGCGAGGGACTCCGCGCTCGGCAGCCCGACGGAATCGTGGGAGGCGGCGCGGTGGAGCTGCCAGTCCTCGACGGCGTCAGCGTCGGACTGCAGGGGCTCGCGCTGCTTCTTGCGATAGGAGTTGATGAAGGTGTTGGTCAGGATCCGGTAGAGCCAGGCCTTGAGGTTGGTGCCGGGGCGGTACTGGTGGAAGGAGGCGAAGGCCTTGGCGTAGGCGTCCTGGACGAGGTCCTCGGCGTCGGAGCGGTTGCGCGTCATGCGCAGGGCGGCGCCGTAGAGCTGGTCGAGGTAGGGCAGGGCCTCGGCTTCGAATCGGGCGGCACGGGCCTCGGCGTCCTCGTCGGCGGGAGCTCGCATAGGAGTGTCGCGGTGGTCGCCGAACTCCTGGGCGTCATCAAGGATGACGCTCCCGGGAGTCGGCGCGGCTGAGGACTCGCCGGTGAGGCGGTCCTCGTCGTCGATCGTGCTCGCGGAGCGCTCGCCGCGCTGGGTCTGCTGGTGGGTCATCACCGGCGAGCCTAGCGCGATGCGCCGCGCGGCGCGGGAGGGCCGGCGCGGGGCCCCACCCGTCAAAGAGGCGATAACAGGCGTCATCAGGGCCACAGGGCTGGACGGTGCGGACGTCTCGATCATCACAGTCACGCATCATCCAACGACGACGGCACCGCGCTTGTTCCCGCTCCGGCGTCGCGCGCCTCACCCCCGACACACCGTCTCGCCCCGCCCTTGCGCCCTCGAACGACGACGATGAGGGTGCAAGGGCGGGGCGAGGCGGTTTCCGCGGCCTCAGAACGCATGACCAAGCCGCATCAGCCTGAACCAGCCCCACAGCCGTTGACGCCAGGTACCTTGTAGTGCAAGATATTTGGCATGACCGGGAACGCGAGGTGGAGGGGATGAGCAAGGAGATGTCCGCAACAGCAAGAGCCCCGAAGGGGACCGCGGCTGGCGCCGCGGAGCCGCAACTGCGCAAGGGAGCCCTCGAACTCGCCGTTCTGGCCCTGGTCGAGCGCGCGGAGCCGGACGGCATCTACGGCGGCGCCCTCATCGAGGAACTCTCCGCCCTGCCCACGCTCACCGCCCCCCAGGGAACCGTCTACCCGCTCCTGTCCCGCCTGCGCGCCGCCGGCGTCGTGGAGACCACCTGGCAGGAGTCCCCCAGTGGGCCACCCCGGCGCTACTACCTGCTGACAGAGGCCGGTCGAGAGCGACTGGCGGCCCAGCGACGGGTCTGGCTGGCGCTCAGCCGCGACATGGCCGCCCTCCTGGACAGCGCGGCAACGACAACCAGGGCGCGCGGCACGAGGACGCGCGAGGAAGGAGAACCAAGATGAGTACGGACGAGACCCGCGCCCCCAAGGAGCGCGCGACGCCCACGGAGCCCACCGCGTGGGAGGAGGCCTCCTGGGACGCGGGCGGGGACCCCTCAGCCCTCCGCGTCCTCGGCATCCCCGTCTCCCTCGATCCACGAGGCCTGCGCGAGCGCTCCGCCCGCCACTTCTCCCCGACGGACCCGGTGCTCGTTCCCCGCGCATGGGGCATCGGCTGGGACCTCAACCTCGGGGCCCTCGCGACGAGGGCGGGCTGGATCAACCCGGATGACCTGGGCGATGACCTGCGCCTGGGCCCGGCGGGAATGAGGGCGCTCAGCCTGGCGCCGGCCGCCCTCGCTGTGGGAGCGGCCGCGGGCGTCATCGTCACCAGCGGGCGGGTCCCATCGACGGCGCGCTCTCGACCTCGGGCGGTGCCGACGACGTCGAGCGCGGCCATCGCGCCCATTGCGCTGGCCGCACTCATGGCCACCGCGCTGGGCGCCGTCGACCTCGCGCTCGACGCGCCTCTACCGCAGCGCCTCGGCCACACCACCGCCTCGCTCCTGCTTACCGGCGCCGGGATCGCCGGCGCGATCCAGCAGCGGGGAGGCGCCGGCCGCGCCCGGCGGGCGGCGGTCGTCGTCGGGGCCGCCACCGCGGCCACGGGCCTCGCCATCACCGCGACCCGGGCCGCGATCCGCCGCGCCATGAAGGCCACCACCACGAGCGGCCAGGAGCAGTCATGAGCAGCGCAACCACCGCGGCGCGGACTCGCGGAGCCCTGGGCCTGGCCCGCGCCGCCGAGGTGGGCCAGGATAGGGGCATGGATCTTCTGCGCGCCGTCGCCCGTCCCCTGCTCGCCGCGAGCTTTGTCGTCGATGGCATCGACGCGATCGCCCGCCCCAAGCGCCACGTCGAGAAGATGAGGCGGGTAACGCCCATCCTGGAGCGCGTGGGCGTCCCGCCGGTCATGGACTCCGACGCCGCCCTGGCCACCCGCGCCCTCGGCGCCGTGAGCGTCGCCGCGGGCCTGGGCCTGGCCACTGGCCGCACGCCGCGCACGAGCGCCGCCGTGCTGGCCGCGATCAACGTGCCGCTCGCCGTCGTCAACCACCCGGCGTGGGCGGTCAAGGGCAGGGAGGCGCGCCTTGACGCCGTCTCCGGGCTCCTGCGCCGGGGCGCGCTGGGCGCGGGCCTCCTGCTGGCCTGCGTGGACCGCGCCGGCCGTCCCTCGCTGGCGTGGCGCGCCGCGAACAAGCGGGAGCAGCGCCAGGCGATCCAGGCCGCGAGGGCCGCGGTGCGCCAGCGCTATGAGGGCGCCTCCGCCTAACCCGCCCACGGGACGGCGCCGTCCAGTGCCGGCCGGCTCTGTCCAGCGCCGGATGGCTCTGTCCAGTGCCGGCCCGTACCGCCCCATCCCACGTCCACCGCCGCTACGCCGCCCCGAGGAGCCGTTCCAGTGACCGACCACCAGATCACCGCCACCGAGCCCGACATCGTCTGGACCCGCACGGATGAGGCCCCCATGCTGGCCTCGGCCTCCTTCCTGCCGATCGTGGAGGCCTACACGCGCGCGGCGGGGGTGAGCATTGGCGTCGCCGACATCTCCCTGGCGGGGCGCATCCTGGCGGCCTTCGGGCTGGCTGACGACGGCCTGGCCCGCCTGGGCGACCTCACCTCCTCCCCGAGCGCCACGATCATCAAGCTCCCCAACATCTCCGCCTCCCTGCCCCAGCTCAAGGCCGCGATCGCCGAGCTGCGGGGGCAGGGCTTCGACATCCCCGAGTACCCGGACGCCCCCGCCTCGCCCCTGGCGGAGGAGGTCCGCGCCGCCTATGACGCGATCAAGGGCAGCGCCGTCAACCCCGTCCTACGCCAGGGCAACTCCGACCGGCGCGCCCCCGCCTCCGTCAAGGCCTACGCCCGCTCCCACCCGCACTCCATGGGTGAGTGGTCCCCTGAGTCGCGCACCCGCGTGGCCACCATGGACGAGGGCGACTTCAAGCACAACGAGCGCAGCGTCATCGTGAGCGAGGGCGGCGCCCTGGAGATCCGCTTCGTGCCCGCGGGCGGTGGCGAGCCCCGCGTGCTGCGCGACCACCTGACCGTCACGGCGGGCGAGGTCGTGGACGCCACGCGCATGAGCGCCACCGCCCTCGACTCCTTCCTGGCCGCGCAGGCGGCCGCCGCCAAGGAGGAGGGACTGCTGCTGTCGGTCCACCTCAAGGCCACGATGATGAAGGTCTCCGACCCGGTCATCTTCGGGCGCGCCGTCGCCTCCGTCATCCCGAGGACGCTGGCCGAGCACGGGGACGCGCTCGCCGCCGCCGGGCTGCGGGTCGAGGACGGGCTCGCCTCGATCCTCGCCGGGCTCGATGGGCTGGAGGGCGGGGAGGCGATCCGCGATTCGATCACCGCCGAGCTGGCCGACGGCCCGACGATCTCCATGGTCGATTCGGACAAGGGCATCACCAACCTCCATGTGCCCTCCGATGTCATCATCGACGCCTCCATGCCGGCGATGATCCGCCGCGGGGGAACCCTGTGGGATGCCGACGGCGAGCTGCGCGACACCCTCGCCGTCATCCCCGACTCCTCCTACGCGGGCGTCTACGAGGCCGTCATCGAGGACTGCAAGGCCCATGGCGCCCTTGACCCCACCACCATGGGCACGGTCCCCAACGTGGGGCTCATGGCCCGCAAGGCCGAGGAGTACGGGAGCCACGACAAGACTTTCATCATGGACGCCGCGGGGCAGGTCGAGGTGGCGGCGATCGAGGGGGCGGGGGTGGAGCCCGGCACCGTGCTGCTCTCCCACGAGGTTGAGGCCGGGGACATCTGGCGCGCCTGCGCGACGCAGGACGCCCCCATCCGCGACTGGGTGCGCCTGGCCATCGCCCGCGCCCGCGCCACCGGGGCTCCCGCCGTGTTCTGGCTCGACCCGGAGCGCGCCCACGACGCCGTCCTCATCTCGCTCGTCACGCGCTACCTGGCTGAGGAGGGCGTGACCCTGACCGAGGGCGGCGACGGCGCCGATGAGCGCGCGAAGAAGGCCGACGGCGATGACGCCCCCGTGGAGGACTCGGCGGATGGCGCCGGGCTCGACATCCGCATCCTCGACCCGGTGGCGGCCACGCGCCTATCCCTGGAGCGGGCGCGCCGGGGCGAGGACACGATCTCCGTGACCGGCAACGTCCTGCGCGACTACAACACCGATCTCTTCCCGATCCTGGAGTTGGGCACGAGCGCCAAGATGCTCTCAGTGGTGCCCCTCATGAGCGGTGGGGGCCTGTACGAGACGGGCGCGGGCGGCTCGGCCCCCAAGCACGTCGCCCAGCTGCTGGCGGAGAATCACCTGCGCTGGGACTCCCTGGGCGAGTACCTGGCCTTGGCCGAGGCCCTGCGCCATGTGGCCGACCGCGGCGGAAAGCCGGCCGCCGCCCTCCTCGCCGATGCCCTCGACACCGCCACGACCGCATTCCTGGAGGCCGACCACTCCCCGGGCCGCAAGCGCGGCCAGATCGACAACCGCGGCTCCTCCGCGTGGCTCGCCCTGGAGTGGGCGCGCGCCCTGGCCGCCCAGTCTGAGGACCCCGAGTTGGCCGGCGCCTTCCGCCCCGTCGCCGAGGAGTTGGAGGCCGTCATGGGCACGATCCAGTCCGAGATGCTCGCCGTCCAGGGAGGCGCCGTGGACATCGGCGGCTACTACCACCCCGACGCCGAGCTCACCGCCGCCGTCATGCGCCCCAGCGCCACTCTCAACGCGGTCATCAACGGGATCTAAGACCCGCCCAGGAGAGGCGGCCCCCGCGCGGCAGGGGCCACGCGCAGCAGGGACCACAGCCCTCCCGTGGTGACGGGCCCGGTGGCGCCCCATGCGCTCATCGCGGGATCGCCTCCTGCCCCGCGCGCGCCTGGGCCCCGACCACCTCGCGGTGGTCGGGGCCCAGGATGATCAGTGGCTCCCTGCGCCGGCTCAGGCCGCGAGGCCGAGCGCCGACGCCGGGGACGGGGTCACTTGAGGGTGACGGTGGCGCCGGCGCCCTCGAGCTGCTCCTTGGCCTTCTCGGCGGCCTCCTTGTTGGCGCCCTCGAGGACGGGCTTCGGAGCGCCGTCGACGAGGTCCTTGGCCTCCTTCAGGCCGAGGGAGGTCAGGGCGCGCACCTCCTTGATGACCTGGATCTTCTTGTCGCCAGCGGCCTCGAGGATGACGTCGAACTCGGTCTTCTCCTCAGCGGCCTCGCCACCGGCGGCGGCAGCGCCGGGAGCGGCGGCCACGGCCACGGCGGCCGGGGCGGCGGCGGTGACGTCGAAGGTCTCCTCGAAGGCCTTGACGAACTCGGACAACTCGATGAGGGTGAGCTCCTTGAAGGCCTCGATGAGCTCGTCGGTGGTCAGCTTCGCCATGATGGGCGTTCCTTCCTGGTTAAGTGGTTCCTGCGCGGGCAGGATGGGGGATGACGCGCGCGGCCTGGATCAGGCCGCGGCCTCCTGCTTGTCGCGCAGGGCGTCGACGGTGCGCACGGCCTTGGAGGCCGGCGCGGCGAAGAGGTAAGCGGCCTTGGACAGGGACGCCTTCATAGCGCCCGCGGCCTTGGCGAGCAGAACCTCGCGGGATTCGAGAGATGCGAGCTTGTCGACGCCGTCGGCGGACAGCACGGAGCCATCCATGACACCGCCCTTGATGACGAGCTCCTTGTTGTCCTTGGCGAAGTCACGCAGGGCCTTCGCGGCCTCCACCGGCTCACCGGTGACGAAGGTCAGGGCCGTGGGGCCCTTGAGGTCCTCCGCGAATGCCTCGAAGCCGACCTGGCGGGCGGCGATCGCGGCAAGCGTGTTCTTCACCACGGTGTACTCGGCGTTACCGGCGAGCGAGCGGCGCAGCGTCTTCAGCTGGGCGACGCTCATCCCGCGGTACTCAGTCAGCAGCACGGCGCCGGAGGCGCGGAACTTGTCCGCGATCTCGGCAACAGCCGCTTCCTTGTCAGGCCGTGCCATGGGCCCTCCTTCCGTGGTCTGCCGCAGCGCCCTTCACGGAAGAAGCCCCGCGCCGGTGGGCACGGGGCTCGCAGCCCAGCGATGCTGGAGCGGTCTCGTCTCACCTGCGCCGGCCCCGCCCGTGGCGGACTTGGTCCCGCTCGCGCGGGAGACCTGCGGTCTTTGGCACGTCACACTCTGCCCGCTGGCCGCGCCCCCGCGCAAGCCAGGAGGGGGTCAGCGCGCGGTGTGATCGCTCACTGCCCCGGTTCACCCGCCACCGCCTCGGGGGCGCCCCGGAGGCGCCCGCGCGGGAATGACGACGGCGCCGCCCGTCCCAGCGTGGGGCGGGCGGCGCCGTCGGACGCGATCGCGGGCGGTCAGGCCTTCGTGACATCCATCGGGATGCCGGGGCCCATCGTCGTGGCCATGGTGGCCTTGAGGATGTAGCGGCCCTTCGACGTCGACGGCTTGAGGCGCAGGACCTCCTCAAGGGCGGCCTTGAAGTTGTCCTCGAGCTGGGCCTCGGTGAACGAGGACTTGCCGATGATGAAGTTGAGGTTCGCGGCGCGGTCCACACGGAACTCGATGCGGCCGCCCTTGATGTCGGTGACGGCCTTGGTCACGTCCATCGTCACGGTGCCCGTCTTGGGGTTGGGCATGAGGCCGCGCGGGCCCAGCACCCGGCCCAGGCGGCCGACCTTGCCCATGAGGTCCGGGGTGGCGACGGCGGCGTCGAAGTCCGTCCAGCCCTTGGCGACCTTCTCGATGAGCTCGTCGCCGCCGACCTCGTCGGCGCCCGCGGCGAGGGCCTGCTCGGCCCGCTCGCCCTGGGCGAAGACGATGACGCGGGCGGTCTTACCCGTACCGTGCGGCAGGGACACGGTGCCACGCACCATCTGGTCGGCCTTGCGGGGGTCCACGCCCAGGCGGAGGACGACGTCCACGGTGGAGTCGAACTTCGTCACGGACGTGGCCTTGGCCAGCTTCACGGCCTCGGCCGGGGTGTAGAGGATCCCGGACTGGATCTTCTCAGCGGCGGCGCGGTAGGCCTTGCTGCGCTTGGTCATCTGCTTCTCCTTGGCAGTCGTGGTGAACGGGCCGCGCATGGCCCTTCCACGGGGTCTTGATTAGGGGTGCCGGGGCCTCAGGCCTCGACGGTGATGCCCATCGAGCGGGCGGTGCCGGCGATGATCTTGGAGGCCGCCTCGACGTCGTTGGCGTTGAGGTCGGCCATCTTCGCCTCGGCGATCTCGCGCACCTGGGCGGCGGTCATCGAGCCGACCTTCGCGGAGTGCGGCGTCGAGGAGCCCTTGGCCACGCCAGCGGCCTTCTTGATGAGCTCAGCGGCCGGAGGGGTCTTGAGGACGAAGGTGAAGGAGCGGTCCTCGTAGACGGTGATCTCAACGGGGATGACGTTGCCGCGCTGCGACTCCGTGGCGGCGTTGTAGGCCTTGCAGAACTCCATGATGTTGACGCCGTGCTGGCCGAGCGCGGGGCCGATCGGCGGCGCGGGGTTCGCGGCGCCGGCCTGGATCTGGAGCTTGATGAGCCCAGAGACCTTCTTCTTGGGTGCCATGTGTATGGGTCTTTCTTGTCCGGATGCCGCGCGCCTGCCGCGCGGCGGTGCGCAGGAGCGCGCACGAGGGCCCATCCTAGCCCCCGCGCGGTACCCCCGTAGCGCCCGGTGCCCGGTATCACAAGCGCTCGCGCTGTGATACCGGGCACCGGCGCGGCTCGCCGCGGGGGCGGCTCGCCTCAGATCTTGGACACCTGCGTGAAGGAGAGCTCGGCCGGGGTGTCGCGGCCGAACAGGGAGATGAGCACCTGGAGCTTCTGGGTGTCCGGGTGGATCTCGGAGATCGTGGCCGGCAGCGACTCGAAGGGGCCGTCAGTGACGATGACCGACTCGCCCACGGAGAAGGCGACCTCGTAGACCTGGCCTCCGGCGGCGACCTGCGTGGCGGCCCCCTCCTCGGGGCTCGCGTTCGCGCTGGCGGCCTGCTTGGCGGCGACCTCCTCCGGGGTGGGGCCGAGTTGGGAGACGGCCTCCTCGAGGGTCAGCGGCACCGGGTTGTAGCGGTCCCCCACGAAGCCTGTAACGGCCGGGGTGTCCTTGATGGTGCGCCAGACGCGGTCAGAGGTCTCCGGGTCATCCAGGTCCATCCGCACGAACACGTAGCCGGGGATGCGGACCCGCGACACCTCCTTCTTCTTGTTGGAGGCCTTGATCTCGATGACCGTCTCCATGGGGACGACGGCGTCGAAGACGTAGTCCTCGATCTCGAAGTTCTCAGCGCGGGCCTTGATGTCCGCGGCCACGCGGCGCTCGTAGCCGGAGTAGGTGTGCAGCACGTACCACTCGCCGGGCAGGGAGGACATCTCCTTGCGGAAGTCCTCCAGCGGGTCGATGGCGTCGGCGGCGTCGGCGGCCTCGGGCGCGGCCTGGGCGGTGGCGCCCTCAGCGGCCTCCTGGGCGGCGTCGGCGGCGCTGGCGGCCCCGCCGCTCTCCTCGACAGCGGTTTCCTCGAGCGTCTCTTCGGACACGGTGTACCTGCTTTCCACTGGCTTCTTCAGGCTGACGGGTGGGCGCTGGGCTCGGCGGGACTCAGCCGAGGCCCCACATGACCAGGCGGTCGAAGATGGTGTCGAGAATGCCGGTGAAGGCCATGATCGCGACGATGAAGACCATGACGACGACGAAGTAGGTCCACAACTCGTTCTTCGTGGGCCAGATGACCTTGCGCATCTCGTCGATGACCTGGCGGATGAAGCGCATGACGCGCTTGATGGGGTTGCCACTGCGCGTGGATGCGTCCTTGGCGGCGCTCTCGCTCATTGTCACGATCCTCGGGTGCTCGACGGTCCGAATCCTTGCCATCCCTGACGGGACGAGAAGACGAACCGACGGGATCTCCCGACAGATCCGCCGTTCTCAGCAGGGCAGGCGGGACTCGAACCCACAACCGCCGGTTTTGGAGACCGGTGCGCTACCAATTGCGCCACTGCCCTTCAGCGGTGACCAATCCTGCCACAGGTTCCCCCGGGAGTGGAAACAGCGACGGGGTGGGCTGCACCACTGCCAGCCCCCAGAGTCTCGGGAGCCAGCCCCAGAGCCTCGGGCAGAGGCAGGCATCCCAGGGAAATCCGCTATCGTGGTCCCCGTTGTCTGATATCCGATGAGAGGTGCCGACGACAGCTCGTGACCGCGCGCACCGCGCCCCGCGCCCGAACCGCCCCGGCCCTGCTCGACCTCACGAGAGGAGGCCACTATGACCACCGCCCGGAGCACCGCCGCAGCCCTCCCGATCCCCGGGGCGCCCAGCCCCACCGGCGCCGTCGCCGCCCAGCAGCCGGCATCGGGCGCCGGGGCGCCCGACGAGTCGCGCCCCGCCCCGAGCGCGATCCTCGGCGCCTACGCCTCGCTGCCCGAGTCCCAGGAGGACCAGGAGGAGTACTACCGGCTCCTGGCGCAGATTCCGGGCGCTCGCGGGCTCGAGATCCCCTTCCGGGACGACCTCGGCGGGGCGGCCGGCCTGCCCTGGCTGGCCTCCCAGCTCGCACCCCACTGGGACCGCAACATCATCACCGCGATCCCCGGGACCATGGTGCGCGTGTGGGCGACCGGCGCCTTCGGCCTGGCCTCCACCGATCGCCAGGGCCGCGCCGACGCCCTCTCCTTCACCCGCTCGGTGCGCGACGGCGTCGAGGCGCTGCGGGAGGCGGCCGGCCGCGACGTCGTGGCCGCCGTCGAGATCCACTCCGCGCCCTCGGGCGAACCCGGGGTGGCGCACAGCGCCGAGGCCTTCGGGGAGTCGCTGTCGCGGATCGTCGACTACGACTGGGGCGGCGCGCTCCTCCTGGTGGAGCACTGCGACGCCTTCGTGGCGCCCGACCTGGGGGAGAAGCGGCTGCTCGGGATCGACGAGGAGTTGGAGGTCCTGCGTGTCCTCAACCATCCCCGCGCGCGCATGTCCCTCAACTGGGGCCGCTCGGCCCTCGAGGCCCGCGACGCCGCCACCGCCTTGGAGCATGTGCGCCTCGCCCGCGCCGCCGGAGTGCTGGAGGGGGTCATGTTCTCCGGGGCCGGCCCCGCGGATACCCGCTACGCGAAGGCGTGGATGGATGGGCACCTGCCCCTCGACGTCGACGAGCCGGGATCGGTGATGGGCGCTGAGGATGTGCGCGCCTGCTCCCTGGCCGCGCTGGAGCCCATCGAGGGCCCCGAGGGGGCCATCGCCCCGGCCTCCTACCTCGGGGCCAAGTGCCAGGTCCCGGCCGAGGCCACCCCCGAGCAGCGTCTGTCCTTCCTCACCCACATCCTCGACGCCACCCGCGTCTAACCGCCCCTCATCACCGAGACCGGTCGAAATCATGAGCGAGACCGGTCCGCAGCACGCAGGGCGGGGTCATCGGGAAGCGCAATGCCCTCCCGCGCCACGCGCCCGGCTCCCTGCGGGCCCGCACCCCTGGGGCCCTCGCCTCCACCGAGGCCGCGCCCATCGACCGCGCCGCGCGCCGCGCCACCATCCACCGCGCCGACGCCGGGGCCAGCATCACCGAGGCCGGGCCCTCCTGCGCGCCTTTGACCGGCGGCGCGCGAGGCTGGGAGCCGATGAGCGCGGGGCGATCGCCGTCGACGACCAGCAGCGATCATCCGATCCCGCGACGTGGCCGGCCGGCGACGCCACTGCCAAGCGCGACGCCGTCGACGAGCGGGCCGGCGGAATGCGCCCGGCGCCCTCAACATCCCGGAGGGCACCCCACGCGATCACCTCGGAGATCCGCCCGACCGACCGCTGGCAGCGGCTCGCGAGGCGGGCCTGCGCGGCCACGTCGCGACCCGTATCCTCCTCCAGGAGGGGCGCGAGGCGCGCGATCTCGACGGCGGCCACCGCACCTGGTCCGCGGCTGGCGGGGCCGGCGCTCGGGACGACGCCGCAGCGCCCCCGATGAAGGAGGAACGACCATGGGCATCGCGCTCAACCCCACGGACCTGCATCCCACCATGGCCCGCCTCAAGCGGGCGCGCGGGCAGCTCGACGCCGTCATCCGCATGATGGAGGAGGGCCGTGACTGCGAGGAGGTCGTCGTGCAGGTCGCGGCCGTGAGCAAGGCGGTGGACCGCGCGGGGCTCGCCATCATCGCCTCCGGAATGCGCGCCAGTCTCACGAAGGACCCATCCGGCCAGATCCTGGAAGCGACCCGCCTGGAGAAGCTCTTCATGTCCCTGGCATGAGGGCGCGGGGCGGGGCGGCGGCATCGCGAGCACGAATCTCGCCGTGTTGATGGACCGGTCTCGTTGCCGATTTCGACCGGTCTCGGCGAGAGGGCGGGAGGGGCGTGACAGGCGGATAACCCGCGTGGGACCATGGGCCCTGTGAGCACAGTGAGCACCTCCCCCGCACGGCGCGTCTCCGCGCGCCTGTCCGCCATCGCCCCCTCCGCCACCCTCGTCGTCGACGCCAAGGCCAAGGCCCTCAAGGCCGCTGGTCGGCCGGTCATCGGCTTCGGCGCCGGCGAGCCCGACTTCGCCACCCCTGACTACATCGTCGAGGCCGCGATCGCCGCCGCTAAGGATCCCGCCAACCACAAGTACTCCCCCGCCAAGGGCCTGCCCGCGCTGCGCGAGGCCATCGCCGCCAAGACCCTGCGCGACTCCGGATACGAGGTCTCCCCCGACGACATCCTCGTCACCAATGGCGGCAAGCAGGCCGTCTTCCAGGCCTTCGCCTCCATCCTCGACCCGGGCGACGAGGCCCTCCTGCCCGCCCCCTACTGGACCACCTACCCCGAGGTCATCGCCCTGGCCGGCGGCGTCACGGTGGAGGTCTTCGCCGGCGCGGACCAGGAGTACAAGGTCACCGTCGAGCAGCTCGAGGCCGCCCGCACCGAGCGAACGAAACTCCTGCTCCTGTGCTCGCCGTCGAACCCCACCGGCTCGGTGTACACGCCCGCTGAACTCACCGCCATCGGGCAGTGGGCCCTCGAGCACGGCATCTGGGTCATCACCGATGAGATCTACGAGCACCTCCTCTACGACGGCGCCGAGCCCGCCCACATCGTGGCGCTCGTCCCCGAGCTGGCGGACACCACGATCGTCCTCAACGGCGTGGCCAAGACCTACGCCATGACGGGCTGGCGCGTGGGCTGGATGATCGGCCCGAGCGACGTCATCAAGGCCGCCACGAACTTCCAGTCGCACCTGTCCTCCAACGTCGCCAACGTGTCCCAGCGGGCAGCGCTCGCGGCGGTGGCCGGGGACCTGACCGCCGTGGCGCGGATGCGGGAAGCCTTCGACCGCCGTCGGAAGGTCATGGTGGAGATGCTCTCGGCCATCGACGGGCTCGCCGTCCCGACGCCGCGGGGCGCCTTTTACACCTACTCGAGCATCGAGGCGCTGATCGGGAAGTCCCTGCGTGGGACGGTCATCGACTCCTCCGCCACGCTGGCCTCGCTCGTCCTCGAGCACGCCGAGGTCGCGGTGGTGCCCGGTGAGGCCTTCGGCCCGTCCGGATTCCTGCGCCTGTCCTACGCCACGAGCGACGACGCGATCACCGAGGGCGTGGGGCGCCTCCAGGCGCTCCTGGCCGAGGTCGCCTGAGCGCCCGCCCGCCGGGCCTCCTTCCCGGGAGCGGTTCCGCCGCTCAGTACCGCGAGCAGGAGGCCCGGCCGACGGTGGGCCCGCGGCCTGTCGCCAGGTTCCATCAGGTCATCCCCGACCGCTCCAAAGGACGGGCGGAGACGCCGTGGGCCGCTGTCAGTCCGTGCTCGAGCCCATGGGACCGGACCCCGGCCCCGCCGTGTAAGTACTCGCCGCAGCGCGGCTGACGCCCAGTGGAGTCCGTGGGGATCGCGAGGATGAGCAAGGTCCAGTGGCGGAGGATGCGCGGTCAGGGACGTTGACGCGCTCCCCGAGGAGGATGCCGCCGACGGCGCCCGCAGCAGCCCGCGCGAGCACGAGCGGGAATCAGCGCGCTCTCCTGCGCCCAATGCGAACCGGTCTCGACGCTGTTTTCGACCGGTCTCGGCGCTGTTTTCGACCGGTCTCGGCGAGGGGGAGGGTGGGGAGCGGCGTCAGTGGGGGCCGCGGCGGGCTTGGAGCTCGCGGGCCTGGGCGAGCCAGGTCTCGGCGCGGGCCAGGCGGCCCTCAGCGTCGGAGCGCCACGGGCCGCCATCCTCGCGCCGGGCGCCCGCCACGAGGGACAGCACCACGCCGGCGGCCCGCGCCCGCAGCGCCACGGGATCCGCCTGCTTCTCGGCCAGGCGCGTCCAGGTCTCCAGGGCTGGGCGCAGGCGGGGGTAGGAGGCAGGGGCGAGGTGGTCGAGGACGCTGACATGCCCGAGCAAGCAGGCCAGGTCGTCCACGCGCCGCCCGGGCCCGAGAGAGTCCACGTCGAGCAGGCAGGAGACGGACTCGCCGTCCATGAGGACATTGGCCTCGTAGAAGTCGCCGTGAACCGGCACCACCGGGCCCGGGTCGGAGGTGGCCATGAGCTGGGCGACGCCGTCGGCGATGGCCCGGGCGCGCGAGGCGTGCTCGGGCAGCACGGTGGCGGCGGCGTGGGCGTAGTGGCGGGCGCGGTCGGACCAGGCCGGGTGGACCGGCAGATCCAGGGAGGCCCGCGGAAGAGCGTCGAGCAGGCCGGTGAGGTGGTTGAAGACGCGGGTGGCCTGCTCGGGATCCATGCCGCGGCTGAGCAGCCCGGACAGGGAGGCCCCCTTGCCGGTGGACAGCAGGACGAGGCCATCGGGGTCGTCCCGCAGCACCTCGGGGGCGGGGACCTCGGCCGCGGTGAGCAGCCGGTGCCGGTGAGCGAAGGCCTTCGACTGGGAGGGGCGCAGCACCTTGGCGTAGGCGGTGGAGGCATCGGCAAAGGTCACCTTGACCACCGCGCGGCGCGTGGGGCGGTAGGCCACCATCATCGCCTTGACCGGGGATCCCAGGCGCTGGGAGAGCAGGGAGGGCGTGCAGGCCACGGGGAGGGCGGGGAGCTCGGGGTCCCCGGGGTGCCGCCACACGTGGACGGCCGGCCCGTCCCCGCCGGTGGGCGCCACGCGGGTCAGGCCCGGTGCCTGCGGGTTGGTCAGTCGCGCCGTCGTCGCGCACAGGTACTCGGTGGAGCGGCGCCCATCCGCGGACAGCACGACGGCGGTGTAGCCCACGGACACGCCCGCGCCGGGGCGGTGGTGGACGGAATGGACCTCCCAGGAGTCCAAGCGCCTGCCCGCGGGGGCGAGGGCCGCGGACAGGACGGAGGCCGCTCGGGGCCCGGTGAGGAGCGCGACCTCCTCGGGCTCGCGGGATGCCGACGATGGACTCATGCCGATAAGTCTGCCGCACTCGGCGCCAACGCACATCCGACCAACGGGCGGTGCTCGTGGGAGAATCACCGCCGTGCCCACCGAGTTCCCCGGGCCGAACGCGCCCACCGCATCCGCCGCATCCACCATGATGAAGGCGCCCGCCCCCACCGATGGGCCGACCGACGCCCGGCGCTCCAGCACCGGCCGGCGCGATCTCGCCGCCCTTCCCAAGGCGCACCTCCACCTGCATTTCACGGGCTCCATGCGCCTGGACACCCTGACCGAGCTGGCCTCGACGTCGCGCGCGCGTCTGCCCTCCTCTCTCCTAGACGGCGATCCCCTGCGTGTCCCGGCGGACCACCGGGGCTGGTTCCGTTTCCAGCGCGCCTACAACACCGCCCGCCACCTCGTGGACTCAGAGGAGGTCATGCGCCGCCTCGTGCTGGAGGCCGCGCTCGACGATGCCGCGGAGGGCTCGCGGCGCCTGGAGATGCAGGTGGACCCCACCTCCTACGCGCCCTTCGTCGGCGGGATCACGCCGGCCCTGGAGATCATCCTCGACGCCGCGGCGCAGGCCACCGCCCTGACCGGCGTGGAGGTGGCGATCATCGTGGCGGCCTCCCGCATCCGCCACCCCCTCGATGCCCGCGCCCTGGCCAGGCTGGCCGCCCGGCACGCGGGTGATGGGCCGGGCCAGGTGGTTGGCTTCGGGCTGTCCAACGATGAGAGGGCCGGGGAGACCTCCGCCTTCGCCCCCGCCTTCGCCATCGCGCGGCGCGCGGGCCTGGCCTCTCTCCCCCACGGCGGTGAGCTGCTGGGGCCGGAGCACGTGCGCGAGGTCGTCTCCGCCCTGCGCCCCCACCGCCTGGGCCACGGCGTGAGGGCCGGAGAGGACCCGGCCCTGCTGGACTCGATCGTGGCGGCGGGCATCAGTCTGGAGGTGTGCCCGGCCTCGAATGTGTGCCTCGGGGTCTACCACCGCACCGAGGACGTGCCACTGCGGGCACTCATCGACCACGGGGCGCAGATCGCGCTGGGCGCGGACGACCCGCTGCTGTTCTCCTCGCGCTTGACGGACCAGTACGCGATCGCCCGCTCGCAGGGGCTCGACGACGACGCGCTGGCAGAGTTGGCGCGCGGCTCGATCCGGGCGAGCCTGGCTGAGGAGTCATCCAAGCGGCGCTGGCTGGCCGAGGTGGACGACTGGCTGGCTCACCAGCCGACGTGGACGGGCTCGGGGACGAGCGTGACGCCGTAGCGCTCGCGCACGCCGTCGACCACCGCGTCGCGCAGGGCGACCAGGTCGGCGGCGCTGGCCCCGCCCCTGTTGGTCAGGGCCAGGACATGCTTGGTGGACAGCGAGGCGCGCGGCGCATCGGGCAGGGCGAAGCCCTTGGGGAAACCGGCGTGGTCGATGAGCCAGGCGGCGCTCGTCTTGACCATGCCCTCGATGACGGGCGCTCCCCGCACCGTGTCGGTGGGGCGGGAGTGGTCGGCGACCGGGAAGCGGGGGGCGTCGTCGGGCAGGCTCGCGGCCTGCTCGGCGGTGAGGATCGGGTTGGTGAAGAACGAGCCGGCGGACCAGGTGTCGTGGTCGGCGTCGTCGAGGATCATCCCTTTGGAGCGGCGCAGGTCGAGGACGGCCTGGCGCACGTCGACCGCGGGGACGCGCGCGCCGATCTCAGTCCCGAGGGCGGAGGCGAGCTGGCCGTAGGCGATGGGGGCGGCGAGGCTGGCCTGGCGGACGTGGAAGCCCACGGCGAGCACCACCCAGCGGCCCGTCGGGCCCCAGACGCGCCCGCCACCGGTGGGGGCGTCCGTGAGCGAGCGCTTGATCACGGAGTCGCGGTAGGCCAGGCGCAGGTCCGCCAGCGGCATGTGGACGACGCGGCCGGTGAGGCGGTCCCAGGCGCGCACGGAGGCGAGGAGTTCGGCGACCTCAGCGCCGTAGGCGCCGATGTTCTGCACGGGGGCGGCCCCGACGCTGCCGGGGATGCCGGACAGCGGGGCGAATCCGGCCCAGTCGTCGGCCACCGCCCGGCTGACGAGATCGTCCCAGGCCACGCCACCGGTGGCGGTGATCTCGACGCCGCCACAGGCGGATTCGGAGACGACGCGGACCTCCTGGCGGCCGTCGCGCAGGACGAGGCCGTCGAAACCGGCGTCGGAGGCCACGATGTTCGAGCCGCCTCCGACCACGAGCAGCGGCGTCCCCGAGGCGTCGGCCTGGCGGACCGCCTCGATCATCTCCTCCTCCGTGGAGGCTTCGAGATAGTGGCCGAGGGGACCGCCGATGCGCAGGGTGGTGAGCTCGGCGAGGGAGGACGGCGCCCGGCCGCCCAGCGCCCGGGCGCGCGTGGGCACGCCCGGGGCGGGAGCCCCCGAGGCCCCCGGGGGGCGCGTCACTTCTTGTTGCGGCGCTGGTGACGCGTCTTGCGAAGCAACTTGCGGTGCTTCTTCTTGGCCATGCGCTTGCGACGCTTCTTGATGACAGAACCCATGGGTATTCCTCACAGTCTTACTTGCCGGGGCCCGACCGCGCCCCGGGATCCGAAGACGGGCCAGCGGGCGGCCGGACGGGCCTGATGGTCGGGCGATGACGGGCCCTCATGGGATGTCTCGACCCGGCCACTCATGTGACCCGGCGAGTCTAGCGGGTCTCAGGACCCCGAGGCCTCCGTCTCCCCGTGGCCCCAGTCACCCAGGCCAGCGGAGAGGTACTCGGCCACCGCGCGCTCGGGGACCCGGAAGGAGCGCCCCACCTGCATGGCGGGCAGATCGCCGGAGTGGACCATGCGGTAGACGGTCATCTTGGAGACCCGCAGCATGGCGGCGACCTCCGCGACCGTAAGGAAGGAGGGGGCGCCGGAGGCGGCAGGACTGGGAAGGGCAGGTGCCATGGATGCGGATCCCGTCAGTCAGGTTCGGATATGTGCACAGCGGGCAGCCCCGGGCGGCGGAAGGCGCTGAGGAGTCATGGGTGACGCGCCCTCCCGCCCGGGCGGTCGGCGCCGCGCAGGACTGAGCCCAATATAACGCCTGTCCCACCAGGCGCACACGTCCATCGCGTCCCCAAACGCACCACTCGTTGCAGATCACATTTTGGTCACGACAACGCCCGAGATCAAGAAGGGGAAAGCGACGCCGCGATGGCGCGCGCGGCCCATCGAAGGGGCCACAATGTGCCCGTGCCCTCATCCAGCAAGTCGCCCCGGCAGTCCCCGGGCCCCCTCTCCGCGCTGAGCACCGCGCCCGAGGACGCGGCTCTCATGCCCGCCGACCGCGGCCCCGCCACCGGACCGCGGGGCCTGCTGGTGCGCCTGGGGCTCTACGACCGCCTGGCGCGGGCGGCCCGGTTCTCCCCCGCGCGGCTCGCCGTCGTCATCTTCGCCGCGATCATCGGCGCGGTCGCGGCCCTCCTCGCCCTGCCGATCTCGACGGCGTCGGGGCGCGCGCCCAGCCTCGTCGACTCACTGTTCACGGCGACGTCGGCGGTCTGCGTCACCGGCCTGACCACCGTGGACACCGCCACCTACTGGTCCACTTTCGGCCAGGCGGTCATCATCCTGGGCGCCGCCATCGGCGGCCTGGGCGTCATGACCCTGGCCTCACTGCTGTCCTTCGCCGTCAACCGGCACGTGGGCCTGACCCAGCGCATCCTCGCCGCCAGCGAGAACCAGTCCCGGCTGGGCGACGTCGCCGCGCTGCTGAGGGCCGTCATCATCACGGCGTTGGGGGCCGAGGTGATCCTCGCCATCGTGCTGCTCCCGCGGTTTCTCACGCTGGGGGAGCCCCTCCCCCGGGCGCTGTGGTACTCGGCGTTCATGTCCCTATCGATCTTCAACAACGCCGGATTCGTCATCATGCCCGAGGGGCTGGAGCCCTACGCCTCGGACTGGTGGATGGGACTGCCGATCGTGGTGGGCACCTTCGTCGGCGCGCTCGGCTTCCCCGTGGTGCTCGACATGGTCCGGCGCCGCCGGCGCCCGCGGCAGTGGACGCTGCACACCAAGCTCACCCTCGCCACCTACTCGCTGCTGACCGCCGGATCGGCGATCACGCTCACCGCCTTCGAGTGGGCCAATCCCCGCACGCTCGGGCCCATGCCCATCGGGAGCAAGATCCTCAACGGCCTGATCATGGGGGTGGACTCACGCTCCTCGGGACTCAGCCTCATCAACACCGACCACATGCGCGAGACCACCTGGTTCGTCCAGGACGCGCTCATGTTCATCGGCGGGGGCTCGGCGTCCACGGCCGGCGGCATCAAAGTGACCACCTTCGCGATCCTGCTCATGGCGATCGTCGCCGAGGCCCGGGGCGACGAGGACATCGAGATCTTCGGCCGACGGATCACCCCGCAGGCCGTGCGGCTGTCCGTGGCCGTGGCCTTCATCGGCTCGTGCGTGGTGGGCGTGGCCTCCGTGCTGCTGCTGGAGATCACGGGCCTGTCGCTGGATCGGGTGCTGTTCGAGGTGATCAGCGCCTTCGCCACGGTGGGGCTGTCCACGGGCATCACGCCGATCCTGCCGACGAGCGGGAAGTACGTCATCATCGTGCTCATGTTCGTGGGGCGCGCCGGGACCATGACGGCGGCCTCAGCCCTGGCCATGCGCGAGCGCAGGCGGGTCATCCGGATGCCCGAGGAGCGCCCCCTCATCGGCTGAACCGCTACCGTGGGGCGTGGGCGGGGCATCCCGCCGCCGATCTTCCTCAGGAGCAGACATGGCACCCGCCGCATCACGCACCGACTCAACCCTGGTCATCGGCCTGGGCCGATTCGGCTCAGCCGTGGCCGCCACCCTCGACCGCCTGGGCCGCGAGGTCCTGGCCGTGGAGAGCGACCCGGCCATCGTGCGCCAATGGAGCGGCCACATCCCCCTGGTCGAGGCCGACGCCACCGATGTCGAGGCCCTCGAGCAGTTGGGCGCCACCGAGTTCGGGACGGCCGTCGTCGGCGTCGCCTCCTCACTGGAGGCCTCCGTGCTCATCGCCGGCAACCTCGTCGACCTCGAGACACCCCAGATCTGGGCCAAGGCGATCTCCCGGGCGCACGGCCGCATCCTGCGCCGCATCGGCGCGCACCACGTGGTCTACCCCGAGTTCGACGCCGGGCAGCGCGCCGCGCACCTCGTGTCGGGCCGGATGCTCGACTACATCGAGATGGAGAAGGGCGGCTTCACGATCGTCAAGATGCGCCCGCCGGCCGAGCTGCACGGCTTCACCATCGGCGAGTCCCGCATCCGCTCCCGCTACGGGGTGACGGTCTTCGGCCTGATGAGCCCCGGCGAGTCCTTCGAGTACGCCCGCGCCGACACCCTGGTCTCCTCCGACGACGTGCTCGTGGTCGGCGGGGACGCCAACCTCCTGGAGCGCTTCGCCAACCGGGCCTGAGAGCGGGCGCCGGGGCGGGCGCCGCTCAGCGCTCCTCGCGCAGGGCGCAGGCCAGGGCGTGGGACTCTCCGACGGCCAGGGTCAGGAGGCCGTCGCCGGAGTTGAGGGCGTTGGGCGGGCAGGTCATCGGCTCCACGGCGATCGCGCGGCGGCCGAGGCCGTCGTCGGTGTAGACCTGCGCCCAGGGGGCGTCGGAGGACAGCACGACGGCGCCCCCCTCCCCTTCGACGCGCACCTGCCAGGCGCCCTCGGGAAGGCCGGTGAAGGCGTTGTCCACGCTCACGCCGGCCATCGGGCGCCCGGAGCGGAAGTCCCAGTCGGTGCCGGCCACGTCCACGAGGCCGTTGGGAACCATCCGCTCATCGGCGGTGAGGACCGCGGCGGCCGGGACCGTGAGGACGCAGTCGTCGGCGCCCGCGCCGCGCAGGAGGTAGGGGTGGAAGGCGGCGCCGTAGGGGGCGGGGAGGAGGGCGCCGTCGGAGAGCGGGGCGCCGACGACAGCCTCGGAGGGCCGCGCCGCGCCGACGCAGGTGGTGGTGAGCGTCATCGTGAGACCGGCCTCGGCGTCGAGCTCCCAGCGGCTGGAGAGCTCGAGGGCCCAGGGGTAGGCGTAGGAGGCGGGCAGCAGCACCTCAAGGGTGACGGAGTCCTCTGCGACCTCGGCCACCTGCCAGTCGAGCCAGCCGACCAGCCCGTGGAGGGCGGAGTCCGTCTCCGGCTCGTTGCGGGGCAGGAGGTAGTCAGTGCCCCCGTAGGCGTATGCGGCGCCGGCGGTCCGGTTGGGCCACGGGGCGAGGGTCTTGCCCTGCCAGCCCGGGGGGAGCTCGGAGGCGGCGTCGAAGGGGAGGACGAGGTCGCGGCCCCCACGGCGCGCGTGGACGAGGGTGGCCCCCGCGGTGGCGATGCGCGCGGCGTAATCGCCCGCCCGCAGGTCGATGAGCTCTCCGTTGATCATCGGTGTTCCTCCCTCGTATGCCGCCGCGCGTCGCCGCGCCGGTCGCCGCCCATCCTAGGCAATCCATCCCTCCCCCTGCTCCTCAAGGACCGATAGGCACCGCTCGCTGATCCGGCGGGCCAGCGCCTCGCTCATCTCGGGATGACCGCGCGAGGGCTCCGATCGCCGGGCTGGTCGGTGGACGCATCGACCCGCCCCGGTACGCGCCCGTACCGGGGCGGGCCATGGTCCAGCCGGGGGCTCAGGAAATCTGAGCGGCCTTGGCGGGGGCGGCCTTGGCGGCCTCAGCGACCACCGCCTCCAGGTCGAGGCCGATCCCGGCGGCGCCGTGGGCGCCGATGAGACCCTCGACGAAGGGAGCCGGGCTCAGGCGGGCGCGGGAGGCCGCCGCTGGACTGAGCCGCTCCAGGGCGGCCTCGGCGCTCATGATGGCGCTGCCAAGATCCGCGATGACGAGCACGCCCTGATTGCCCGGCTGGGCGGCCAGGCGCTCGATGGCGGCGGCGACGACCGCGGCATCGGTTCCGAGCCCTCCGTCCGCCAGGCCGGCGGCGATCTCGATCGGAGCGCTCACCGAGGCCATAAGCCCAGTGGCCAGGTCACGGGCGGCCTCGGCCAGGGCTCGGGAGTGCGAGACCAGGACGATACCGACGGTGCCGCCCCTCGTACCGGCTGCGCCCGTCATACCGGCGTCGGCTCCGCGCCCCTCCTCAGTGGTGGGAGCGGGCACCGGCCGCTCCACTGGCGCCCCGGGAGCACCGGTCGCACCGGTCGCACCGGTCGTCGCAGGCGCCGCGGCCTCTTGGGGCCGCGACACCTCGGCGGGCTCCTGCGCGGCCTGGGCCCCAGCCCCGGGAGCCTCGGCGGTCCCGGCGACGACGTCGGCCAGGGCCCCCAGGATGATCGCGGTCGAGGCGGCGCCCGGATCGATGTGCCCCTGCGAGCGCTCGCCCAGGTAGGAGGCGCGGCCCTTCGTGGCGATCATCGGCTTGGTGGCCTGGCGGCCCTCGGCAGCGGCGCGCGCGGCGGCGGCCGTCCCCGCGGCCAGGTCCTCGCCGTGGGCGCGCAGGGCCTCCAGGGCGGGGTACCAGGCGTCGAGCATGGTCTTCTCCCCAGCGCCCGCCTTGCCGCGGGCCACGATGCCGGCGACTCCGGCGTCGATGGCCTCCGAGAGTTCGGTGGCGCCGAGCTCGGTGACGCCTGCCTGGGAGGCGCCCATGCGCATGAAGAAAGTGCCGTACAGGGGGCCGGAGGCCCCGCCGACCGAGGAGACGAGCGTCATGCCGGTCTTCTTCAGCAGCGCGTCGGCGGTGGCGAGCACCGGGGCGCCGTCGGCCCCGTTCGCCGTGTCGATGGCCTTGACGACGGCGGCCATGCCCCGCCGCATGTTGGCGCCGTGGTCGGCGTCGCCGATGGCGGCGTCGAGCTCGGTGAGCTCATCGGCGCGCTCGGCGATGCGCGCCGCGGCCACGCGCAGCCAGGACTTCAGATCCTCCACCGTCAGCCGGGACGGCGGGGCAGCGGGCGCGGCCGAGGATTCGGCGGGAGCGGCGCTCATGCGCCCATCCTCAGACCGGGGGTGACGGCGGGGGCGTCCCACAGGCGCAGCATCTCGTCGGTGGCGCGCACGAGGGTGAGCGAGCATCCGGCCATGTCGAGGCTGGTGATGTAGTCGCCCACGAGGCTGCGGGCCACGGTGATGCCGGCGGCATCGAGGAGTTTCGCGACCTCGCCGTACATGAGGTAGAGCTCGAGCAGGGGCGTGGCTCCCATGCCGTTGAGGAAGGCGATGACGCCCCGGTCCTCGCCGTCGGCGGCGGGTAGCTCAGCGAGGATCGGCTCGACGAGCCTCTTGGCGATCTCGGCGGCGGGCGCGATGGGAGCGCGGTGGCGGCCGGGCTCCCCGTGGATGCCGATGCCGATCTCCATCTCGTTGTCGGGAAGATCGAAGGAGGGCTTGCCGTTGGCGGGGACGGTGCAGGAGGTCAGGGCCATGCCCATGGAGCGGCCCGCGGCGTTGACCGCTCCGGCGATGCGGGCGACCTCCTCCAGCGGCTGGCCCTCCTCGGCAGCCGCGCCGGCGATCTTCTCCACCAGGACGGTCACGCCCACGCCGCGCCGCCCAGCGGTGTAGAGCGAGTCCTCGACGGCGACGTCGTCGTTGGTGACGACGGTGGCGACCTTGATGCCGGACTCCACGTCCACGATCTCGGCGGCCATCTCGAAGTTCATGACGTCGCCGGTGTAGTTCTTGACGATGTGCAGGACCCCTGCGCCGCGGTCGACCTCGGTGGTGGCGGCGACGATCTGGTCGGGAACGGGGGAGGTGAAGATCTCTCCCGCGCAGGCGGCGTCGAGCATCCCGGTGCCGACGAAGCCCCCATGGAGGGGCTCGTGGCCGCTGCCGCCCCCGGAGACGAGCGCGACCTTGCCCTCGGCCTTCGGGGTGGCGCGGTAGACCACGCGGTGCTCGGGATCCACCCGGAGCTCACCCGGGTGGGCGGCGGCCATTCCGGCCAGGGCTTCGGGGACAACGGCGTCGATGGCGTTGATGAGTTTCTTCATGCCGCCGACGCTACTCGCCCCGGGCCCGGCGCGCAGGCGGATCGGCGGGATCCCGCGCCGCGCTCGGCGGGGGCGGGCTTGGCACTGCACCGATGTGCACGCAGCCCGGTGAGATCCCCTCCGCACCAGTGTGACAATCGGGAGCCGTCAGGGAAACCACCGAATCAGCATGTGAGCAGGTCGGGACGGCTGTCGCGGAGCACCGCCCGGCCCTCCGGCCCGCGATCCCAGTGAGGAGAAACCGTCATGTCAGCATCTTCGTCAACCGCCCCATCCCCCGCCGGCCGGATCGTCCTGGCCGAGTTGGATGAGGAGCTGCGCTCCGCCGTCGCCGCCACCCGGGAGCGGGTGGCCGCCCTGCACGCCGAGCTGCCCCGATGGGGCCTCGTGGTGTGGACGGCGGGCAACGTCTCCGAGAGGGTGGTCGTGGATCGCGGCAACGGGCCGGAGAAGACGGACCTGTTCGTCATCAAGCCCTCGGGCGTCACCTACGACCAGCTCTCGCCCGAGACGATGGTCGTGTGCTCCCTGGATGGGACCAAGATCGACGACGGCACGCCCGCCTCGCTCGCGCCATCGTCGGACACGGCCGCGCACGCCTACGTCTACCGGCACATGGAGCACGTGGGCGGGGTGGTGCACACGCACTCAACGTACGCGACGGCGTGGGCGGCCAGGCGCGAACCGATCCCCTGCGTGCTGACGATGATGGCCGACGAGTTCGGCGGCGAGATCCCGGTGGGGCCCTTCGCGCTCATCGGGGATGACTCGATCGGCCGGGGCATCGTGGAGACGCTGTCGGGATCGCGCTCGCCGGCGGTGCTCATGGCCAACCACGGCCCCTTCACTATCGGCGCCGATGGGCGGGCGGCGGTCAAGGCCGCCGCGATGTGCGAGGAGGTGGCGCGCACCGTTCACATCGCGCGCGACGGCGGCACCCCGATCCCGATCGACCAGGCGGCCATCGACAGCCTCAACGACCGCTACCAGAACGTCTACGGACAGCACTAACCCACCCATCACCCCCTCTTATATCCGAGACCGGTCGAAATGACGAGCGAGACCGGTCGAAATGACGAGCGAGACCGGTCGAAATGACGAACGAAACCGGTCGGGAGCGCTCCAAGCGGAGTTCCCGACCGGTTTCGTTCTTGTTTTCGACCGGTCTCGCTCTTATTTTCGACCAGTCTCGACGGGGGGGGGAGGGGTCAGATGTCGTCGAGGGAGGCGCCCTTGGTCTCGGTGGCGAACATGTAGGTCACCCCGCCGAGCACGAGCAGCACGGCGAAGATGAGGAAGGGCACGAAGACGACGTCGGTGCTAGTGGGCTTGTCCCCGCCGATGAGGGCGCCCACGAGGTAGGGCCCCGCCACCTTCGCGATCGCGCCGATGCCGTAGCCGAGCCCCAGGCCGGTGGAGCGCGCGGAGGTCGGGAACTGCTCGCCGCCGAAGGCGTTGAGGATCCCGAAGGCGCCGTCGCCGAAGGTCATGATGATGAGGATCCCGATGAAGAACACCCAGCCGGCGGTCCCCGCGGTGCTCGCGGCGCCGTCGTCGACCATCGTCGTGGACAGCGCGGCGATGAGCGCGCCGATGCCGCCGATGACGCCACAGCCGAGCATGGTCAGGCGCCGCCCGATGCGGTCGGAGATCCAAGCCGAGCCCAGGCGCCCCAGGAGGTCGCCGAGCGAGACGAGGATGAACAGCGTGGCCACCATGCCGCCGTCGAACTTGAAGGACTGCCCGAGCAGCGTCTGCCCCCAGGACTGCACGGTGAACGACCCCAGGATGAAGCAGAAGGAGCCCAGCGACACCACGAGCAGTTGACGCGGGTAGCGCTTGAGGATGGTGGAGTACGCCACCGAGGTCTCCTGGGGGATCTCCGGCAGGGAGGCCACCTGCTCCACGGGGATCTCCATCGCCCAGGCGTAGGCCTCCCGCGCCTCGGCCTCACGGCCGTGAGTCTGGTAGAAGCGCGGCGACTCGGGCACCACCCGGGTCCAGGCGAGCAGGACGATGGGAACGCAGCCCACCGCGATGAGGCCACGCCAGCCCAGGTCGTCCCCGAAGTACTTCGTGACCAGGCTGCCCAGCAGGATCCCGGCGGGGATGAACACGCTCGTCAGGCCGGACAGGAGTCCGCGCTGCTTGGCGGGGACGAACTCCTGGACGTAGGGCACGGAGGTGATGTTGAGGCCGCCGACGCCGAACCCCACGCCGGTGCGCAGGATGGCCAGGATGATCCAGCCGTTGACGGGGGTGAGCGCCGAGGCCGCCGTGAACACGACGAGCACGATGATGCACCAGATGAAGGCCTGCTTGCGGCCGATCCTGTCGGCCAGGCGCCCCCAGATGATCGAGCCGAGGACCGTGCCGAGTCCCGCCCCGGCCAGGATGATGCCGGACTGTATCCCTGTCAGGCTCCAGCCCGGGGCGCTGGAGAGCATGTTGATGATGAAGCCGATGAGGAACAGGTCGAAGAACTCCGACACGTTGCCCACGATGGCCATCGAGATGAGGGACTTCTGATGGCCGGTGAGGCGGTGGTTGTCGATCTGCTCCGCGGCGGTCGCGCCGCGCGGAGGGGTAAGAGTCGATGCGCTCATCATTGAACCTATCTATACCTTGCTGAACCGATGTGTGTGCTGGCCCGCCTCAGCGGACGATGTCGGAGCCGCCTAGCAGGGCGAGCTCACCGGGGCGCACATGCGTGAGGTCGCCGTGATGGGTGAGGGCCAGCTGAGCGACCCGCGTGCCCATCTCGATGCCGGCGACGACGTCGCCGTCGAGCCAGCCGTGGAGGGTGCCGGCCACGAAGGAGTCACCCGCCCCCGGGCGGTCGATGACGGTGACGGGCTTGATGTCGAAGACCTTCTCGTCGCTCTCGGAGGAGAGGTAGGTGCCGGCTCGCCCGTCAGTGGAGACCACGATGGGCGCGCCCATGGCCTCACGCAGGTTGTGGCAGGCCTGGATGCCCTCGCCGTCGATGCCGAACACGATGCCGGCATCGGTGCGCGAGCAGAAGAGGATCGAGGACACCCTCGCGATGGGCTCGAGGACCTCGCGGGCCTGCTCGCCGCTCCACAGCAGGGAGCGGAAGTTGACGTCGAGGGCGATGTCGACGCCGCGCTCACGGGCGGCGTCGGCGAAGTAGCGCACGACGCCGGCGGTCTCGGGGGTGAGCGCCGCGGTGATCCCGGTGAGGAAGACGACGCGGGTGTCGAGCAGGGAGTCCCAGTCGAAGTCGGCGGGAGTGATCGAGCGGAAGGGCGTGTGCTGCCGGTCGTAGGTGACCTTCCCTGGCAGGGGGAACTCGCCGGGCTCAAGGAAGTAGAGCGCCACCCTCCCCTCGTCGGTGAGCACCACGTGGCTCATGTCGACGCCGACGGCGGAGTACTCCAGGGCGATGCGGTCGGCGAGCTCGCCCTTGGGCAGCTTGGAGGCCCAGGTGGTGGAGCGGCCGAGCTCGGAGAGCAGGCCGGCCACGTTGGCCTCCGAGCCGGCGGCGGTCATGCGCAGGGTGCGGGCGGTGATGAGCCGGTCTCCCCGCTCGCAGGTGAGGCGGATCTGCCCCTCACCGATCGTGGATAGGTCATAGGTCATGGCGAACTCCTTCGTTCTCCGGGCTGGGCCGGGTCCGGCCCGGGTGGTGCGGTGGTACGGATCGTGCGAGTGGTGGGGTCGTGCGGCGCTGGCCGCGGGCGGGCAGGGACTGGTTGACGGCGGGCATCACGGCCCACGGGGTGATCAGGGGGACTCGGGACCGACGATGGCGATGCCCGCCGCGCGCGCCCGCTCCTCGATGAAGGACCGGGCGGCCACGCATCTGGCAACAGAATCGGGGGCATCATCGTTCCACATCTCGATCATGAGGCGCCCGGCCCAGCCCTGGTCGGCCAGGAGGGAGAAGGAGAGGTCCCAGTCGACGATCCCGGTTCCCATCTCCACGCGGCGCGGCTCGCCCCGGCGCACGTCCTTGGCGTGCATGGCCACCATGTGGCCGCGCCCCGCGGGGATCTCGACGCGCGGGTCGAGGCCCTGCTCGGCGATGTTGCCGAGGTCCGGGTAGACCTGGAGGAAGGGGGAATCGATCTCCTCCACGAGCTCCATGGCGCGGGTGATGGAGGTGACGCCGACGCCGTCGACGTTCTCGATGCCCATGACCACCCCGAGCCGGGCGGCCAGGGGGACGGACTCGACGAGGAGATCGGCGTACCAGCGCGCCGAGTCCGGCCCGGGCTCCTCGTAGAAGCAGTAGTAGCCGGCGATCTGGAGGACCGGGGCGCCCACCTCGTGGCAGGCGTGCAGGCCCTGGGCCATGACCTCGCGGGCGCGCTGGCGCGTGGCGGGGTCCGCCGAGCCCGGCGCGATGCGCCGGTGGATGGATAGGCAGATCCCGCCGATCATCACTCCGGCGTCCTCGGCCGCGCGGCGCACGGCGCGCCACTGCTCGGGGGACCAGTCCAGGCGGGCCTCCCTCTCGGGGGACTCATCGATGGACAGGTCCAGGAACGAGAACCCGCCCTGCGCCACCTGGGCGAGGAAGTCCCGCCACTGCGGGGGCGTGACGGGGGCGGGCCCGCGCAGGGCCTTCTCGTAGATCCCCAGGCTGAGGCCTTCGGCCAGGGGATCGTCGGCCCGGGGCGAGCCGTTGGGCCGCGTGGCGCTGGAGCCACTGGCCGAGGACGCCGACCCCGCCAGGACACTCGCGCTCACGGCCACACCTCCTCGATGGCCCGCTTGAGCTCGGCCGCCGCGGCGGCAGGGTCGGCGGCGGACACGATGGAGCGCCCGGCGATGACGATGCCGACCGGGTGGCCGGCGAAGGCCGACAGGTCGGCGGGGGTGACCCCACCGGTGATCGTCACGGTGAATCCCATGCCCGCGAGCTCGTCGACGCGCCCCAGGTCCTCGGGCTTCCAGGACAGGTCCCCGGCGGCCTCGCGGTCCCGGGAGCGCTTGACGATGACGTGCTGGACCCCGGCCTCCCGCCAGGCGCGGGCGCGGTCGGCGTCGTACCACTCGTCGGCGAGCTCGACCTGGACCTCGCCGTCGAACTCGGCGGCGACGGCGCAGACCTGCTCGATCGTGGCCATGGAGGCCCCCGCGACGCAACTGACCAGTGAGGCCCCCGCCTCGAAAGCCATGCGGGCGATCTTGGAGCCGGCCTCCGCGATGCGCACGTCGGCGAGGATCTCCTTGTCCGGGAACAGGGCCCGCACGGCCCTCACGGCGTGGAATCCCTCGGCGAGGACGAGGATGGTGCCGCACTCGATGACGTCGACGTGGGGGGCCGCCTTCTGAAGCGGCCCGAGCGCGCTGGGAAGGTCGAAGGTGTCCAGGGCGATCTGCAGCCCGGGCGAAGGTGACATGATCCTCTTCCCCCGTTCAGCCGGCGAGGGGCTCGAAGGCGAAGAAGGTCGCCGCGTTGTTCACCAGGAGGTCCTGGACGTAGGCGGGGTCGACCCCTTCGTCGTCGATGAGGCGCGGGCAGAAGACGGCCGGGTCGTAGTCGATGCCGGAGACCGAGCCGTAGGCCTTCTGGTACGAGGCCTTGCCGGAGTCGGTGCCCAGCAGGATCTGCTTGCCGTAGCCCTTGTCCCCCAGGGTCTTGATGATGTTGACGCGGGCATTGTCCGGCACGTACTTGATGCGGTTGGTGCCGTCGAGCTCCACGTAGGCGCCGAGGGAGGTGATCTGCTCGTGGATCCAGGGGTCCCAGTTGCGCTGGATGTGGCCGATGGCGATCTTCTCGGGCGCCACGCCGTGCTCGATGAGGAAGCGCGCCTGCTCGGGGCCGCAGGTGCCGGCGGTGACATGCGTGTTGATGGGGGCGCCGGTCTCCTTGGAGGCGATGGCGACGGCCTGGCCGGTCTTGACCTCCCAGTCGGTGATCTTGCCGTAGGCGGTGGCCCACTTGATGCAGCCGGCCTTGATGTCCGTGCGCTTGACCAGCGGCCCCATGTAGTCGTTGGCGTCGACGCCCTCGACGATGTCGGCGATGAGCAGGTCGGCGATCTCGGTGACGGTGTACTGGTTGACCCAGGACTGACGCCATTCCAGGTAGACCTTCTGCTGGTGGAAGCCGGTGGCCTGGATGACCTGGAGGTCGGGGACCCGGTCGACGACGTCGCGCAGCTTCAGGACGCCGCGCCCCGAGGAGGCGGGGCACATGTCCACGATGGTGCCGGAAGTGGCGAAGCGCTTGGAGGCGTCCACGAAGTACGTGGCCTCCTCGACAGCCTTGTCCTCGTCGATGAGGAGGTGGTCGGGGTCGATGTAGACCTCGCCGGCGCCGACGCGGATGAGGTGGTCGTGGGCGTTGACGACGCCGAGGGTGGAGGCGTCGACATCACCGTGGATGGTGCGGACGATGCTCATGCGGGTTCTCCTTCGAACGGACCGCGCCCGATGCGCGGATGGCATGGACGAGCCTAGGAGTCGGCCAGTGAGGATCACGCCCCAGCGGTGCACATAGGTTCACGACCTCTGACGCGCTCTCGGGCCGGCGCGTCCTAGAATCGCAGCACGCGCCTTGGAAACGCCGCCCACCCACACCCCTGACGAGTCGAGAAGGAACAGATGTGCGCTGCAACTAGTCGATCCCGACTGTCCCTGCTGCTCGACGTCGCCCGCCTGTACTGGGAGGACGGGCTCGACCAGGCGGCGGTCGCCTCCCGCCTGGGCTACTCGCGCCCCACGGTCTCCCGGATGCTCGCCGAGGCCCGGCGCGAGGGGGTCGTCACGATCACGGTCGCCCATCCGATCGAGCGCCTCATGGGGCTTGAGGAGGAACTGACGCGGGTCTTCGGCCTCAAGCAGGCCCGGGTCTGCGAGGCGCGCCCCCCGGGGGAACAGGGCGTCAGCGCGGAGCTGGCGCGCTCGGCCGGGCAGCTCCTGCTGGAGCACGTGGGACGGCGCTGCGTCGTCGCCGTTTCCAATGGGCGCGCCGTCGGGGCGGTGGCGCATCACCTGCCGGAGCAGATCTGGCCGGACTCGATGGTGGTGGCGATGGTGGGCAGCGCCGGCGAGTCCTTCAACCTGGAGGACGGCCCCAATATCTCCCGTTCCATGGCCCTGCGCCTGGGCGGGCACTACCGCAATCTCACCGTGCCGCTCGTCTTCGACTCCCTGGCCATGGCCACGGGCATGCGCCAGGAGGAGCAGGTCTCGACGACGATCGAGCTCGCCGCCCGCTCGGACGCGGCGCTGACCGGCATCGGCGCCGTCGGCGATGGGCTGGGGGTGAGCCCCCTGCTGCGGCGGTGGATGACGCCGGAGGTCATCGCCGAGTGCCGGGCCAAGGGCGTCGTCGCCCATATCTGCGGGCATCACCTCGACGCCAACGGCCGCCATGTGCATACCGCGATCTGCGAGCGCACCCTGTGCCTGGGACTGGAGCGCCTGGCGGGAATCCCGCTGGTCATCGGGGTCGCGGCGGGAGCCGATAAGACGACGGCGATCCTGGCGGCCCTGCGCAGCGGCTACCTCTCCGCGCTGGCCACGGATGAGCCCACCGCCCGCGCCGTTCTCGCCCCGGAGACCGCGAGGCGCTGAGCCCTTACGCCGACCGGTGCGATTCGCGCCCACTGGAGCGGGCGGCCCGCACCTGTCGGGGCGGGGAGCGCCTGTCGGGGCGCAAGGCGCCTGTCGGCGCGGGGAGCGCGGCCCGGGCAACTCCCCGCGGCTCAGAAGCAGGCGAGGGGGCCGTGAGGGCCCTCGATGACGGTGATGTCGGTGCCGAAGACCTTCGAGAGGACCGCGGGGTCCATGACCTCGGCCGGGGTGCCGAAGAAGGCGACGCCGCCGTCCTTGATGGCGCAGATGCGGTCCGCGTAGCGGGCGGCGATGTTGATGTCGTGCAGGACGATGAGGATCGTGCGGCCGAGTTCCGTGGCGGCGTGGCGCAGGTGCGTCATCATCTCCACGCTGTGGGCGATGTCGAGGTTGTTCAGCGGCTCGTCGAGGAGCACGTACTCGGTCTCCTGGGTGAGGACCATGGCCACGTATGCGCGCTGGCGCTGGCCGCCGGAGAGTTGGTCGAGGTGGCGCGACTCCAGGTCGGTCAGGCCGAGGAAATCGATGTAGCGGCTGATGACGCGCTCGTCGTCGGCGGTCAGGCGCCCATGGCTGTGGGGGAATCGCCCGAAGCCCACGAGCTGGCGGACGGTGAGGCGGGAGATGAAGTGGTTCTCCTGGCGCAGGATGGACAGGATCTTGGCCATCTCGGCGGACCTCGTGGTGGTCACGTCCTTGCCGGCCACGGTGATGGCGCCCTCGTCGATGCCCAGCAGTCGGCCGATCATCGTCAAGAGCGTGGACTTGCCCGCGCCATTGGGGCCGATGAAGGCGGTCATGCCCCCGGCGGGTATCTCTAGGCTCACCGGCCCGATGGAGACCTCGGAGGAGTAGGCCTTGCGGACACCGGACAGGTCGATCATGGTGTCTCCTTCATCCGGGGGCTCACAGCCGACCCCGGCGCAGTAGGACGATGAGGAAGAGGGCCCCGCCGACGAACTCGATGATGATCGATACGACCCCCTGGGCGGAGAAGACGTTCCTCATGAGGAAGTAGGCGCCGCACAGGGTGAGCATGGCCAGGCTGACGGCCATGGGGAAGACGTAGCGGTGGTCGTAGGTCGGCGAGAGCTGGTAGGCGAGGGTCGCCACGAGGAAGCCGAGGAAGGTCATGGGGCCGACGAGGGCGGTCGAGGTGGCCATGAGCACGGAGATGAGCACGAGGACGGCCAGGGAGATCCTGGCATGGCCGACGCCGAGGCTCGTCGTGGTGTCGCGCCCCAGAGCGAGGACGTTGAGGCGCTTGGACAAGGCGTACAAGAGCGCCGCCGCCCCCAGGACGAGAGGGATCGCCACCGGGTAGTAGTCGGGGTCGGCGTTGTTGACGGAGCCGAAGAGCCGGGCCGTGAGCACGTCGAACTCGCTGGGGGTGAGCAGGCGCTGCATGAAGGTGGACAGGCTCCCCAGGCCCGCGCCGATGATGATGCCCACCAGCAGCATGGGGTACAGGCCCTTGACCGAGCCCAGGAGCAGCCAGGAGTAGAGCATGAGGCTGAGCCCGATCATGAGGGCCAGTTGGAGCAGGAACATGCTCGTGGTTCGGGCGGCGTTGAGGCCCGCGACGCCGAACAGGAAGATCGTCGTGGTGTGGATCGCCCGGTAGAGCGATTCGAATCCGAGGATCGAGGGGGTCAGGATCCGGTTGCCGGTGACGGTCTGGAAGGAGACGGTGGCCATGGCCTGGCACAGCGCGACCACCGCCATGGCGATAACCGCGTCCATGCGGCGGTCGACGATCCTCCAGAACCCGCGAGAGCCGACGACCGCGGGGTTGCCGTAGAGGACGAGGCCGACGACGCAGGCCGCCGCCAGTGCTGTGATGCCGAGGAAGAGGAGCCACCAGCGGCGCCGGTCGGCCCGCGAGGCGAAGGCGCCGGAGCGCCGCTCTTGGGTCGCGCTCATACGGTCCCCCTCCTCACCTGGCCGATGATGAGGCCGATGAAGACCGCGGCGCCGAGGAGCCCGAGGATGACGGCCACCGGCACCTCGAAGGGGGCGATGATCGTGCGCGCCACGAGGTCGCACACGGTGACGATGCCGACGCCCAGCAGGCAGACCCAGGGCAGGTTCGAGCGCAGGTCGTCACCTCGCCGCATCGACACGATGTTGGGGACGATGAGGCCCAGGAAGGGCAGAGAGCCGACGACGACCGTCACCACCCCTGTGGCGATGGCGATGAGGCCGGTGCCGATCATGACGGCGCGCCGGTAGTCCAGGCCGATCGTCGTCGCCACGTCCTCGCCCAGGCCGGCCGCGGTGAGCCTGTCGGCGTAGATGAACACGGCGAGGACGACGGCCAGCACGATCCACAGCACCTCGTACTGGCCGCGGTAGACCGAGGTGAAGGAGCCCTGGAACCAGACGCCCAGGGCCTGCAGGGCGTCGGCCTCGAGGGCAATGAAGGTGGACACCGCGCTGACCACGGCGCCGAGCATGATGCCCACGATGGGCACGAGCAGGGAGGATCGCAGGCTGATTCGGCGCAGGATGAGGAAGAAGATCATCGTGCCGACGAAGGCGGCCGTCACCGCCCCGACCATGCGCGTGAGCACCGTGGCGTTCGGCAGGAGGATCGTGACCCCCAGGAGCCCCAATCCCGCCCACTCCGTGGTGCCCGTGGTGGTGGGCTCCACGAAGCGGTTCTGGGTGAGGGCCTGCATGACGAGCCCCGACATGGCCATCGCCGCGCCAGAGAGCACGAGGGCGACCGTGCGCGGGACGCGCACATCCAGGAACAGCCGGGCGCCGTCGGCCCCGCGGAGGATGGAGTACTCGCCGGTGGCCAGGCTCGCGGCGAGCAGGGCGAGGACGACGGCGAGGCCGATGAGTTGGCCGCGCCCGAGCAGTGGGGGGCGGGTCGCCCGACCGGCGCCCGGTGCCAGCGCCACTCAGGAGGCCTTGCCCGAGAAGGCGTCGGCGATGGAGTTGACGATCTCGGTGTAGGTGATGATCGACTCGTTGGTGTAGGTGTCCGCGGGGGCGTAGACGATCTGCCCCTTGCTCACCGCGGTGACGCTCTGCAGCGCGGCATTGCCGGCGATGACGTCCTTGGCCGGGACGTAGGCGGGGTCGTTCGCCTTGATCGCCGCGTCGCGGTCGAGGACGAGGATCCAGTCGGGGTTGGCCTCAGCGATGGCCTCCACGGAGATGTCATCGCCCTGGTGGTCATTGGTGGCACCCGGGACCTCGAGGGCGGGGGTGAGCCCCAGCAGGTTGAAGACCGGGCCCCAGGTGCGCCCCTTGCCGGGGCCGACGTACCCGATGTTGCCCCCGGAGACGTTGACGGCCATGACCTTGTGAGAGGCGTCGTAAGCGCCCTTGGCCCTCTCGATGGCGGAGCGGAAGTCGGCGATGAGCTTGTCCGCCTCGGCGGTCTTGTTGAAGATCCGCCCGAGCGCGCTCACCTCGCGGCCGAGTTCGGCGTCCAGGGGCTGGCCCTCGCGGGGCTCCAGGTCGATGACGGCGGCCTCGGGGTTGTCCTTGACGACGCGGTCGTAGTGCTGGGTGAAGCGCTGGCCGATGATGATGAGGTCGGGCGCGGCGGCGATCAGGGCGTCGAAGTCGGGCTCGCGGTGGTTGCCGAGGTCGACGACGTCGCTGCCGGAGTAGGCGGTGATGGTCGACGGGATGATCTTCTTGGGAACCGCGGCGAGCGTGACGCCCCAGTTGGCGAGGACCTCGAAGGTGCGGTTGTCGGTGGACACGACGGTCGCCGGCGGCAGGCTGACCTTCACCGTGCCGTGGTTGTCCTCGATGCTGACCGAACTGGGCGCCGCCGAGCCATCCGCGGCGGAGGCACTACTGGCGGCCTGCGAGCCGCTCTCCTTCTTAGAGCCACAGGCGGCCAGAGCGGCTGCCAGGCCAAGCGCGCCGGCCCCGGTCAGGGCTCCACGGCGGGTGAGCAGATACGGTGCGGCGAGGTGTCGGCGAGGGGCCACGGGAGATCCTTCTCAGTAGAAATCAGCGGTAAGCGGAGGCCAGCGGTGCGCGGCAGAGAAATAATGCCTGAGGGAACCGGGTTTTAAAAGGTGAGGCTTACCTCAGCCTCTCCATCGCGACAGGGCTTGACTGGACCGCCCCCACATGCGAATCGGCATCGGAGCGAGTCCCGGGGCGTCCACCATTCGTGTCAGAGCCCCTGGATACTCTCGGGGCATGCCGAGCAACACCGCTTCCTCCGTCAAGGCGCCCAAGCCCTCTTACCGCTGCTCCGAGTGCGGTTGGTCGAGCCCCAAGTGGCTGGGCCAGTGCCGGGAGTGCCGCGCCTGGGGGACCCTGGAGGAGGTCGCGGGCGCGCTCGGGGGCTCCGGGGTAACGCGGGCGGTGCCGGCGGCGCGCCCCTCCTCCCCCGCCCGCCCCATCGGGCAGGTCAGCGCGGAGGCGGCCCGGGCCCGCCCCACCGGGGTGGGAGAACTGGACCGGGTGCTCGGCGGCGGGATCGTGCCGGGCGCCGTGGTCCTCCTGGCAGGCGAGCCCGGGGTCGGCAAGTCCACCCTCCTGCTCGACGTCGCCGCCAAGGCGGCCACCGTCGCCCGGCAGCGCGGCGAGGGGCCCGTCCTCTACGTCACCGGCGAGGAATCCGCCTCCCAGGTGCGCCTGCGCGCCGAGCGCATCGAGGCCATCGATGATGCCCTGCTCCTCGCGGCGGAGACGGAGCTGGGCGCGCTGCTGGGCCATGTGGAGGAGGCCTCCCCCTCGCTGCTCGTCGTCGACTCGGTGCAGACCATCGCCTCGGCCGCCGTCGATGGCTCGGCGGGCGGGGTGACGCAGGTGCGGGCCGTGGCCGGCGCCCTTATCGCGGTGGCCAAGGAGCGGGGGATCCCCGTGCTCCTCGTCGGCCACGTGACGAAGGACGGCGGCATCGCCGGTCCCCGCGTCCTGGAGCACCTGGTGGACGTCGTCACCCAGTTCGAGGGGGACCGCCACGCCCGCCTGCGGCTCCTGCGGGCGGTGAAGAACCGCTACGGGCCCACTGATGAGGTCGGCTGCTTCGACCTCGGCGAGCGCGGCATCGTGGGGCTGGCCGACCCCTCCGGGCTCTTCCTATCGGCCGCCCGATCCGAGGTGCCGGGCACCTGCGCCACCGTCACCTTGGAGGGGCGCCGGCCCATGCCCGTGGAGATCCAGGCCCTCGTGGCCGCCACCGGAGCCGGGTCGCCGCGCCGCACCACCTCCGGCGTCGATCACGCGCGGGTCGCCATGGGCCTGGCCGTGCTGGCCGCCCGGCTCAAGGTGGACGCCAGCGGCTCGGATGTCTACGTCTCGACTGTCGGCGGGGCGCGCGCCGTCGAGCCGGCCACGGACCTGGCGGTGGCGATCGCCATCGTCTCCGCGGCCCAGGGCGTACCCACGCCACCGGGGCTCGTGGCCTTCGGGGAGGTGGGGCTGACCGGGGAGGTGAGGGCCACCGTCGGCATCCAGCGGCGCCTGGCGGAGGCGGCGCGCCTCGGCTTCGACCGCGCGCTGGTCCCCCTGGCCGGCTCCCAGGAGCTGCGGGAGGTGCCCGGCATGCGGGTGCTGCCGGTGAGCCATGTGGGCGAGGCCGTCGGCGCGGCGCTCCCCCGCGGCTGAGGCCGGCCCATCCGCGCGGGGCGGGGAAGACGGGCGGCGATGATCCGGGAAGGCAACAACTCGGCGTCGGAACCCGTGGTCTTCAACACCTTGCCGAGGCGGGCCGCCACCCGGCCACTACGATTGCCGAGGATCAGCCACGACAGCGCCACTCACCCATTGAGCGAGCGCCCGACCAGGAGCACTGATGAGTGACACGAGCAGTCTCATGCGTGAGACCCTCTCCCTCGTCGCCCCCGGCACCGAGTTGCGCGACGGCTTGGAGCGCGTCCTGCGCGGCCGCACCGGCGCGATCATCGTCATCGGCTACGACGAGACGGTCGAGGAGATCTCCTCGGGAGGCTTCCAGATCGACGCCGAGCTCTCCGCGGCCCGGCTGCGCGAGTTGTCGAAGATGGACGGCGCCGTCGTCATCGACTCCACCGCCACCCGCATCCGCCGCGCCAACGTCCAGCTCCTGCCCAGCGCCTCGATCGAGACCGCGGAGGCGGGCATGCGGCACCGCACCGCCGAGCGCGTGGCCCGCCAGACCGGCTACCCGGTCATCTCGGTGAGCCAGTCGATGCAGATCATCTCCCTGTACATCGATGGCAAGCGCCGCGTCATCGAGCCCAGCGAGTCGATCCTGGCCCGCGCCAACCAGGCCCTGGCCACCCTCGAGCGCTACACGACGCGCCTGTCCCAGACCACCTCCGGGCTCAACACCCTGGAGATCGAGGACATCGTCTCCGTCCGCGACGTCACCAGCGTCCTGCAACTGCTTGAGATGGTGCGGCGCATCGCCTCGGATATCGAGGGCTACGTCCTCGAGCTCGGCACCGACGGCCGCCTGCTCGATCTGCAACTCGAGGAGCTCACGCGAGGCCTGATGGCCGAGCGGGACTTCCTCCTGGCGGACTACCTGCCCGACAGCCTCGAGGTCGCCACCGTGGACGCGCGACTGAAGTGGGTGGGTTCTCCCGCGCTGCTCGACCTGGCCATGGTGGCCCGCTCCATGGGCCTGGGCGGCCCGGACGGCCAGGAGCTCGACGCCGCCATCTCCCCACGGGGCCTGCGCCTGCTGTCCAAGATCCCGCGGCTGCCGCTGGTGGCGATCCGCGCCGTCGTCGACCACTGGGGGTCCCTGCAGGGGATCCTCGGGGCGTCGAGCGAGGAGATCGAGGCCGTCGAGGGCATCGGGCCGCGCCGCGCCCGCACCCTGCGCGATGGCCTGAGCCGCCTCGCCGAGGTCTCCCTCAACGAGCGCTGAGGCGCGGCGCTCGCGAGCGGCCGCGTCACTTGACGACGAACACCCTCTCGTCGCCAAGATTGGCGTCGCCCAGGCGCAGTTGGAGCTTGTAGACCCCGGTGGTGGCGACGTCCCCGTCGGACTGGGCGGGGGCCAGGGGCGAGGCCGACGGCGTCGGAGTGGCGGCGGGGTCGGCGCTGGCGCTGGGAGCGGCGCCCTGGGAAGCGCTCGGGTCCACGGCGGGATCCTGGGAGGGCGTCGCGCTGGGTGATTCCGAGGCAGTGGTGGTGGGCGTCGCCATGGTCCCGGTGGCGGTCGCCGTCGGGGCGGCGGGGACGCACTTGGACCCACTGCGCCGCCCGTCCCAGGTGATGGTGGCGGAGGCCGAGGCACCGGGCTTGACGAGGAGCAGGCGGCTGCCGGCCGACGGCGAGCAGGTGTCCGATGCCCACACCGGGTTTCCCCCGGAGGTGATCCGGGCGCCCAGCGACTGGCCGCCCAGATCGAGGAGGCAGGCGTCGGCGCCGTTGTTCGTCGCAGTGACCTCGACGCTCATGCCCGCGCCGGGGGCGACTTCCTCGGGGGCTCTGACCGACACGCCAAGGGCGTCCGCTGCGCAGGCCCGCGGGGCGGGGTAGGGGGTGACCGTCCGCTCGGCGGCCTGCTGGCGGTCCTGCTCACGAATCTGGTCCCGGACGGCGTAGGCGGCCTGGACGATGCCCACGACAAGCGCCAGCAGGAGGAGGACGACAGCGCCCAGCAGGCTGAGCCGGCGCAGCCAGTAGCGGGGCTGGGGCGGAGGCACGGGGCGCTGGCCGCGGGCCCCGCGCGGGCCCCGTGGGACTCCCCCGCCATTGACCGCTGCGCGCCCGGCGCCGCCCCGGGGGCTCGCACCGGAGCGCCGCCCGGAGGCCCTGACCGCGGAGGCCCCGGCCGAGGAGGAGCGGGCCGCGGAGGAGCGGGCCGCGCCCGCCGTTCGCGCGCCCGCGGCTCTTGGGCCGGCGGATCGCGGGCCGGCGGATCGCGAGGAAGAGGCGCGAGGTGAGGAGAGGCCGGGGGCCTTGCGGTCCTGGGAACGGGAGGCGAGGGAGGCGAGTAGCCCCCTCACCGCGCCCATGGCGCCCGCGCGCGGATGGCGCTGGGTGCTCAGGGCGTCGGCCGCGCGGTCCAAGCGCCCTTTGCGCGCTCCCTGACCGGGCGACGGAGCGGAGCGGTGGCCCTTGGCGCGCCCCGTGGCAGCGCTCATTCGCTGGGAGGAGGCTGCCCGACGGCGCTTGGGAGCAGAGCCGGACCCGGCGCGCGCGCCCCCTCCGCTCATGGCTGAGCGGGCCTGCTGCCCCGAGGAGGATCCCCGCGACGGGGATGACGAGCCGGGTGCGCGCCCGCTTCCGGCCCCTCGGCCTGAAGAACGCGCCGAGCCCGCGGGGCGCGGTCGGCCGCTCTTCCGGCCCTTGGCAGCGCCACCGCTGCCTCCACCGCCCCCTCCGCGTCCCTGTGCCATGCGGCCGACTGTACCGCCCGGATCCTGCCCCGCCCGAGAGCACCCCGCCCAGTCGGCCGCGTGTCCCGAATCCTGCCCCGCCCGAGAGCACCCCGCCCAGTCGGCCGCGTATCCCGAATCCTGCCCCGCCCGAGAGCACCCCACCCGAGAGCACCCCACCCAGTCGGCCGCCTGTCCCAGCCCCCTCGCACGCCGACCGGGCACCCCAAGACTCGCTCCACCGCGCCAGGGTCGGCTGCTCTTGCGCGCTTGTCGGGTCATGTCCTTCGGCGCGGCGCTCTTCACCCGGCCCGTCACGGGGTGGGCATCGACGGCGTCGTTGGTGGGCGGGCGAGCCGGAACGCCCAGGCCCCTGGATGGGGATCGGCGTCCCGGTCCTCCCCGAGGTGAGTCCCGCGTCTTGAGCAGCACTAGGAGCTCTTGAGAAGCACCTGACCGTTTTGGGCAGCGCTGGGACGTTGAAAGCAGCGCTCCCCGCGATGCTCCCAACGTCCCAGCGCCGCCCACGACCGCCCAGCGCAGCTCAAGACCGCCCAGCACCGCCAAAAACCGCCCAGCGCTACTTAATGCCCACAACCGCCCAGCGCAGTTCGAGACCGCCCAGCGCGGCCCACAACCACCCAGCGCAGCTCAAGACCGCCCAGCGCTGCCCAGGCCGCCACCTGCCGCTCCACCCCTGGCCACTCGAACGGCTCGGGCCGTACCCATGACCGCCCAGTTTCGGCATGTTGATCTCACTGGTATCGCGACAAGAACCCGCAGTCGGACCGCTGCGGGGCGCAGGGGGACGAACATGGATCCCCACGATGCCCGCTGAACGCCCTCACCGCGGAGGCGCGGAAATTGCCACCGCGCAACAGCACGCGTCCCACGCAGCGGGAAAGCCGGGCGGACACAACGACGGCGACTCCCGCGACGAAACGCGGCCCACGCAGCGGGGAAGGCCGGACGCGTTCGAAACTCCCGGAGTTGTTCAGGGCACGCGGCCCACGCAGCGGGAAAGGCCGGTTCCTCACCCGCCTCGCCCCGCTCACGGCAGGCGATAGCTGGCGCCGGCGTCGTCGGTGGCGATGAGGCCATCGGCCAGGAGGCCCGCCAGTGCTCGGCCGGGCTGCCCGGCATCGGCGCTCCCCCGCCTGGCCGCGCGCGCGGCGGCGGCGAGCAGCACCTCGGCGACGACGCCTCGCCCCTCGGGCGCCTCCCGCAGGACCGCCATGACCAGGCCCCGCGCCTGGCGGTCCGTGCCCGCCCAGGCCTGGGTCCGACGCCGCCCCGCATGCGCGTCGCCGGGACGCCCCGCGGCGAGCCAGGCGCAGCGCTGGCTCCAGGGGCAGGCCCCGCAATCGGGCTCACGCGCCACGCACACCAGCGCCCCCAGCTCCATGACGGCCACGGACCACTGGGCCGCCGTCGCATCGTCATGAGGCAGGAGGCGCTCGGCGCGATCGCGCTCAGCGCGGCCCAGATGAGGGGCCGGCAGCGCCTCCCCGCCGGCACTGCGGGCCAGGACCCGGCGCACGTTCGTGTCCAGGGCGAGGGCGCGGCGCCCATACGCGAAGGCCATCACGGCTCCGGCCGTGTACTCCCCCACGCCGGGCAGGGCCAGGAGGAGGTCGCGCTGGGCGGGCAGCGCGCCGTCGTGCTCGGCGACGACGGCGTCGGCGCATTCCTTCAAGCGCAGCGCCCGGCGGGGGTAGCCCAGGCGGCCCCAGACCCGCAGGACGTCAGCGGTGGGGGCGGCGGCGAGCTCGGCGGGCCCCGGCCAGCGGCGCTGCCACTCCTGCCAGGCCGGGATCACTCGGGCGACGGGGGTCTGCTGGCTCATGACCTCGCTGACGAGAATCGCCCAGGGCGATGTTCCGGGACGGCGCCAGGGCAGGTCGCGGGCGTGGTGGCGGTACCAGGCGATGATCTCTGAGGCGGCGTCCTCTCCCCCAGTGACCCCGCCAGGGCAGCCAGCGCTGCCGGTGGAGCCGGTGGAGCCGGTGGAGCCAGCGCTATCGGCGCTGCCCATGGGGCTCCCGGCGCCATCTGGGGCCTGGGCGATCCCGCGGCTCAGGGTGCCCGATCCTCTTGCTCCATCCACGCGTGCCTCCTGGGCCCGCATCGTAGCGGCCCAGCGGCCATGAGCCGGGCGTCAGGGCCCGCGGGACGGGGCTGCCCGCGCAGCGGGGTTGCCCGGGCGCCAGGGCCTGGGCGCCAGGGCCCGGGCGGCGGGTTCGCCAACGGGACGGTTCGCCGGCGCGTCCCCGTGGGACGTTCCACGACCACGCCGCGCGTTGGCGATCGCGGTCAGGGCCTGGCAGCGGATCAGAGTTCCAGGAGCATCCGGGTGTTGCCCAGGGTGTTGGGCTTGGCCCGGGCCAGATCGAGGAACTCGGCGACGCCGTCGTCATGGGAGCGGACGATCTCGGCGAAGGCATCGGTGCCCACGGGCGTCCCCGTGATCTCCTGGAAGCCGTGCCGGTTGAAGAAGCCGACCTCGAAGGTCAGGCAGAACAGGCGCTTGAGGTCCAGGGAGCGCGCCCTGATGATGAGGGCGCGCAGCAGCGCCGAGCCGACGCCGCGCCCCTTGAGGCGGGGGTCCACCGCCAGGGTGCGGACCTCAGCGATGTCATCCCACATGACGTGCAGCGCGCCGCAGCCCACGATCCGCCCCGGCTCGATGCCCGTGGGGCGTGCGGTCCCCGGCACCGGGGGCAGCTCGGCGACGGTGAACTCCTGGATGTCCTCGAAGTAGGTGATGAGGTCCTTGGCGACCAGGATCCGCCTCTCGGCGAAGGGCCGGACAAGCTCGGCGATCGCGCGCACGTCCGCCGGGCGAGCGGGCCGCAGGATCGGGAGGCTCTCCCGCTCAGCCGCCGGGCCGCCCGGCGCAGCGCCCGATCCATTGCCTGCAGCGGGCGCCTGAGCGTGGGAAGGCTTGGGCTCTTTCACGGGGGTCACCGATCCACCCTACTCAGTCTCGTTCAGCGCGCCAGGATCGCGGAGGCCGTGGTTGAATCGGTGACGACGGCGGTGGCGAAGCCGGCGGCGAGGGCCACGCGCATCGGCAGCGCCTTGTCCGGCCCGTGGCCCGCCATGATCCGCCGGCCCGGCCCGGCGAGCGCCTCCAGGCCGATGGAGATGACGCGGTCCTCCACCTCGGGGATGACGGGCGCGCCGCGGGAGTCGACGAAGTGGGAGAAGAAGTCGGCCACCGCCCCCTTGGCGCGCAGTCGCTCCATCACCCCCTTCTTGAGGTATCCCGAGCGCACGAGGATGGAATCGTCGCGGATCGCCCCGGGCGAGTAGAGGATGGTGTCGGCGCCAGCGGCGTCGCGCAGCGTGCGGGCGATGCTCGGCTCCTGGCGCAGGCGCTGGGCCAGCTCGACGTCGCGCACGAAGGCCGGGGCGGGCAGGAGGCGCCCGACCCCCTGACCCTTGCGCGCGATGAGGCTGATCGATCGCCCGATGACGTCGTCATCGTCATCGGAGCGGATGAGCCCGCCGAAGGCCTGGTAGACCTTGAGTCCGCTCGTCCAGCGTTCGGGCATGGCCTGGGCGACCGCCGCGACGGTGCGCCCCCAGGACACACCGAGGGTCGCCGGGCGCGGGCGCAGCCCGGTGAGGTAGTCGCTCGTCGCGGAGGCGACGATGCGCCGGGCGGTCCGCGCCTCCTCATCGCAAGTGACGACGATGGCGTCGGCGATGCCGAAGGCATCGCGCAGCCGGTTCTCCAAGGGACGGTCGCGGGCGTTCGGATGAACGATCGAGATGGTGATCATCCCGCAGTCCCGGGCCTCCTCCAGCAGGCGCCCGACGGTCCATCGCGAGCACATGAGGCGGTCGGCGATGGCCGCCTGCGTGAGGCGCTCGTAGTAGTAGAGTTCGGCGGCCCGCAGCATGAGGGCTTCGCGCTCTGAGTCAGTCATCATCATCCTCCCCAGGCTCCGGGCGCTGCGCGGCCCCGGTCCCGCCGGGCGCCGCGCAGCGCCATGCGCGTCGCTCAGTGCCGGCCGGCCTCGCCCGGCGCGGGCTCGTTGGCCCGGCGCCTCAGGGCGTCGGCCCGCAGCGCCTTGAGGGCGTGCATCGTCTCGTCCCCGCGCCCGAAGAGCCCATGGAGATGGCGGTAGATCTCGTAGAGGCGATCGTATTGAACCGCCGCGCTCTCGTTGGGCTCGTAGATCCTCTCGGAGACGCCGCCCATCGCGGTCGCCGCGGCGGGCAGGTCCGGGTGGGCGCCGGCGGCGACGGCCGCGAAGATCGAGGAGCCGTGGGCCCCGGCCTGGATGGTGGAGGCGGTCAGCAGGGGTCTCCTGGTGATGTCGGCGTACATCTGCATGAGGAACCCGTCCTTGATGAGGCCGCCGGCAACGCGCACCTCGGTGACGGGCACGCCGTGGGACTCGAAGTTCTCGATGATGACGCGGGCACCGAAGGCGGTGGACTCCAGGAGCGCGCGGTACTGGTCCTCGGGGCGGGTCACGAGCGTCTGGCCGATCATGAGGCCGGTGAGCTGGGAGTCGACCAGTGGGGACCGGTTGCCGTTCCACCAGTCGAGGGCCACCAGGCCGTGCTCGCCGATCTCCTGCTCGGCGGCCAGGCGGGCCAGGAGCGCGAAGATCGAGACGCCCTCGGACTCGGCCTGGATGAAGTACGAGCGCGGCACGTTGTTCTCGATGAACCAGGCAAAGGAGTCTCCCACCGCGCTCTGACCGGCCTCGTAGCCCCATGTGCCCTCGGAGATGCCGCCGTCGACGACGCCGAAGACGCCCGGCACCTCCACGCACTCCTCAGCGGGCAGGACCCAGCAGGTCGAGGTGCCGAGGATCCCGGTGAGCTGACCGGGGCGAACCGCGTTGACCGAGGCGGCGTGGACATGGGCGTCGATGTTGCCCGCGGCCACGGGGGTGCCCTCGCGCAGTCCGAAGGCCTGGGCGTACTCCGCCCTCAGGCCCCCCACGGCTGTTCCGAGCGGGGCGATCGGGTGGCTCATGCGCGTGGCGTAGACGTCGGCGAAGTCGGGGTTGAGGGCGCCGAGGAGCTCCTCGGAGGGGTAGACGCCGTCCTGGAGCATGCGCTTGTAGCCGGAATCGGAGGCCGAGTAGGCCAAGGTTCCGGTCAGGCGCCATGTGAGCCAGTCGAGCATGTCGACGATCTCTGCCGTAGCGGCGTAGAGGTCAGGGGCCTTCTCGAGGGTCTCCAGCGCCTTGGGCAGGAGCATCTCGGCTGACAGGATGCCGCCGTAACGGGGCAGCCAGGCCTCGCCGCGCTTCTTGGCGAGCTCGACGATGCGGTCGGCCTGGCCCTGCGCCCCATGGTGCTTCCACAGCTTGACGTAGGCGTGGGGGTTGTTAGCGAATTCGGGCTTGTCGCACATGGGCACGCCGTCGGAATCGGTGACGACGACGGTGGCGGAGGTGACGTCGAGCCCCACCCCGATGATGTCGGCGCTACTCACCCTGGAGGCGCGCACGGCGGCGGCGCTGGCGGCACACATGGACTCCAGGTAGTCGCCGGGCACCTGGAGGGCGAACTCCGGGGGCAGCTCGCGGTTGTCACCTGCGGTTAAGCGCCGGTCCATGATCGGGGTGGCGTACTCGCTCACGGCATCGGCGAGGATCTCGCCGTCGGATACGCGGGTGACGACGGCGCGCACGGACAGCGTGCCGAAGTCGAGGCCCAGGGTGCAGGCCCCGTTCCTGGAGGGCGCTCCTGTGATTGTCATGGTGCTCATCGCTCCTTCGCATTCAGGGTCACGGTGGGTGGTCGGTCAGGGGCCCAGCGGGCCCCGCGTGCTGCCGGGTCTCGGCCGGCGGTCAGCCCCGCTCCTCGTGGGGGTGGCGCCCCCAGTAGCCCTGGGGGGAGAAGAGGGCGTCGACGACGTCGTCGAGCAGCCCGAGGTCGGTCAGGGCATCAAGGATGGTGTAGCGGGGCCGGATCATCTGGGCCTTGGCGTGGGTCGCTCGGAAGCGCCCCATGTCGATCCCGATCATCTCGGGATGGTAGGGCGCGCCCACGGCCTTGAGGCGGTCGGCCACCTCCTGCGGGCTCATGAGCAGGGGGCGGACCCGCTCGACCACGCGCGGCCAGGCCCTCTTGATGGCGGTGATGCGCTCACGCAGGGCGTCACCGGTGAGGTTCTTGCCGACGGCGTGCCCCACCGCCTCCTGCGCGATGCGCGGGATGAGGGCCCGGCGCACGGCGGCCTCGATCTCCCCATCGGCGCGGGCCCGCGCGACGACCTCGTCGGCGTCGATCGCCTCCACGAAACCGGGTCCGCGGCTCAGGATCTCCTCCCACATGGCGCAGGAGGCGATGGTGCCGATGCCGACCTTCATGCCGTGGGACAGCGGCGGCTCCCAGTCCAGGCCGTGCCCCTCCATCTCCCACACGTGGGAGAACTGGTGCCCCGCCCCGGAGGCGGGTCGGGAGGACTGGGCGGCCTGCATGGCCAGCCCGGACATGATGTTGCCCTCGGCCAGGCCCCTGATGGCCCCGGGGTCTCCCGCTCCGATGCGCCCGGGGTCGGCCAGGGCGTCGCGCAGCGGGCCCTGGACCAGGTCCCACACGTCGTCGTCGATGGGCTCGATGCCGAGTTCGTCGGCGAGCACCCAGTCGGCCCCGGCGGGGATCTTCTCGATGAGGTCGCCGTAGCCGGTGGCGGTCAGTCGCCTGGGGGCGGCGGCGATGACGCCGAGGTCCGCCACGAGGCCCGCGGGGGCCGGGCAGCCGCGGGTGATCTTGAAGCCGTCCTTGGAGATCGAGGCCCCGAAGGAGGCGTAGCCGTCCACGGAGGCGGCGGTGCACACGTTCATGTAGGGGCGGGAGAGCTCCCCGGAAGCGAGCTTGGCGATGTCGTTGAGCGTGCCCGCGGCGATGGAGCACACGATGGCGTCCTCGAAGGGCCTGATGCGCTCGCGCAGGATCTCGACGTTCTCATAGCCGGCGTAGAGCGTCGAGGTGCCGGGGAAGATGCAGGGCTCGATGGCCTCGACCCCGGCGGCCGCCAGGGAGTCCACCACGGGCCGGCCCGCCGCGGCGAAGGTGTTCTCGTCGGCGACGACGATGGCCCGCTTGCCGGGGAACAGATCGGCGAAGAGGGGGCCCGTGGCGCCCAGGGCGTCGTCGCCAAAGGCAATGCGCCTGGTATCGGTCGCGGTGGCAAGGGCCCGGGTGATGAGGTCGGTGTTCGAGAACTGTGTCATGGATCGTGCTTCCTTCCTGGGATTCAGGCGCGTCAGACGAGGTGGTCGACCATCCCGTGGGAGAGATCCCGCAGGCGCGGGTAGGTCTCCATGTACTTGCGGAGGTAGAACCGGTACTCCTCGTGGACGTCTGGGCGCGGCTCGATGCGGTCGGTCTCGCGCACCATGTTTCGGACGGCGTCCTGGATGGAGGGGTACTGCCCGGCGCCGACGGCCGCGAGCACGCACGAGCCCAGGACGACGGCGTCGCCCACCTCGGTGAGGGTGACGGGAACACCGGTGACATCGGCGTGCATCTGCATCCAGTCACGGGACTTGGTGGCGCCGCCGCAGGCGACGAGCTCGGTGGTGGCGAAGCCGGCGTCCTTGAACGCCCGCAGCACGTGGGCGGTTCCGTAGCAGACGGCCTCCTGGATGGCCCGGTAGAACTCCTCGGGCGTGGTGCCCAGGGTGAGTCCCCATACGATGCCGCGCGCCTTGGAGTCGGTGTACGGGGTGCGGTTGCCCTGGAAGTACTCGTTGATGATGAGGCCGTTGGAGCCGACCGGCACATGGGCGCTGCGCTCGTCCAGGATCTTGTAGGGGTTGTAGCCCAGGCGCTCCGCGGCGGAGGCGACGTCGGCGGCGAAGTTGTCCTTGAACCACTTGAGCACGGAGCCCGAGGAGACCAGGCCGCCCTCGCAGGTGTACTGGCCGGGCAGGACGCCGTCGGTGTAGCCGCCGAAGAAGCCGCTGCCGTGCAGGGGCTTGGGCGACTGGCCGGTGATGACATGGGAGGAGCCGGTGATGATGGCGGTCTTGCCGGGCTCGACGACGCCCAGGCCGATCTGCCCCGCCCAGGCGTCGGCGCAGCCCTGGGCGACCGGCGTCCCGGGCAGTAGGCCGAGGTCGCTGGCGGCGGCGGTGGTCAGCCCGCCGACGGGCATGCCGAGGTCGAGAATGCGCTCGGGGATTTTGTCGAAGACGTCGCCGCAGCCGATGTGCTCGTAGAACTCGACCGGCCAGCCGCCCTTGTCGCGGTTGTAGTACATGCGCAGGGCCGCGGAGTTGATGTTGAGGGTCCACTCGCCGGTGAGCTTGTGGGTGAGCCACTCGGGGGCGTCGACGAGCCGGTGGGCGGCCCTGTAGACCTCGGGCTCGTTCTCCTTGAGCCAGGCGGCCTTGAAGGGGTACCACTCGGCGGTCGCCCCCATGGTGCCGCCGCCGTTGTACAGGCGGGCCCAGTGGTCGATCGTCTCGGCGCGGGCGGCCTGCTCGGAGGCTCGCACATCCATCCACATGATCGCCGGGCGCAACTCCCGGCCGTTGGCGTCCACGGCGACGACGGTCATCGTCGTAGCGTCATAGGAGATGCCGGCGATGTGGCGGCCGGGGATGCCCGTCTCGTTGAGGACCCGGTAGACGGCAGCCCTGAGGGCGTCCCACCAGTCTCCGGGGCTCTGCTCGGCCCGGCCCGGGCGGGGGTGGGCGGTGGGGTAGGGGGCGGCGGCGAAGGCGATCGGGTGACCGGAGAGGTCGAAGATCGCCGCGCGGCAGGACTCCGTTCCGAAATCGATGCCGAGCAGGTAGGGGCCTTCGTATCCAGGACTGACCATCGTTGGTCTCCTTTCCTCGTGTCGTCTCTTCGTGTCGTGGCGCCGGTGCCGTCGCGTGATCGGCGTCGGACGGGCTTGGTCAGGGGACGGGGTCGGCGTCCTCGCTCCAGCCGAGCTCCTCCCACGCGGCGGCGGGGATGAGCCGGTCGATGCGGTCCAGGACGTAGGTGGGGCGGTCGGCGCTGTCGAGGGCCAGGGCCTCGGCGAGGGTGGACTCACCCGTGAGCGGCATCGCGGAGCGCATGCCGGTGCGCGCCGCCATCTGGATATCCGTGCTGAGCCGGTCGCCGACCATCACGCACCGCTCGGACCTGACGTCGAGGTCGCCGATGGCGGCCTGGAGCATCGAGGCGTTGGGCTTGCCGATGACGGTGCGGCAGGTGGTGCCGGTACAGGCCTCGATCGCGGCGATGACGGCGGCGCAGTCGGGCTGACCGCGCCCACCGGGGAAGGGGCAGAAGCGGTCGGGGTTGGTGGCGATGAGGAAGGCCCGCTTGTGGAACCAGATGGCGTCGAAGGCGATCTGGAGCTTGCGGTAATCGAAGGCGCGGTCGTAGGAGGCGATGACGATGTCGATCTCCTCGGGGTCCTCGCTCTGCGCGATGCCGGCCCGGGCCAGCGCGCGCTTGAGCGGATCCTCGGCGATGGCGAAGACGGTGGCATCAGGGTGGTGGGACGTCAGCCAGCGCACGGTGGTGACCACCGTGTTGGCGATCTCGCCCACCGGGGTCGGCAGGCCGAGGCGGGCGAGCTTGTCGGCGTACTGGTCGGGGTCCTTGGTGGGGTTGTTGGACAGGAAGCGCACGGGGATGGCCCGGCGGCGCAGCTCGGTGATGAGGCGCTTGGCTCCCGGCAGGAGCTGATCGCCGAGGTAGATGGTGCCGTCCATGTCGAAGACGTAGGCGTCGTAGAACTCGGTGGGCCAGTCGTGGGCGGTGCTGGGGGCGGTGTTGGGTGGACGCGTGTCGCTCATGAGTGCTTCCAGGGGTCATGGGGGCGTTTCGGGCAGGGGCTCCCCGGGAACGCCCCGGTCGGAGGCGGAGGAGTCAGACGGCGAGCAGGGTCAAGTGGATGAGGGTGGTCATGATCCAGATCACCCCGGCTGGCGGGTCGATGTGCGTGTCGCCGTGGTAGTAGGTGAGGCGCGCGATGACGAACTCGGCGACGGAGCCCGACAGGACACCGAAGACGGTGCCGATGGCCAGGGCCGCCCATCCATTGCCGGTGGCGAGCCAGAACTGCGCGCCGGCCAGGCCCGCGATGATGGTGATGTGGTGGGTGACATTGACCCTCTGCCCTGCCACCAGCAGGAAGATGCAAAGAGCTGAGATGGCGAAGGGCAGGGTGTGGGCATTGCCCACTACTGCGGCCGCCGCGTCCTCGGGCAGGTGCGCCCGGGCGTAGGAGGCCAGCACGATCGCGCCGCCGGAGGCCATGACGGCGGCCCCCAGGGCGACGGTGCCGAGCTGCCCCGGCGTCTCCTGGTGATCGAGCCAGCGGTGCGAGCCCTGTGGCCGGGTCGGGGCGTGGAGGACGCCGGTGGAGCCGAAGATGAGGCGGGAGGCGCAGCCGGACAGGAACACCGTCAGGGCCACGGAGTCGGTGTGGCTTCCGAACCAGGGGATGAGCGCGATGAGTCGCTGCACGATCAAACCTGCCACCCCGAATCCCGCGGCCACCCACAGGACCGAGGGATCCTTGAGGCTGCCCAGCGGCGTATCGATATCCCGCCCGGTGGCGAGCAGCTTCTTCTTCGCCGAGTAGGCAGATCCGGCGGCGGCTCCCGCGAAGGCAATATGCGGCCCGAAGACGGGCCCGAAGGCGACATAGTCGAAGAAGAAGGTGCTGCCCGTCGAAGCGGCGATCCCGAAACCGGTCAGGATCATGACGCCGGTGAATCCGAAGGCGTTATTCGCTCCGACGATGGCGCCGATAATACCTCCGACGCAGGCCGCCAGGAGCCAGAACAAATTCAGGTTCTCCAGTAGGGGAAATGTTGTATCAGGTGTCATTCTTCATCCTTGAGGTGCTGCGGTGGTCGGGGAGCGCCTCACCCGGGCGCGCAGGGAGTTGACTAGGGGCGGGGCGGGGATCAGACGCCGGACTCGTAGGACTCCAGGGCGGCCACCTTGCGGGCCGACGGCGAGGAGGGGTCGAAGACATGGCCGAGCCACTCGCTCACGAGCCTTCGGGCGAGCTCGATGCCGATGACGCGCTGGCCGAGGGTCAGAACCTGGGCGTTATTGGACTTAATGAGGCGCTCCACCGAGAAAGAGTCATGGGCGACGCAGGCGCGGATACCAGGGACCTTGTTGGCACTGATCGCCATACCCATTCCGGTGCCACAGAGCAGGAGGCCGCGATCAGCGTCGCCATCAGAGATCATCCGGGCGGCTTTCACGGCGACGTGGGGGTAATCAATGCTCTCCCCTTCCGACACGCCGGCGTCGATCACCTTATCGACGCGCGGATCACCATTGAGATCCCTCGCCAGCGCCTCCTTGTAATCAATGGCGGCGTCATCACAGGCAACGACGATTCTGTATCCCATATGCGGCCTCCTCGCTCGCCCGCACCATTCCGCCTGGAACCTCTCAAGCCCCGGGGAGAGACGGATGATGCGGTGGTTGATACGCGCTTCTCATATTCCTGAATTGCGGCGAATTCGACAATCGGTTGCACACATGAGCAGTTTCCGCCGAGCCCCTGCCGCCGCGCCGGAGCCGGTGGTATCGCACCGCGCCCAGAGCGCTCAGCGCCCTGGCGCCCCCGGCGCCCCCGCCGGGGGCGCGCACATATGAGCGGCGCGGCGCTGGCTCCCGGCGCCTCGGCGTGCTTCGTTAGTGTGTGAATCAACAACCGCACCAGCCCAGCCCAGGGACCGCCGTCCTAGGAGGAACGCATGACCGCACCCGCACTGTTGACCGACCTCGACCTCAAGGCCATCGCCGCGTCCAAGGCGCTGGCGGCCGACGCCGTCGAGAAGGCCGGATCCGGGCACCCCGGCACCCCCATCTCCCTGGCCGGCGTCGCCTACCTGCTCTATCAGAAGGAGATGGCCGGCGATCCCGCCGACCCGGCCTGGCTGGGCCGCGACCGCTTCGTGCTGTCCATCGGGCACGCCTCACTGCTCCAGTACATCCAGCTCGCCCTGGCCGGCTACGGCCTGGAGATCAGCGACATCGCCGCCCTGCGCTCATGGGGCTCCCTCACCCCGGGCCACCCCGAGTTCGGGCACACCGCCGGCATCGAGACCACCACCGGGCCGCTGGGCGCGGGAATCGCCAACGCCGTGGGCATGGCCATGGCCGCGCGCAGGGAGCACGGCCTCTTCGACGCCTCCACCCCCGCCGGAGAGTCCGTCTTCGACCACTACGTCTACACAATCGTGGGCGACGGGTGCCTCCAGGAGGGCGTGGCCTCCGAGGCCGCCTCCCTGGCGGGCACCCAGCAGCTGGGCAACCTCATCGCCATCTACGACGACAACGACATCTCCATCGAGGGCAACACCGACATCGCCTTCACCGAGGACCCCTCCGCCCGCTTCGCCGCCTACGGCTGGCAGGTGCTCGACGTCGACTGGAAGGCCGGCGGCCAGTACCGCGAGGACTACGACGCGCTGCACGCCGCCCTCGTCCAGGCGCGCGCCGAGACCGCCCGGCCCACGCTCATCCGCCTGCGCACGATCATCGCCTGGCCCTCACCCACCAAGCAGGGCGATGAGTCCTCGCACGGCGCCAAGCTCGGCGCCGAGGAGGTCGCCGGCCTCAAGCGGGCCCTCGGGCTCGACCCGGAGGCCGACTTCCAGATGCCGTCCGAGGTCCTGGAGCACACCCGCGCCCAGGCCGCTAAGCGCGCCGCCGCCCTGCGCGCCGACTGGGACGCCCGCTTCGCCGCCTGGCAGACCGCCGCCCCCGAGGGCTCCGCGCTTCTGGAGCGCCTGCGCGCCGGTCGGCTCCCCGAGGGTCTGGACGCCGCCCTGCCCCGCTGGGAGCCCGGCGACACCGTGGCCACTCGATCCGCCTCCGGCAAGACCCTGAGCGCCCTCGCCCCCGTGGTGCCCGAGCTGTGGGGCGGCTCGGCGGACCTGGCGGGGTCGAACAACACGACGATGGCCGGCGAGCCCTCCTTCCTGCCGCCCTCCCTGGCGGTGGGCCAGGGCGACGGCCCCTACGGGCGCACCATCCACTTCGGGGTCCGCGAGCACGCGATGGGCTCGATCCTCAATGGCATCGCCCTGGATGGCCTGACCCGCCCCTACGGCGGCACCTTCATGGTGTTCTCCGACTACATGCGCCCGGCCGTGCGCCTGGCGGCGCTTATGGGCATCGGCTCGGTGTTCGTCTGGACCCACGACTCCATCGGCGTGGGTGAGGACGGCCCCACCCACCAGCCCATCGAGCACCTGGCGGCCCTCCGCGCCATCCCGGGCTTCGCCGTCGTGCGGCCCGCGGACGCCAACGAGACCGCGGCCGCCTGGGCGGAGATCCTGCGCCGCCGCCGCGAGCCGGTCGGCGTGGTCCTGTCGCGCCAGAACCTCACCGTGAGCGCCACCCCCGAGGCTGCCGCCGAGGGCGTGCGCCGGGGCGCCTATGTCCTGGCCGACGCCGTCGACGCCTCCGGGGCGCCGGCCGATCCCGCCGTCGTCATCATCGCCACCGGCTCCGAGGTGGGCGTGGCCATGGACGCGCGCGAGCGCCTGGGCGCCGCGGGCACCCCGGCCCGCGTGGTCTCCGCGCCGTGCCTGGAGTGGTTCGCCGAGCAGGACGAGGCCTACCGCGCCTCCGTGCTGCCCGCCGGTGCCGTGCGGGTCTCCGTGGAGGCCGGCATCGCGATGGGCTGGCGCGAGATCGTGGGCGACTCGGGGGCGATCGTGTCCCTCGACCACTACGGCGCCTCAGCGCCCGGACCGCGCCTGTTCGAGGAGTACGGCTTCACCGGCAAGCATGTCGCCGAGGCGGCCGCCCAAGCCCTCGCCCGCGCCTGACGCCACCCCGGCGAGACCGGTCGAAAATAGGAGCGAAACCGGTTCGTGAACCGGTTTCGCTCCTATTTTCGACCGGTCTCGCATATTGGGGGAGGCTATGGGGCGGAGGCTAGATCGAGGACGGCGCGCGCGGTGGCGTCGTCAACAACCAGATCCGTGGCCACCCGCGCCCGAAGCGCCGCCAGCAGGGCGGGCGCCTTCGCCCTCCCCGCCACCACGCACAGGCGCCTGGGGATGCGCGCGAGCTGGGCCGGAGTGGGGCCCGTGGCCCGCGCGTTGAGGGCAATATCGCTCCAGGACCCGTCGGCGCGCAGCAGCACGGTGCACACGTCGCCCACCACCCGCTCCCGGCGCAGCGCCACGCGGTCGGCGCGGCTGACATGCCCGCCCTCGTATACCTGCGAGGGCAGGACGCCCTGAACCACTGACCCGACGCCGAAGACCGCCAGGTCGGCGCTGCGCGCCAGCGCCAGCACCCGGCGCACGGAGCGCTCGGACCACATCGCCTCGCGCGTGGCCACATGATCGAAGAAGGCGGGGACGGGGAAGGCGACCACGCGCGCGCCCAGCGCGTGGCCCACCCGCGAGAGCACCTCGCCGGCGCTGGGCCCCACCTCCATCGGATCCGTGGCGCCGTTGAGCTGGACCACGGTCACCCCCGGAACCTGCCGCGCTGGCAGGGCCACGCTCACCTCGGACATGGTGGTCCCCCAGGCGATACCGACGACGACGCCCCGGCCACCCGCCCTCGCCGCCCCCTCGGCGCCCCCCATCTCGGCGTCATCGGCACCGGACCCCACCGGCACCCCCGGCGCCTCAGCAGCGCGCCGCTCGGCCAACTCGGCGACGAGCTCGACCATCCGGGCAGCCGCGACACCCGCGACCTGCTGGAGCCGATGGATCTCGGTGGTTCCCTCGCGCACGGGCACGATCTGGGCGCGCACGCCGAAGAGGGTGGCGAGCCGCCCCTCGATGGAGCCGGCGCCCCCCGGCTGGGTGAGTTCGATGCGCACGATGCCCGTCGCCCTGGCGCGGTCCAGGAGCCGGGAGACGGTCGAGCGAGACACCCCCAGGTGGTGGGCGATCACCTCCATGGTCTCGCCCTGCACGTAGTACATCGACGCCGCCTCATAGGCCCGCAGCAGGGTGGAACTCTCGCCGGAAATGTTGGAATTCCGGGAAGAATCGTGGCTCCGAGTGCTCATGTTCCTCCGCTTCACGCTCCGGCTCTGCACGTTCGTGCAGCGCGCTTGCCCATCCTCTCACAAGCCTCGACGATGTGTCACAGGGAACAATCGCCGCCCTGACAGCCGCGCCAGAGACGCAGCCGCTCACCGTCGAGACCGAGGAGCCACCATGCCAAGCCCAGCACCCGCGCCACTGCGATCCACAGCCCTCAACCGGGAGCAGCGCGTCGAGGCGCTCGCCGCCCTGTCCGCGAACGGCCCCACCGACGAGCCCCTCGACGTCCTGGTCATCGGCGGGGGCGTCACTGGCGCCGGGATCGCCGTCGACGCCGTCTCCCGCGGCCTTCGCACCGGCATCGTCGAGATGGGCGACTGGGCCTCCGGCACGTCGTCGTGGTCCTCCAAGCTCATCCACGGAGGCCTGCGCTACCTCTACCAGGCGAACTTCGCCCTCGTTCACGAGGCCCTCACCGAGCGCGGCCGCCTCCTGACCACCACCGCTCCCCACCTCGTCAAGGCCCAGCCCTTCCTGTGGCCACTCAAGCACCACTACGAGCGCACCTACTCCGCCGTCGGCGTGGGCATGTACGACGCCCTGGCCGTCGCCGGCGCCCGCGGGCACAAGACCGTGCCCGTCCAGAAGCACCTGGGCAAGAAGGGCACCGCCGCCCTCGCCCCCGCGCTGGACACCAGCCACCTGGCCGGCGCCATCCGCTTCTACGACGCCCGCGTGGACGACTCGCGCCTGGTCATCGACCTCGTGCGCACCGCTGTCGGCCTGGGCGCCCACGCCGCCAACCGCACCCGCGTCACCGGCTTCCTCAAGGACGACGAGGGCCGCGTCCTCGGCGTGTCCGCCACGGACCTTGCCTCCGGCGAGGAGATCGAGATCCGCGCGACCCGCACCATCAACGCCACCGGCGTGTGGACCGAGGAGGTCCAGGACATGGCCACCACCGAGGGCGGCCTCAAGGTCCTGGCGTCCAAGGGCATCCACATCGTCGTGCCCAAGACCGCGATCGACGCCGAGACCGGCATCTTCCTGCGCACCGAGAAGTCCGTGCTCTTCATCATCCCGTGGCCCGAGTACTGGGTCATCGGCACCACGGACACCCCCTGGACCGAGGACATCGCCAAGCCCGTGGCCACCAGCGCGGATATCGACTACGTCCTCGAGCACGCCAACTCCGTGCTCACCCGCCCGATTCGCCGCGAGGACATCATCGGCGTCTACGCGGGCCTGCGCCCGCTGCTCCAGCCCCGTCTCAAGCCGGGCGCCAAGGCAGCCTCCACGAAGGTCTCCCGCGAGCACACCGTCACCCGCGTGGCCCCCGGCCTGACCGCCATCGCCGGCGGCAAGCTGACCACCTACCGCGTCATGGGCGTCGACGCCGTCGACCACGCCCTGGGCGAGGCCCTCGCCCACGCCCACCCCAGCCGCACCGAGAACCTGCCGCTCGTGGGCGCCCAGGGCTACGAGGAGTTGGCCGGCCGCGCCGCCCAGCTCGCGGCGGAGCGCGACTGGACGCTGGCGCGCATCACCCACCTCCTGGACCGCTACGGCGACGAGACCGCCGACATCCTGGAGCTCATCGACGCCGACGCCGCGGCCGAGGACTCCCAGCGCCTGGGCGAGCCCCTGAACGGCGCGCCCACCTACCTGCGGGCCGAGGTCGCCTGGGCCGTCACCCACGAGGGCGCCGAGCACCTCGAGGATGTCCTGCTGCACCGCGTGCGCCTGGACGTCTCCCACCGCGACCGCGGCCTGTCGGTGGCCGAGGAGATCCTGGGGATCATGGCGCCACTCCTCCGTTGGTCTGACAAGGACGCCGCGAGCGAGCTAGCCTCGTATGCCGAGAGGGTGAAGCAGATCGCCGACGCCGAGGCCGAGACAACCGACGCCGACGCGGTCGCCAAGCTCACCCGATCGATCTGATTAGAGCGTGCGCCCGCTCGGGCGAGTGGGCGCACGTGCCTCTCCCCCGTCCCTGGTAACCCCCATGGCACGTTGACGTGCAGAAAGTGATTCTTCATATGAGCCTTGCTCAGATCTTCTTCTCGGAGTTCCTCGGAACTGCGATCCTCCTCCTGCTCGGTGGAGGCGTCGTCGCGACGAACCTGCTGCCCAAGTCCAAGGGCAAGGACAGCGGGTGGCTCCTCATCAACTGGGGGTGGGGCCTGGCGGTGTTCGCCGGCGTCTACGTCGCCTACAGCACCGGCGGCCACCTCAACCCCGCGGTGACGATCGCCAAGGTCGTCGCCCACATGTTCGACTCCAGCGTCACGCTCAACGGCCCGGAGCTGGGCGCCGGCGGCATCGCCGTGAGCGCCACGAACGTGCTCATCTACATCGTCGCCCAGTTCCTGGGCGCCTTCGCCGGCGCCGTCCTGTGCTGGCTGACCTTCAAGCAGCACTTCGACGAGGACTGCGACCCGGCCCTCAAGCTCGGCGTCTTCTCCACCGGCCCTGAGATCCGCTCCTACGGCTGGAACACCCTGACCGAGGCCATCGGCACCGCCGTCCTGATCATCTGGGTCCTCGTGTCCGGTCACACGCAGAGCGCCATCGGCCCCCTCGGCGTGGCCCTCATCATCGTGGGCATCGGCAACTCGCTCGGCGGCCCGACCGGGTACGCCATCAACCCCGCCCGTGACCTCGCCCCGCGCGTCGCGCACGCCATCCTGCCCATCAAGGGCAAGGGCGGATCCGACTGGGGCTACTCGTGGGTCCCGGTGGTCGGCCCGATCCTGGGCGCCATCGTCGCCACGGTGATCGTCTTCGCCTCCGGCCTCGCCTGACCCGCATCGGGGCGGCCCCGGTACCCGCCCGGGGCCGCCCCGGTACCCGCCCCCCCTCACAAAGAAGTGAAAGGAAACCCCATGACCGAGAAGAAGTACGTCCTCGCCATCGATCAGGGCACGACGTCCTCGCGCGCCATCCTGTTCAATCACTCCGGTGAGATCGTCTCCGTCGGCCAGAAGGAGTTCACGCAGATCTTCCCCAACCCCGGCTGGGTCGAGCACGACCCCGTGGAGATCTGGGAGTCCGTGCGCTCCGTCGTCGCCGACGCGCTGCAGAAGGCGGAGACCAACCGCCACGAGGTCGCCGCCGTCGGCATCACGAATCAGCGCGAGACCACGATCGTGTGGGACAAGAACACGGGCAAGCCCGTGTACAACGCCCTCGTGTGGCAGGACGTGCGCACGGGGGACATCGTCCGGGAGATCGCCGACGGCGACCCGCTGGGCACCGAGCGCTACCGCCAGATCACCGGTGAGAACGTCTCCACCTACCCCTCGGCCACGAAGATCAAGTGGATCCTCGACAACGTCGAGGGGGCCCGCGAGCGCGCGGAGGCCGGCGACCTGCTCTTCGGCACCCCGGACACGTGGGTCCTGTGGAACCTCACCGGAGGGATCAATGGCGGCGTCCACGCCACCGACGTCACCAACGCCTCCCGCACCCTCCTCATGGACGTGCGCACCCTGACCTGGCGCGAGGACATCTGCGCCGACTTCGGCATCCCGATGTCCATGCTTCCCGAGATCAAGTCCTCCTCCGAGATCTATGGGTACGGCCGCAAGAACGGCCTGCTGGTGGACACCCCGATCTCCGGGATCCTCGGCGATCAGCAGGCGGCGACCTTCGGGCAGGCCTGCTTCGAGAAGGGCATGGCCAAGAACACCTACGGCACCGGCTGCTTCACGCTCATGAACACCGGCACCGAGCCCGTCTTCTCCTCCAACGGCCTGCTGACCACCGTGCTGTACAAGCTCGGCGACGAGGCCCCGGTCTACGCCCTGGAGGGCTCGATCGCGGTGGCCGGCTCCCTGGTGCAGTGGCTGCGCGACAACCTCGGCATGATCGCCACGTCCTCCGAGATCGGCGAGCTCGCCGCGAGCGTGGAGGACAACGGCGGGGTGTACTTCGTCCCGGCCTTCTCCGGCCTGTTCGCCCCTTACTGGCGCGACGAGGCCCGCGGCGCGATCGTGGGCCTGACCCGCTACGTGACCAAGGGCCACATCGCCCGCGCGGTCGAGGAGTCGACGGCGTTCCAGTCCGCCGAGGTGCTCGACGCCATGAACGCTGACGCGGGCGTGCCGCTCAAGGAGCTCAAGGTCGACGGCGGCATGACCCACGACGACCTCCTCATGCAGTTCCAGGCGGACATCTCGGGCTGCGACGTCGTGCGCCCCTCGGTGGTGGAGACGACGGCGCTGGGCGCGGCCTACGCCGCCGGCCTCGCGGTGGGCTTCTGGGCCTCCACCGATGACGTCATCGCCAACTGGCAGGAGGGCAAGCGCTGGACGCCGTCGATGGACGCCTCCGAGCGCGACCGCGCCTACCGCCTGTGGAAGAAGGCCGTGACCCGGACCTTCGACTGGGTGGACGAGGACGTCAAGTAACCGCCGCCCCTGACCGGCCGGCCCTGCTGCCCCCACTGGTCTCCTGAGGCCCCTGGCGCCCGCGCCGGGGGCCTCAGCGCGTCCTCACCCCCGAGATACCGTCTCGGGGGTGAGGACGCACGAGCTGGCCGAGGGGCGGCGAACCGCCCCTTGCGAACGACTCGTCACCTCCCTATCATTTAAGCGTGAACGCAAACGCTAAACTCTCTCTTGTGCGCGACGACGGCGCCGCCCCGCGCCCCACCATGAGCGACGCCGAGACCCAGGAGACCGCCGAGCTCGCGGCCGAGGTCTTCTCCCTGCTTGCCGATGCCACGCGCATCCGCATCATCGCCCTGCTGGAGGAGGAGGGGGAACTCTCCTCCGGCGTCCTGGCCGAGCGCACCGGCCGCAGCGCCGCCGCCGTCTCCCAGCACCTGGCCAAGCTCCGCCTCGGGCACGTCGTCGCCTCGCGCGGCGAGGGCCCCCGCGTCTACTACCGACTCATCGACGAGCACGCCCGCATCCTCGTGCGCCAGGCCGTCTTCCAGGCCCAGCACGTCACCGGGAACCTGCCCGCCGACCACCGGATCGGAGTGGATCATGATTGAGACCGCCCCTGAGCGCGTCGAGCCCACACCTCGCCCCCGGCGCGATCCGGCATCCTCGACTCCCCCTCCCACCGAGGCCCCCGAGTCGCTCCTCAACCGGATCGAGACCGCCGACGCCGCCCGCGTCATCCTCGTCGCCGTCGGCGCGCTGGCCGCCTGGGTCGCCCGCCTGGAGGGCGCGCCGGGGTGGGCGCTGGCGACGATCGGCACCGCCGTCCTGGCGGCCGGATGCTGGCCCATCGCCGTTGAGGCCTGGGGCGACCTGCGCGAGCGGCGCATGAGCATGGAGCTGTCCATGCTGCTGGCCATCGCGGCGGCCGCCGTCATCGGACAGTGGGGCACGGCCCTGCTCATCGCCCTGTTCGTGCTCGTGGCCGAGATCCTGGAGGAACTGTGCATGGAGCGGGGGCGCGACGCGCTCACCGGCCTCATGACCTTCCTGCCGCGCACGGCCCGCGTCATCATCGACGGCGAGCAGCACGAGACCCCCATCGATGACCTCGCCCCGGGCCAGGTCATCGCCCTGCGCCCCGGTGGGAGGGTCCCGGCCGACGGCGTCGTGCGCAGGGGCAGCGCCGACATCGACCAGTCCCGGATCACCGGGGAGTCCATGCCGGTGACCGTGAGCGCGGGCGATCCCGTGCCCGCCGGTTCGATCACCCAGGGGCCCCTCGAGCTCGAGGTGACGAAGGCGGGCGAGGATTCCTCCTTCGGGAGGATCATCGCCGCCGTGCGCGCCGCGCAGGACAGCCGAGCCCCCGTCCACCGCTTGGCGGACGTGCTCGCCGCCCGCATCGTCTACCTGGCCCTCGGCCTGGCTCTCCTCACCCTTGTCGTCACGCGGGACACCCGGGCCACGATCTCCGTGGTCATCGCCGCCGGCGCCTGCGGCGTCGCGGCCGGCACGCCCCTGGCCGTCCTGGCATCCGTCGCCCGGTGCGCGCGCACCGGGGCCTTCGTCAAGGACGGGGCGCATCTGGAGAGCCTGTCCGCCGTCGACACCGTGGTGCTGGACAAGACCGGCACGCTCACGACCGGCGCGCCGCGCGTGATCGCCCTGAGCCCCACCGACGGCGGCCCGGGCGCGGAGGACTCCATGCTCCGCCTGGCCGCGGCCGCGGAGTGGAACACGGAGCACCCCATCGGGCGGGCCATCGTCGAGAGGGCCCGCGAGCGCGGCCTGGCCCTCCCCTCGCCCGAGTCCACCCGCTACACCCCCGGCATGGGCGTCGAGGCCATTGTCGAGGGGCGGCGAGTGAGGGTCGGCCGCCTCGACGCCGATCAGGCCTCCAGGGGGCTCGCCGGACTGACGGGCCCCGCGGAGGACCTGCCCGCGGGCACCACCGCCGTCCAGGTCGTCGTCGACGGCGCCACGGCGGGGATCATTCTGGTGGCCGACGAGCTGCGCGAGGGGGCGGCGCTGATGCTCTCCCAGATCCGTGACATGGGCCTCGATGTGCTCATGCTCACCGGGGACGCGCCGTCGACGGCCGCGAGGATCGGGGCCGAGCTGGGCCTGGCCCCCGAGCGGATCTGCGCCGGGCTGCTGCCCCACGACAAGGGCGCGATCATCGGCGAGCTGCGCGCGGCGGGCCATCGCGTGGCGATGGTCGGCGACGGCATCAACGACGCCCCCGCCCTGTCGGCCGCCGATGTGGGCATCGCCATGGGCTCGGGCACGGACGTGGCCCGGGAGGCGGGGGACATCGTCCTGGTGGGCTCTGACCCGCTCTCCCTGGCGCGCACGATCCGCATCGCCCGCAGGGCCCGGCGGATCATCATGGCGAACTTCATCGGGACCATCGCCGTGGACGCCGTGGCCATGGGGCTGGCCGCTCTGGGCATGCTGGGCCCGATCGCCGCCGCGCTCGTGCATGTGGGCTCCGAGAGCGCCTTCATCCTCAACTCCGCGCGCCTGGCGCCCGGCCCCCGGCGCTGAGCGACGGCGGGCCGGCCTCGGAGCGCCACCCGGCGCGGAACCCATCAGCCCGGCATCCCCGGCTCGCACCGCGCGCCGGGGATGTCGGGTACTCTCGCCTAGGACGTTCGTCCACTTGCCGCGCCCGGGGCGACTCGGCGTGGCGGGATCCACCCCTTCCCGGGCCTTCAGATGGCACGAGGCACCGCGCCCGAGCCACCTCGCAGACCCGGAAACTGACCAGCAACGACGCCGGAGGTCCTCATGGCATCAGCCTTCCCTGCCAGCGCTCTCCCAGCGGTCCTCGCGACGGGTTTCACGCCGTCGACGAGCGCCGTCGGGGACAGTGTCTACCTGACCGCCCTCGTGGGGCTCGTACCCCTAGCGTCCTTCTTCATCCTCATGGGGGCCTTCAAGGTCAAGACCCACTGGTGCGCGCTCATCTCGCTGGCGATCTCCATGGTCATCGCCCTCTTCTTCGGGATGCCGGTGGTCCTGACCGTCATGAGCGCCACCCAGGGCGCCGTCTTCGGCCTCATGCCGATCATCTACATCATCATCGCGGCCGTGTGGCTCTACAACCTCACCGAGTCCTCCGGGCGCAGCGCGGACCTCAAGGCGATCTTCAACGTCATCGGCAAGGGCGACCAGCGCGCCCAGGCGCTCATCATCGCCTTCTCCTTCTGCGGGCTCATGGAGGGACTGGCGGGCTTCGGCGCGCCCGTGGCCATCACCTGCGCCCTGCTGGTGAGCCTGGGGCTGCCCAAGATCAAGGCGGCCGTGGCCGCGATCGTGGGCAACGCGATCAACGTCGGGTTCGGCGCCATGGCCATCCCCGTGACCACCGCCGGCCAGCTGGGCGGGGAGGACCCCGTCGAGGTCGCCACCCGCATGGGGCATCTCACCTGGATCTTCGCGGCCTTCATCCCCCTGATCCTGCTGCAGATCATCGACGGGATGCGGGGCATCAGGCAGTTGTGGCCGCTGGCGATCGCGATCGGCCTGGCCACCGGCGCGGGGCACTTCTTCGTCTCCTCGAGCTCGTACGAGCTGACCGCCGTGGCCGCCTCCCTGCTGGGCCTGGCCGCCGGCTACGCCTTCCTGCTCGCCTGGACCCCGACCACGCCCGAGGAGTTCCGCACCTTCGTGGCCGAGGAGGACAAGCCCGACGGCGCCCGCGTGGGACTCGCCCTGCTGCCCTACGTGCTCGTCGTCATCATCATCGCCATCACCAAGTTGTGGAGGATCGGCGTGGACCTGCCCGCGGTGCTGAAGTCCAAGGACCTGCCGATCCACTGGCCCGGGGTCCACGGCCAGCTCTTGGGCGCTGACGGCCAGCCCTCGCCATCAGGCACTTACACCCTTCAGATCCTGTCCAACCCGGGCACGTGGATCTTCGTCACCGGCATCATCGTGGCCATCGTCTACGGCACGCGCTCCTCCGGCGGGCGGTACCGCACGAGCGTGGGCACCATGTTCGCCGTCCTGCCCAAGACGATCCACAACCTGCGCCTGGCGATCCTGACCATCGCCTCGGTCATGGCACTGGCCTACGTCATGAACTTCTCCGGCCAGACCACGGCGATCGGCGCGGCACTGGCGTCGACCGGCGCCTTCTTCGCCTTCCTCGCCCCGATCCTGGGCTGGGTGGGCACCGGCGTGGCGGGCTCGGCGACCTCCGCCGGCGCCCTGTTCGCCAAGCTCCAGGCGACGGCCGCCCAGGGCGCCGGTCTCGACGCGCGCATCCTGCTGGCGGGCAACACGATCGGCGGCGGCCTGGGCAAGATCATCTCCCCGCAGAACCTGGCGGTGGCCTCCACCGCGATCGACGAACCCGGGTCGGACGCCCAGATCCTCAAGAAAGTGGCGCCCTACTCGATCGGCCTGCTGATCCTCCTGTGCGCGCTGATCTTCGTCGGCTCACAGGGCTGGCTGGGCGCCTACATGCCCATCCGCTGAGCCGGCCGAGGCGGCGCCCAGCGCCCCTGACCCAGCTTCGACCCAGCCCACCCACTCAACCGCCCCCTCGCGCCACCCGCGCGAGGGGGCGGTCCCGCTGGGGCCCACCTGAGAAAACATCACGACACACGTTCGTAATATCCGGCGCGCGGAGGGTCGCCACCACTGGCGCGGCCGCCGCCCTCAACCGGCCCCCACCCCACGACAGCGCCGAGTTTCCGCAGCCCACCAAGGGTCACGCCCCCACCACGCCCCACCGGGTGCCGCCCGACGGACATCACGGTCACTGACGCAGGGACGAAGGCCCTAAGGTGAGAGCGACATCGGACAACGACGCCGCGAGACAAAAGACAGGGAGGTCCTCATCGTGCGTATCGCGCTCTTCGCGACCTGCATCGCGGACACCATGTTCCCGCAGGCGCCGCAGGCGACCGTCACACTCCTGGAGAGGCTCGGCCATGAGGTCGTCTTCCCCGAGGGGCAGGTCTGCTGCGGCCAGATGCACGCGAACACCGGGTATTTCAAGCAGGGCGCCAAGCTCATCCGCAACCATGTGAAGACCTTCGAGCCGGTGCTCGACGGCGAGTGGGACGCCATCGTCGTCCCCTCGGGCTCCTGCACCGGGGCCACGCGCCACGAGCAGGCCCTCGTGGCCGAGCACGTCGGGGACCACGACCTCGCCAAACGGGCCGACGCCGTCGCCAAGCGGACTTACGACCTCTCCGAGTTACTCGTCGACGTCCTCGGGCTGACGGACGTCGGCGCCTACTTCCCCCACCGCGTCACCTACCACCCCACATGCCACTCGATGCGCATCGCGAAGGTCGGGGACCGCCCCTACGCGCTGCTGCGGGCCGTCGAGGGCATCGACCTGGTCGACCTGCCCGACGCGGACGTCTGCTGTGGGTTCGGCGGCACCTTCTCCATGAAGAACCATGAGGTCTCCACGGCGATGCTCACCGACAAGGTCGCCAACGTGAAGGCCACGAAGGCCGAGATCCTATGCGCGGGCGACTACTCCTGCCTCATGCACATCGGTGGCGGGCTGTCCCGCTTGAACTCCGGGGTGCGGATCACGCACCTCGCCGAGATCCTCGCCTCGACGAAGGACGCCCCCTTCATCGGCAACGTCGCCTTCCAGGCGGATGCGGAGGCGGCCCGATGAGCCAGACATTCCTGGGCATGCCCGCGGGCGCGGGCCAGCGCCCCGAGGACCGCCCCCACACCGGCGGCTGGGCGACCACCGTGGACGTCCCCGAGAACCCGCTGCGCTGGGGCACCACCTTCCCCAAGGGCGCGCACCGCACCCTGCAGAACACGCAGATGCGCCGCAACCTGGGCCACGCCACCCGCACCATCCGCGGCAAGCGCGCCATGCGCGTGGAGGAGATGCCGGACTGGGAGGACCTGCGCGACGCCGCCTCCGCCGTCAAGAACGAGGTGATGAGCAACCTGCCCGAACTCCTGGAGCAGTTCGAGGCCAACGTGACCGCCCGGGGCGGGATCGTCCACTGGGCGCGCGACGCCGCCGAGGCCAACGCCATCGTCACCGAGATCATCAAGTCCAAGGGCGTCGATGAGGTCGTCAAGATCAAGTCGATGGCCACCCAGGAGACCAATCTCAACGAGCATCTCAAGGCCGAGGGGATCTTCGCCAACGAGACCGACCTCGCCGAGATGATCGTCCAGCTCGCCGACGACATGCCCTCGCACGTCGTCGTCCCGGCCATCCACCGCAACCGCTCCGAGGTCCGCGGCATCTTCCTGGACCGCATGGGCGATGCACCGAAGGACCTGTCCGACGATCCCAAGGAGCTCACGGCTGCCGCCCGCGCCCACCTGCGCAAGAAGTTCCTCCACGCCAAGGTGGCCGTCTCCGGCACCAACATGGGCGTGGCCGAGACCGGCACCGTCTCCGTGTTCGAGTCCGAGGGCAACGGCCGCATGTGCCTGACCCTGCCGGACACGCTCATCACCCTCATGGGCATCGAGAAGCTCGTCCCCCGCTTCCAGGATGTCGAGATCTTCTCCCAGCTCCTGCCGCGCTCGGCCACCGGCGAGCGCATGAACCCCTACACCTCCATGTGGACGGGCGTCACCGAGGGCGACGGCCCCCAGGAGTTCCACCTCATCCTCATGGACAACGGGCGCACCAAGGCCCTGTCCGACCCGATCGGCCGCGAGGCGCTGCACTGCATCCGCTGCGGCTCGTGCATGAACATCTGCCCCGTCTACCAGCACACGGGCGGCCACGCCTACGGCTCGGTCTACCCCGGGCCCATCGGCGCGATCCTCACCCCCCAGCTGACCCAGGGCCTGGCCGACGACGATCCGGTCCACACCCTGCCCTACGCCTCCACCCTGTGCGGGGCCTGCGGCGAGGTCTGCCCGGTCAAGATCGACATCCCGACGATCCTCGTCCACCTGCGGGCCAGGACCGTCGACGTCAAGCGCAAGATCCTCCCCGATATGTGGGACGTGGCCATGGGGGTGACCACGCCGGTCATGAAGAGCGGCCGGGTGTGGGCCACCGCCACGAAGGCCATCAAGGCCACGCGCCTCATCGACCGGGACGGCAAGATCGGCTCCCTGCCCTTCCCCGCCTCGATGTGGACGGGCACCCGCGACGTGCCCGCCGCCCCCGCGGAGAGCTTCCGTGAGTGGTGGAGGCGCACGCACCCGCAGTCGATCGCGAACAGCAAGGAGGCCAAGTGATGGACGCCCGCAGCGTGATCCTCTCGCGAGCCCGGGAGGCGATCTCCCGCTCCCAGGCCGCCCCGGCCGCGCCCGTCCCCCGCACCTACGCGCGCGTCGGCGCCAACCCGCCCGGATCCGAGCCCGTCGTGGCAGAGATGGTGGAGAAGTTGGAGGACTACAACGCCGTCGTGCGGGTGGAGGCCGAGGACGCCGGAATCCTCAACGCCATCGACGCCCTCCTGGCCGACGCGACCACCGTCGTGGTTCCCGCGGGGCTCCCGCAGGCCTACAAGGAGGCCGCGGCGAGGAACGGCCGGACCGTCCGCGAGGACTCCCGTCAGGACCCGATCCCCACGCTCGAGCTCGACGGGATCGACGCCGTCGTCACCTGCTCGCGCACCGCGATCTCGCTGTCGGGCACGATCTGCCTCGACGGCGAGCCCGACCAGGGGCGCCGTGCCATCTCCCTGGTGCCGGACCGCCACGTCATCATCTTGGAGCGCGAGTCGATCCAGCCCACGGTGCCGCAGGCCGTGGACATCCTGGGCGAGAACCCGACCCGTCCGAGCACCTGGGTCGCCGGCCCCTCGGCCACCAGCGACATCGAGCTCATCCGCGTCAACGGCGTCCACGGGCCCCGCAACCTGGGGGTCGTCATCGCGCACTGACCGCGGGGCCGGACGCGATCCGGCCCCGCCCGATAGCCCCACTGCCCGGGATGTTCACCCTCGGGCAGTGGAGAACCGGAGGCCCCGGCGCTCATCCCTGTCCCAGAGGGCGCCGGGGCTTCCGGGCACCTCGCCCCCCCCACTTGCCTCCCACGCCACTGGCTGACATGCCACGATGGAGGGCATGGGCATTGAGATCACAGCGGATCCGTCGCATCCCGAGGGCGGACGGCCCCTGACGCCGCACGGACAGCACGCCGAGCAGTTGGGCGCGGCCGAGCGGCGCAAAGCGATCCTCGCCCATCTCCGGGCCACCGGCGAGGTGTCCGTGTCCTCCCTGCCGGGCCTCTTCGGGGTCTCCGTGGAGACCATCCGGCGCGATTTGCGCGAGCTCGAGGACACGCACGCGATCACCCGTTCCTACGGGCGTGTCGGGATCGCTGAGGCCTCCAATTACGAGTCGACTCTGACCTACAGGAAGGAGCACCTCGCCGATGAGAAGGAGCGCATCGCCCAGGCCGCCGTCGATCGGCTGGGCGCGGCCGACACCGTTTTCCTCGATGAGGGCTTCCATCCGCTCCTCGTCGGCCGGGCCCTGCCCGCGGACCGGGACCTGACGATTATCACCGCCTCCCTGCCCACGGCCCTGGAGATGTGCGAGCGCCCCCGCACCACGGTGATCGTGTTGGGCGGCAGGGTGCGCCACGTGACCGCCGCCAGCGTCGAGCGGTGGGCCACGAGGATGCTGCGCGACATGCGACCGGATCTGGCCATCATCGGCGCGAACGGGGTAGATCTGGACGGCTGGCTCACCACGCCCCACGCCTCCGTGGCCGAGGTCAAGGAGACGGCGCTGTCCGTGTCCCAGCGAGCGCTGTTCGTGGGCTCGCACACGAAATTCGCGCGCTCCACCCTGTGCCGGTTCGGCCATGTGCGCCAGTTCGAGCGCGTCATCACCGGCACCGAGCTGCGCTCGTCGACCGCCCGCCGGATCATCGACGCCGGGGGGCGCCTGGATCGGGTCTGACCACGCCCCACTCAGCGACGCCCCGCGAGCACTCGCCCCCCCATCGGGGAAGACCCCCGCCCGGATCCGCTCCCCACAGTGAATCGGGCACCGAAATGGTTGCCAACGGTCACTCGGGCCCCGCGAACCGGTCAGCCGGGCGCTTCACCGGGCCCGCTCAACCGCGCCGGCGGAATCGACGCGCCGGTGGGACCCCATTGATGAATCGGCAGTCGGTGATCCCCGACCGGTCACTCCCAGGCACCCCAGTGTCGGCCATGCTGGAGCCGTCAGAACGATCTGACACGACATCCAAGACAACGCAGTCCCCGTCGAAACGAGCCTTGAATGCCCAGCTCCAATCCTGTTATCGCGGCGATCCAGAAGACTGGATTCCCCACCAATCTCGCCCTCGGCTTCCTCGGCGTCGTCATCTTCGTGATCGGCGATGGAATCGAAGCCGTGTGGATCACGAACTACTTCTCCTCCGACGACGTGGGATTCACGGTGGCGCAAGGGTCCACCATCGTCTCCTTCTACGGCGTCATCGTCGCGATCGCGGCGTTCTTATCCGGGGCGCTGTGCGATGCGCTGGGCTGCCGAGCAGTCATGCTCACCGGCCTGATGTCCTTCCTCATCTTCGACGCCCTGTTCATCCTCGTCGGGCTCCCCAGCCACTCGATGCCGCTCGTCCTGCTGTTCTACGGGCTGCGAGGATTCGGCTATCCCATGTTCGCCTACGGCTACCTCACCTGGACCATGATGGTCACACCCCCGGAGCGCCAGTCCTCGGTCTCCGGCTGGTTCTGGTTCGCCTTCTCCCTGGGCATGCAGTTCCTCGGCTCCTACTTCTCAAGCTTCTTCCTGCCGGCCATCGGCCATGTCGCCACCCTGTGGGCCGGATGGATCCTGGCGGCCATCGGCGGCATCATCACAATGCTGTTCCTGCGCCTGCACCCCTCGGCGACGCAGACCGCGGGGATCTCGATCGCCAATTCGGTCGGCTCGGCGGTGTCAGTCCTCTGGCGCTACCCCAAGGTGTCGATCGGCGGCATCGTCAAGATCATCAACCTCTCCGGCCAGTACGGGATGCAGGCCTACTACGTCGTCTACCTCCACAAGGTGTTCGGGATGCCGGAGTCCCAGGCCATCCTCGAGTTCTCCGTATTCGGCCTGGTCGCGATCATCGGTGACGTCTTCTGGGGCGTGGCCGGCGACAGGATCGGTTGGAGGAACACCCTGCAATGGGCGGCCACCCCGATCACTTTCGCCTCCCTGGTGTACATGTACTTCATTCCGATCATCGCGGGGCCGAACTTCTTCCTTATCGCGATCGGCACCGCTGGGATCGGTATCGGCCTGAGCGCGCACGTGCCCACCACTCCCCTACTCGTGGCCCATGCGCACGGCGAGACCGGCAACGCCCTGGCCATCCTCAACCTCGGAGCCGGCCTGGGAGCGTTCGTTGGCCCCGCCATCGTGACCGTGCTCCTGGGCGACGAGAGCACCGCGCAGGGCTACTTCTGGCCCGGGATGGCCCTAGCCCTCATCTACGCCGTCTCCTTCCTGCTGTGCTTCGCCCTCAAACTGCCCGGCAACGCGCGAATCCTCCACTCGGCGCCCGCACTGTCCGACAAGCCGAGGGCGGGGACCGGTCAGGCGGCCGGCTGACGGCGCCCCGCGCCCATGGGCGCCGCCGCGCGAGCGATACACCGACAGCCGCCGGGCGACAACCATCCCTTGCCCATCACCAGATGACCACCACCGTCCCAAGGAGAGAACCATGACCACCAGCCTCGCCGACTCACCCCTGGCCCCCGCCTACGACCGCTCGGCCATCACCACCGGGATCGTCCACTTCGGCGTCGGGGGATTCCACCGCGCTCACCACGCCATGTACCTGGACCGCCTCATGCGCGAGGGCAAGGCGCTGGAGTGGGGCATCTGCGGCGTCGGGCTCCTCCCGGCCGACGCCGCCATACGCGATGCCCTGACCAGTCAGGACACCCTTTACTCGCTCACCCTCAAGCACCCCGACGGCCATCTTGAGCCCGCGATCATCGGCTCCATCCACCGCTACCTGTACGCCCCCGAGGCCCGCGCGGAGGTTCTTGACGCGCTCACCGCGCCGACCACGCGGATCGTCTCCCTGACCGTCACCGAGGGCGGCTACAACATCGACGACGCCACCGGCGCCTTCCGCACCGACGCCGAGGGGGCGGTCCGCGACGCCGCCAACCCCGGTGAGCCGACGACGGCCTTCGGCTACATCGTGGAGGCTCTACGCCGTCGCCGTGAGGAGGGCACCGCCCCGTTCACGGTCATGAGCTGCGACAACCTGCCCGGCAATGGGAAGGTGGCCCGCGCCGCCGTCGTCTCCCAGGCCCGGATGAGCGATGCGGAGCTGGCCGACTGGATCGACACGAGCGTCTCCTTCCCCAACTGCATGGTGGATCGGATCACCCCCCGCACCACCGATGAGGACATCGCCATGGTGCGCTCCGAGCTCGGCGTCGACGACGCCTGGCCGGTCGTGGCCGAGCCCTTCACCCAGTGGGTGCTTGAGGACGATTTCCCCGCCGGGCGCCCTCCGTACGAGGAGGTAGGCGTGCAGATGGTGACCGACGTCGTCCCCTACGAGCTCATGAAGCTCCGGCTGCTCAACGCCTCCCACCAGGCGCTGGCGCACTGGGGGAGGCCGCTGGGGATGACCTATGGCCACGAGGCCGCCGCCGACCCGCGGATCGCCGCCTGGACCCGCGCCTACCTGGAGCGCGAGGCCCTGCCGACGCTGCGCCCGGTGCCGGGCATCGATCTTCCCGCCTACGTGGACTCGCTGTTCGAGCGCTTCACGAACGCGGCGATCGCCGACACCCTGGCGCGCCTGGCCTTCTTCGGTCCCTCGGGCATGCCCAAGTTCGTGCTGCCAACGATCCGGGAGAACCTGGAGGCGGGCCGCTCCATCCGCCTGGGCGCGGCGCTGTGCGCCGCCTGGGCCTGGTGCACCGAGGGCGTGGACGAGGCCGGCGAGCCGATCCCGGATGCCCAGGACCGCCTGGAAGACTACGGGCGGCGCCAGCGCGACGGCGAGGAGGGCGCCTTCCTCACCAATGAGGAGGTCTTTTCCGACCTGGGCGCGAACGAGCGTTTCCGGTCAGCCTTCCTCACCGAGCTCGCCGCCCTCAAGGAGCAGGGCGCGCGCGCCCGGATGGAGGCCACGCTCAACGAGGGCTGAGGCGCGCCCCGCGCGGTCCAGAAGAGCTCCCAGCGCGCCGAGCCCCGCGATCGGGCCCGCCAGCGATACCGGGGCCCCGGCTCCCTCCCTCAATTCCGGGGGGGGCGCCGGGGCCCCGCCACCACAGCAATTGCATAGGTAAGGCTTGCCTTGCACTTTCGGCTGCCGCAGAGCATACTTCGGCGTGCGCCAGACCTAGACCAAGGTCTCAGCCCTATCCGATTGCCGCAGCGGCCATCACCGGCTGCGGCACCACCCGCCAACAAAGAGGTAGCCCTGTGGTGAAGCGCCAGTTCCCCAGACCATCCGAGGTCTTCGAGCTCCTGCAGTTCAAGACTCCAGACTTCAACGGACGCCGTCGGCGACTCGCCGCAGCGCAGACGATCTGGGACCTTCGCACTATCGCCAAGCGCAGCACGCCGGCAGCGGCCTTCGACTACACCGACGGCTCCGCCGACGAGGAGATCTCCCTGCGCCGCGCCCGCCAGGCCTTCCGGGACATCGAATGGCACCCGGACATCCTGCGCCCCGCACCGGAGACCGACACCGCTTGCTCCATCCTCGGCGGGCGCTCCTCGCTCCCCTTCGGCATCGCCCCTACCGGGTTCACCCGCCTCATGCAGACCGAGGGCGAGATCGCCGGGTCCACCGCCGCCGGCGCCGCGGGCATCCCCTTCAGCCTGTCCACGCTGGGGACCACGTCCATTGAGGACGTCGCCGCCGCCAATCCCCACGGCCGCAACTGGTTCCAGCTCTACGTCACCCGCCAGCGCGAGATCTGCTACGGCCTGGTCGAGCGCGCGCAGAAGGCCGGCTTCGACACCCTCATGTTCACCGTGGACGTGCCCACCGCGGGTGCCCGCCTGCGGGACAAGCGCAACGGGTTCTCCATCCCGCCGCAGATCACCGCCGGAACGGTCCTCAACACGGCGATGTACCCGCGCTGGTGGTTCGACTTCCTGACCACCCCGAAGCTCGAGTTCGCGTCCCTGTCCTCCACTGGCGGAACAGTGGGCGAGTTGCTCGACTCCGTCATGGACCCCACGATCTCCGACGACGACCTCTCCGTCATCCGCTCCATGTGGACGGGCAAGATCATCGTCAAGGGGGTCCAGAACGTGCAGGACTCCAAGCGGCTCGTCGACCTCGGCGTCGACGGGATCCTGCTGTCCAATCACGGCGGGCGCCAGATGGACCGCGCCCCCGTCCCCTTCCGCCTCCTGCCCGAGGTCCTGCGCGAGGTGGGCAAGGACACCACGGTCATGATCGACACCGGAATCATGCACGGCCAGGACATCATCGCCGCCGCCGCCCTGGGATCGAAGTTCTCACTGGTGGGCCGCGCCTACCTCTACGGCCTCATGGCCGGCGGACAGGCCGGGGTGGACCGCATGATCGAGATCTTCAGCGATCAGATCGTGCGCACCATGCGCCTGCTCGGGGTCAGCTCCATCGAGGAGTTGGAGCCGCGCCATGTCACCCAGCTCACCCGACTCGTCCCCGTGAGCCGCCAGGTCGCCGCGGCCGAGGCGAGCCTCAGCCGCTGAGGATCCTGCGCCCACGGCCCACTCCGGACGTGGAGGGTCGCGGCGTGCCACTCCGCCCGGCCGCATCCCAGCACGCCGCGATCGGCGACCCGGGATGCGGCCGGTCCCAGCCGTGCCCCACGGGGAAAACAATTCGTTACACCCCGGGGGTATCGTGCCCGCAGTGCTCTCACCCGACGGCGCCCCCAGCAGATCGCCCTCACAGCGGTCGCCGGGGACGCCGTCGGGCGAGGGCTGGACCACTGGACCCCCAGCGGCCCCACGTCACAGCACGGTGGCCCCGCCCACAAGGCGGCGCCACCGGCCGTCTCACCCCCTTGAGGAGACACACATGACGACCGAGACCACTGCCTCGGCCACGGCGGACCGGGCACCCATCGCGTCCCGGTGGACGCCGACCACCCTGCGCACCGGCCCCTCCCGAGATGATCGCAGTCCCTTGTTCGGCCATCCCCGCGGCCTGCCGTGGATGCTCAACGTCGAGATGTGGGAGCGCTTCTCCTACTACGGGATGCGCGCCATCCTGCTCTACTTCCTCACCGACACGATCGCCAACGGCGGCCTGGGCCTGAGCACCAACACCGGGCAGGTGATCCTGTCCGCCTACGGCGCCGCCGTGTACCTGCTGGCGATCCCCGGGGGCATCTTCGCCGACCGCGTCATCGGCCCGTGGCTGTCGACGCTCTACGGCGGGGTCATCATCATGATCGGCCATCTGTGCCTGTCGGTCCCCGTGGCGCCGCTGGCGTGGGTTGGGATCGTATGCGTCGCCATTGGAACCGGGTTCATCAAGCCGAACCTGTCGACGATCGTCGGCGGTCTCTACGACGATGATGACCCGCGCCGCGACGCCGGCTTCCAACTGTTCTACATGTCGGTGAACGTCGGCTCCTTCTTCTCCCCACTGGTGACCGGCTGGCTCAGGGGCCACTACGGCTACCACGCGGGCTTCGCGGCCGCCGCCGTCGGCATGGCCCTGGCGCTCGCGGCATTCATCTACGGACGGAGCAAACTCTCCGCCTTCGCCTTCGACGTGCCCAACCCGATCCGCGGCGAGGCCCTGACGCGCCTCCTGCTGACCTGCGTCGGCGCGGTAGCCGGCTTCGCGGCCCTGGCCGGGGTCATCTTCGTCATCACCCACTCCCTGACCTCCGCGATCGCCTACGCCCTGTTCCTCGTCGCCACGGGCTCGTCGATCACCTACTTCGTCGTGATGTTCCGCTCCCCCAGCGTCACCACCGCCGAGCGCGGCCACCTGCGGGCCTACGTCCCCCTGTGGATCGGTGCCGTTCTGTTCTGGATGATCTTCGAGCAGGCCGCGGGCAAGATGGCGACCTTCGCCGAGGCGCACACCGACGGCCGCACCCCCTTCTTCGGCTGGACCCTCACCCCCGAGGCCTACCAGTCGGTCAACCCACTGGTGATCGTGGCCCTGGCTCCCGTCGTCGGGTGGATCTTCACGCGCCGAGCGGGCAGGTTCCCCTCCACACCGGTCAAGTTCGCCTCGGCCGTCCTCCTCATCGGCCTGTCCGCCCTGCTCATGGGGCTCGGCTTCGCCACTTGGCCCGGTGGCGGCGTGCTCTCGCCCTGGTGGTTCCTGGCCTTCGTGTTCATCGTCCAGACCATCGGCGAGCTGTTCCTGTCCCCCGTGGGGCTGTCCACGACGGCGGCACTGGCCCCCAAGTCCTTCGCCTCCCAGTCGATGGCGCTGTGGCTGCTGGCCTCCTCCACCGGCCAGGGCATCGCCGCCGTCGTCATCGAGCGCACGGAGGGCATCGCCGACTCGACCTACTACTACGGCCTGGGCGCCATCACGATCCTCGTGTCCCTCGGCCTCTACGCCCTGGCTCCCTGGACGCAGCGACAGATGGCCGACGTCGGGGTCACCTCCCGCGGCTAGGCGCCGCTCGCTTCCTCAGCCCTGAGGGGCGCTTGCCCACCACTCAATCTTTTTGGGGGCCGCCGGATACTCCGGCGGCCCCCAAAAAGTTCGCTACGCGCTCACGTCACTTGGCGGTGATCGCCTCGGCAAGCTCCTCGAAGCAGGAAACATAGGCGTCGATCGCCTCGTCCGTGTGGGTCACAGACAGCGTCCACTCCTCCTCACGGCCCGGAGTCATGAAGATCCCCCGGTTCATGTTGAACAACCAGGCGAGCTCGGACAACTGCGCATTCTGGTGCTCCTTGAAGGACTCGTAGTCGACGACCTTCTTCGGGGAGAAGGTGACACATCCCTTGCCGCCGACGCCCACCGCGTAGCCCGGAAGGCCGTAGCGCTCGATGACCTCCGTGCAGCCCGTGAGGATGCGCTCGTTGAGGTGGTCGAGGTGGGCGTAGGCATCCGGGGTGAGGACCTCCTCAAGGTTGGCCCGCACGGCGGCCATCACCAGGGGGTTGCCGTTGTAGGTGCCGACTTGGAAGACGGTGTGATCCTCCACCACGGACATGACCTCCTCGGTGCCGCCGATGGCGCCCGAGGGCAGGCCGCCGCCGAGGGCCTTAGCCATGGTGACCATATCGGGAGTCACTCCGAAGCGCTTCGTGGCGCCACCCGGCCCGATGCACAGGCCGGTCTTGACCTCATCGAAGATCAGCACGATGCCGTGCCGGCGGGTGATCTCACGAACCTGCTCCAGATAACCCGGCTCCGGCAGCACGACGCCCAGGTTCATCATGGCCGGCTCCATGATGACGCAGGCGGGTTTGCGCCCCTCATCGGTCAGCCGGATGATGCGGCGCTCCATGGCCTCGGCATCGTTGAAGGGCACCGGCACCGTCATCTGGACGGTGGCGTCGGGGATGCCACCTCCGTAGGGCAGGGAGGCCAGGTTGTCGCGGTCGCCGATCTTGTCGTACTCGACGCCGATCGAGACCATGACGGTGTCGTGGTGCCCGTGGTAGGAGCCGAAGATCTTCATGACAGTGTCGCGACCGGTGTAGGCGCGCGCGATGCGGATGGCGTCCATCGTGGACTCCGAGCCCGAGTTCGTGTAGCGCCACTTCGGCAGTCCCCACCTGTCCGAGAGGTTCTCCGCCACGACCAGGGCGTCCTCAGTCGGGGCGGCGAAGTGGGTGCCCTGGGCGTACCGCGCCTGGACGGCCTCACCGATCGCCGGGTGGGCATGCCCCTGAAGCATCGATCCGAATCCGTTGTGGAAGTCCCACATCTCGTTGCCGTCGACGTCCCAGACCTTCGGCCCCTGCCCGCGCTCGAGGTAGATGGGCCAGGGATCGCGCAGCTGGTACGAGGAAGCCACACCGCCGGAAAGACTGATTCTCGCGCGACTGTACATGTCGCCGGACCCCTTGGTCCGTTCATTGAGACGCTTCGACTCGATCTCCGTCAACTCAGCGACTCGTTCCATATTGATGCTCATTGCTCACTCCTTCGTGGTCCGGCCTGGCGTCCACATGTCGTGTGTTTGATTCCGGTGCATCGATCAGAGTACTCGTCGATGCGATCGCGATGCGATTCCTCTCAACTCCTCCCACCGGCCTGGCGCGGGCGGGGCTGTTCTCATTCGCGCGTATGCTCATCCCGGCTCACCGGCACTCACAAAGCCGCGCTGGGCGGGAAGGCCTCACCGCCCTCTAAGGCGGTCGATGCCTTCCTCTCCTCGGTGACAGCGTCCGATCGTGCGATCACCTCCCCGCGGAAGAAGGCCGGTGCTCGGACGTACTGCACAACCATCAGCACCACCCCCAGGAGAATGAGGACGAGGGTGAGGACGAAGACGAGTCCGACGCCGAAGAGCTGCGATCCCGACCCATAACTCGGATCGAGGGAGTCCTTCAGGGTCAAGCCGAGCAGTGAGAAGAGGATAAGGCCCCCCAGCCCCGGCGATACCAGCCTGAAGAAGAAGCACCTCACCGACCGGAACCAATGCCCCCGAAAGTACCACACCGCGGCGAAGGCGGTGAGCCCGTAGTAGAAGGCGATCATGGCCCCCAGGGTCTGGACCGTGTCCCACAGGACGGTAGTGGACACGAAGCGCAGCAATGTATAGAATGCCGAGGCGGAAATCGCCGAGATGACTGTTGCACGACCGGGGGTGAGGAAGCGCGGAGAGATCTTGCTGAGATTCTCCGGCATCGCCCTGTAGTACCCCATCGACAGCAGGGTGCGGGCAGGAGAGACGAAGGTCGACTGCAGCGAGGCGGCCGAGGATATCAGCACCGCCGTCGACATGAGGATCGCGAACGGCCCCAGGACCGGCTTGGCCAAGGCGAAGAAGACGTTGTCCTGGATCGCCGGATTACCCAGCCCAATCCCATCCTCCCCCATACCGGCGAACATCATTGATGCGATCGTGACAAACATGTACACCGAGACAATGGTCATGACGGTGAGCACGGCGGCGCGCCCGGGGGTGGAGGTAGCGTCGTCCGTCTCCTCATTGACCGTCAGAGACACGTCCCAGCCCCAGTAGATGAATAGGGATAGGGAGACGCCCGCCACGAAGGTCCGCACAGAGTCGACGGCGAACGGATTGAGCCACTCAAGCCTGAATGGAGTCGGATTGACGGCGCTCCCGGTGAAGTACCGGAGGACGGCCACCGCGCCGAAGCCGAGGAACACCGTCAACTGAAATCCCACCAACCAGTACTGAAGCTTCTGGGTGGTATGCATGTCGCGGTAAGCGATCCAGGTCGCCAGGGTGATGAAGATCAGACAGGTGAGCGTGTTCACCCACACGTTGTCAGCGAGTTCCGCGATGGAGGGCCTTCTGGTGACCTGCGCGATCAGCAGGTAGAAGAAGTCGACCGCGATGGCCGCGAGGTTTGACAGGACGACGACGGTCGCCACGATCAGCCCCCAACCGTTCATCCATCCGACCCACGGGCCGAAAGCGCGAGTCCCCCAGGTGAAGGAGGTGCCCGAGTCGGGCATCGCCGCATTGAGCTCTCGGTACCCGAAGGCGACCAGGAGCATCGGGATGAACCCAACGAGGAAGATCGCCGGAACCTGCTCGCCGACCTCCGAGGCCGTGGGCCCCAGCGCGCCGGTGAGGGTGTACGGGGGGGCAATGCAGGACACGCCGATGATGATGGCGCCGAGCAGGCCGACGGAGCCCTTGGCCAGTCCCTTCCGCGATAACCCACCCTCGGCGCCAGTGGACGCCGCGCTCATGACCCGCTCCCGCCGTCGGCCGCGTCAGCCGGGACGGCGACGAGCGGCACAGGCAGGACACGCAGGATCTTGTTGGCATCCGGCCCCAGGAACAGGCGCCCACTCTGGGCCAGGCGCGCCGATCCCAGGAAGGCCAGCTCATTCCTGTTCCACTCCATGGCCAGCACGGCGGCGCTCATGCCATGGGCGTAGACGACCTGGACACGCTGGTCATCCAGTCCCGTCAAATCCAGGCGCACCTCAGCGAGCAGGGCTTCAGCCCGCTCCTCGATCTCCGTCCTGTCCTGGGAGTCATCGGTGGCCACCGTGACGAGGCGCAAAGGAACACCGGCCCTATCGGCGAATTTCCTGGCCGTGCTGAGCAGCCCCCTCCACCTGCCGGACTCCCCCAGCATGACCGTGATGCGCGAGAGCCCGTCGAGAGGGGCGTGCCTCATACCGCGCGGGGACAGCGCGACCGGAACCGTCGAGGAGTTGAGCAGCGTCTGCCCCACGGAGCCGAGGGACACCCGTCCCATGACCCCGTGACGACCCCCGCCGGCCACGAGCAGATCGACCTTGAGTTCCTCGGCCGAGGCGATGATGCCCTCGGGGAAGGAGAGGCTGTACCGCAGGTATTTGCTCACCGGCACACGGGGCCGGTGCTCCTCCATGATCTCCGTCATCCAGCCGTCGACCTGCGTGGCGACGACGTCCTGGAATGCGGGATCGGTGACATCAAGCACGTAGCGCCCATCGCCGCCCTTGACGATGGTGACGAGATCGAGCGGGCACGAAAACGCTTCAGCCAGAGACACGCCCAGGTGATAGGAGTCCCGACCACCGAGCGAATTGGTGAAGGCCGTCAGAATGCGCATGGGGATGACCTCCTAATCGCTAGCGCCGCGTCACAGGGCGCTCATGACGTGCTTGATGCGCGTGTAGTCCTCCACGCCGTAGATCGAGAGGTCCTTGCCGTAGCCGGACCGCTTGAATCCGCCGTGAGGCATCTCCGCGACGAGGGGGATGTGGGAATTCACCCAGACGCAGCCGAAGTCCAGGTCCCGGCTGAATCGAAGGACGCGCTGATGGTCGGTCGTCCAGATAGACGAGGACAGCGCGTAGTCCACACCGTTGGCCATGGACAGGGCCTCATCGGCGGAGGAGAACTCCTGAACGGTCAGGACCGGGCCGAACACCTCCTGCTGCACGAGCGCGTCGTCCTGCTTGAGCCCCGAGATGATGGTGGGCGCGTAGTAGTACCCGCTCTCACCGACGCGGTGCCCACCGGTTAGCAGGTTGGAGTGCGCGGGCCTCTCCTCGACGATCTTTTGCACGGAGGCGAAGTGACGGGCATTGTTCAGGGGGCCGTAGAACGCCTCCTCCTCGGGAATCGGACCGGTCCGCAGGGACTCGGCGTGACGCACCAACGCATCGGTGAACTCCTTCGCGACAGAGGCCTCGACCAGCACGCGGGTGGCGGCGGTGCAGTCCTGCCCGGAGTTGAACATCCCCGCGGCGGCGATGCCCTCGGCGGCCGCCTCGGTGTCGGCATCGGCGAAGACGATGGCGGGGGCCTTGCCCCCGAGCTCGAGGTGAACACGGGTCACGTTGCCAGCCGCCTGTTTGGCGAGATCTGAGCCCGCGCGCACCGATCCCGTGAGCGCGACCAGCCCGGGCACCGGGTGGGCGCTCATGAGGCGCCCGGTATCGCCGGTGCCAAGCACCAGGTTAAAGACCCCGGGCGGGAGGATCTCGCCGGCGATCTCAGCGAAGACAATGGCGCTCTCGGGCGTGGTGGCGCTGGGCTTGAGCACCACCGTGTTGCCAGCGGCCAGAGCCGGCCCGACCTTCCAGATGAGCATCATGAACGGGTAGTTCCACGGGACGATCTGCCCGACGACGCCGATGGGCTCTCGACGGATCTGCGAGTTCAGCCCCTCGGCGTACTCACCTGAGGCAACACCCGACTGGATGCGGGCGGCACCGGCGAAGAACCGCAACTGGGAGGCGCCCGTCAGCACTTCCTCCACGCGGATCATTTCAGCGAGCTGACCGGTGTTGCGGCGCTGGGCCTCAACAATGCGGTCGGCATTGGCTTCCAGGGCTTCTGCGAGCCGGAGCAGGAATGCCTGCCGTTCTGCCGGCGTTGTCAGCCGCCAACTCTCGAAGGCCTTGAGGGCGGCGTCGTAGGCCGCATCGACGTCGGCGGCCCCTGAGACCGGGCACTGCGCCACGGCTTGTTCCGTCCGGGGGTCTACAACCTCAACCGCGGTGTCGGTGGCTGCAGCAACAAATCTTCCGTTAATGAAATTCTGGAGGAGGGGAAGGCTCATGTGAATCACTCCGCTTCTTGGCATCGGCGGGACATCAGTGTCGAGGTGGGAGGTGTCGAGAGTCGAACAACCAGGCGGCTCGGGCCTCTACCGCCCGAGCCCATGCAGGTCCATGCCGGCCACAACGCGGGCTAAGGTCCTACGTGACGGGCACATGGTAGGCACACAGCGTCAACTATGTCGAGCATCACTTTCAGCGCTCGAGAGATCCGCGCCATCACAGGGAAAAGTCGCCCGCGCGCGAGACGACGGATCGTCACATCTTCAAAAAGTGTGATGCGATCCACAAATTTGCTCGCTGCTCGGCGTCCTCGATGTCGACGCCGAGAGCCCGACGCAGGCGCACGAGGCGCGCCGACACCGAGTTGCGATGCACCCCCAGGCGGTCGGCGATGCGCTGAACCGCCCCCGCCTCGCTCAGGTAGACCCGCAGCAGCTCGAGCAGCTCGGGCTGCTCGACGATGGCCCCGAGTCGAGCGCGGGCGAAGGCGCGGGCCTTGTCCTCGTCGAGGAGGTCCATGACCGACGGCGGCCCCGAAGCCTCCCAGCGCACCGCCCGTCCGACCTGCTGAGCGCCAGCGCACACGGACAGGGCCTGCTGCGCGGCCCGCGGCAGGTCGGTGATGCCGGCAGGGCCACTGACCCCGATCCGCATCCGCCCCGTCCATGGCGTGACGCGACCATCTTCGAGAAGCGCGGGAACGAGCTCGGCCTCCCCGAGGATCATCAGGCGGGCCCCACCCCGTTCCGCGCGCCATAGAAGCCCCTCCCCCGCCGGGGCCCCCCGCCTCTCGACGAGCAGCCTGGCCAGCGCCGAGGCGAGCCCGGCGATGGCGCCGCCAGCACCCTCGAGGCAGATCACGCGCCACTGATGGTCGAGACCGGCACCGGCCATCGACCGCCGCGCCGGGGATGGGAGGCGCTTGAGGACGAGCTCCTGGACCTGGCCGGCCAGGGCCAGCCCCTGCGCGGCCTCGCCCGCCAGGAGATGCCCGGCGGCGGCTCCCACGAGCTGAAGGAGCCATCCGGTGAATGCCTTGGAGGACTCGGCGATGAGATTCAGGAACGACCAGGCGAGGTCCTCCCCCAGGCTCTGGGCGCGCGTGAGCGCCCCCAGATGGACGGTCGTCAGATAGTTCTCGGGCTCACCGGTGACGCCGACCGGGCGAACGACCAACCGCATCTCACCGAGCCCCACCGCCCCGGCTCCCCGCATTCCTCCCGCGCGGATCCTGTCGATGCACTCGGCGACCTCGTCGTCGACCCCTGGAGCCGGCGGGCCGAAGGGGCCGACCACCGTGCGCCCCGTAGCGTCCCTCAGGGACACCTCCCCCCGGAGGATCGACGCCAGGGCGCGCATGATCGCGCTCTGGTTGTCCTTGGCGGCCGCGCGCGTCAACTGCTGCAGCACCAGGGTCTCCTCATCTCCCGCCCCCTCGGCTCCCGCATCGGGCCCGGCACCCTGAAGCATGGCCCCCACCTCACGGCTGATGGAGGCGAAGGAGACCTCGAGGGGGACCTCGAGGAGGTTAAGCCGCACGACCCGGCAGGCCTCGCGCAGATCCTCGGGCACGGCGTCGAAGACGATGCCGGTCCCCAGTCCGAGCGCGGCAACTCCCGCCTCGACCAGTGAGGCCGCGTACTCCCGCCATGTGCTCGCCTCGGCATCCGCCATGACGAGGCCCGTGGTGAGAACGAGCTCACCCCCCTCGAGGTAGGACGCCGGCTGGAGGAGCTCGGTCGCCACGACCCACCTGACAGCGGCGCTCGGCGCGGGCAGAAGCACCTCACGAACCCCCAGTTCCGCTCGATTCATGAGGTCCGACACCAGCAGCATGCCTGGATTCAAGCACGCTTCTGTGCATTGCGCACAGGATTCGCGTGATTTTGTGCATCATGCTTAGGTGCTCAGCCCCAGAGGCGGGCATATTCTGAAGCGGTACTCAACGCCGAGCACGTCTCTACGACATCCCGGAGCGCTCTGCTCTCACGCAGATCTCCGCCCGTCACGACATCCTGTGAGGTCCACATGGCAACGCTGCCCCAGACCATTCATCTCGCCACTCCTATGCCCGGCCCCGAGGCCAGCGCCCTTGACGAACGCGCTAGTAGCGCGCTCCCACGCGCGCTGACCGCCGCCATGCCGACCTTCGCACGGCGCACGGACCGCGGTGTCCTGGAGGACGTGGACGGCAACCGTCTCATCGACTTCGGATCAGGCATCGCGGTCACGACCGTGGGAGGCGCGGCGGCGCCCGTCGTCGCCGCGATCCGGGAGCAGGCCGAGAACCTGACGCACACCTCCTTCGCCGTCACGAGGTACGCCGGATACGTCGACGTCGCTGAGCGCCTGAACGCCCTGACCCCGGGCAGCTCCCCGAAGAAGACCGCGCTGTTCAACTCCGGGGCGGAGGCCGTCGAGAACGCCATCAAGCTCGCTCGCAAGCACACCGGCCGCCAGGCGGTCATCTGCTTCGACCACGCCTTCCACGGACGCACGTCCCTGACGATGGGGCTGACGGCCAAGGCGGCCCCCTACAAGGGCGGCTTCGGCCCCTTCGCTCCGGAGCTCTACCGGGTCCCCGGCTCCTACCCGTACCGCGACGGGCTGGACGGCCAGGCCGCCGCCGCGCGCACGATCAGTCAGATCGAGAAGCAGGTGGGGGCGTCCTCCGTCGCCGCCGTCATCATCGAGCCCATTCAGGGCGAAGGCGGGTTCATCGTCCCAGCGCCCGGCTTCCTCTCCGAACTCCAGCGCTGGTGCCATGACAATGGCGCGGTCTTCATCGCCGACGAGATCCAATCAGGAATCGCCCGCACCGGCGCATGGTTCGCCTGCGAGCACGAGGGCGTCGTCCCCGACCTGGTGACGACCGCCAAGGGCCTGGCCGGGGGCATGCCGTTGTCAGCGGTCACCGGTTCGGCCGAGATCATGGACTCCGCCGGCCCCGGTGCCCTTGGCGGCACCTACTGCGGCAACCCCGTGGCCTGCGCCGCCGCCCTGGCGACCCTGGACATGATCGAGGAGCACGATCTCCTCAAGCGGGCCGACACGATCGGCAAGACCGGCATCCGCCTGATGGAGAGTTGGAAGGCGGAGGACCCGCGCATCGGCGAGGCCCGCGGCAGGGGCGCCATGATGGCCCTTGAACTCGTCGACCCCGTCTCGCAGGAACCCGACGCGGCGCTGACCGCCGCCGTCGCGGCGGCCGCGCGCTCACGCGGTCTGATACTGCTCACCTGCGGCACCTACGGCAACGTCATCCGCCTACTGCCACCGGTCACCATGCCCGACGAACTGTTCGCCGAGGGCATGGGGATCCTTGAGCAGGCGCTCCGGGACCAGTCCTGACCCCCTCTCCCACCCACGCTTCAAGGCCGTACCGGCCTTCGGATCACGATCCGCCACTCGACCAACCCAGGAGGTAGTCACATGTCCTCGACCCCTCATCCCCTCGACGATGCTCGGACACAACTCGCCGAGGCCATCCAGTTCCTCGGTTTTGACGATGGAATGCGCCGAATGCTCGAAACCGCTCGTAAGGAGGTGACGGTCGCGATCCCGCTGCGACGCGACGACGGCACGATGGAGCTGCACATCGGGCACCGCGTCCAGCACAACATCTCTCGCGGCCCGGCGAAGGGAGGGATCCGCTATTCCCCCAACGTGGACCTCAACGAGGTGCGGGCTCTGGCCATGTGGATGACATGGAAGTGCGCCCTTCTCGATCTGCCGTACGGCGGGGCGAAGGGAGGGGTCCAGGTCGACCCACTGGCCCTCTCGACACGAGAGCTTGAGCGCCTGACCCGGCGCTACACCTCGGAGTTGATCCCTCTGATCGGGCCCGGCAAGGACATCCCCGCCCCCGACATGGGGACCGACGAGCAGACCATGGCGTGGATGATGGACACCTACTCGGTGGCCATGGGGCACACCGTGCTGGGCACCGTCACGGGTAAGCCGGTCAATCTCGGCGGATCCCAGGGACGGGCCGCGGCCACCTCCCGCGGCATCGTCTACACCACTCTCAACGCGATGGAGAGCGTCGGCCTGAAGCCCTCGCAGACCACCGCGATCGTTCAGGGCTTCGGCAAGGTCGGCAGGGGCGCCGCTCGCTTCCTGCATGAGGCGGGCGTGAAGGTCCTGGCCGTGGCGGACGTGTACAGCACGATTCGCAACGACAAGGGCATTGACATCCCCGCGCTAGAGGCCTTCGTGGATGAGACCGGCACCGTCAAAGGGTTCCCCGGCGCGGATCCGATCCCTCCGAGCGAACTCTTCGCGATTCCCTGTGACGTGGTCGTCCCCGCGGCGATCGAGGGGGTCATCACCGAACAGACCGCGCCGACGATCGATGCCAAGCTGATCGTCGAGGGCGCCAACGGCCCAACGACTCCCACGGCCGACGCGATCCTGGAGGACAAGGGCATCCTGGTCGTTCCGGACATTCTCGCCAACGCCGGTGGTGTCATCGTGTCCTACTTCGAGTGGGTGCAGGCCAACCAGTCCTACTGGTGGACCGAGAACGAGGTCAACGAGCGCCTCCGCGCCAGGATGGACAGGGCATGGGACGAGGTCACGGCCTTCTCCCGGGATCACGGGCTCTCACTGCGCACCGCCGCGACGACGATGGCGGTCAAGCGCGTCGCTGAGGCCCACGTCTCCCGCGGTCTCTACCCGTGATGCGCGGCAGGCGAAAGTCGATGGTCAGGGAGCACCAGCATGGCTGAGACAAGACCCAGCGCGCCGGCTGACGCGGCGGCGTACACAACCCTCGGAGCCCACCCGGCTCTGGCCGACTACCTGCGCAGCATCCATCCCGAGGAGGGGATCCTCCTGGGCGGGAGGATGATGGCAGCGTCCGACGGGGGAACCTTCGACGTCGTCGACCCCGCCAGCGACGCCGTGTTCGCGCGCTGCGCGGACGCGACTGTGGCGGACGCCGCGCGCGCCGTCGACGCCGCCGCCGAGGCGCTACCGGCGTGGAGCGCCACCCCGCCCCGGCAGCGCGCAGAGCTGCTGCGGACCCTGTTCAGCCTCATGGTGGAGCAGAAGGAGGAGCTCGCGGCGCTCATCAGCGCGGAGCACGGCAAGTCACTGGACGATGCCAGGGCGGAGGTCCTCTACGCGGCGGAGTTCTTCCGGTGGTTCTCCGAGGAGGCGGTGCGCACCGAAGGTGATTTCGGCTCCTCCCCGGCGGGCGGGACTCGGACGATCGTCACCCACCGGCCGATCGGGGTGGTCGCCATGATCACCCCCTGGAACTTCCCAGCGGCGATGGGGACCCGCAAGATCGCCCCAGCCCTCGCCGCCGGGTGCACAGTGGTCCTCCGCCCCGCGTCCCTCACGCCTCTGACAGCGGTGGCACTGGGCCATCTGATCCTGCGGGCCGGCCTGCCCGCGGGCGTGGTGAACATCGTGCCCTCGAGCCGTGCCGCGGAGGTGTCGACGACGTGGCTCGAGGACCCCCGGGTCCGAGCCGTCTCCTTCACCGGCTCGACCCAGGTCGGTCGCGTGCTCATGAGGCAGGCGGCGGAGAAGGTGCTCGTGTCATCCATGGAGCTCGGAGGGAACGCTCCCTTCGTCGTGGCGGCCGACGCCGACATCGACGTCGCGGTGACGGGCGCCGTTCAGGCCAAGCTCAGAGGAGGCGGCGAGGCCTGCACTGCCGCCAACCGCTTCTACGTCCACCAGGACGTCGCCCAGGAGTTCACCGAGAAGTTCTCCACTATCGTCCGCGATCTGAGGGTCGGACCGGCACTGGCGGAGGAGGCCAACCAGATCGGCCCGGTGATCACGACCGATGCCCGCGACACGATCAACGCCCTGGTGGACAGGGCGGTGGCCGAGGGCGCAGTCGTGCACGCCGAGTCCTCCTGGCCCGAGGACTCTCCAGGAGCGTTCATGCCGGTGCGGGTCCTCACCAACGTCGCCCCCGACGCGGAGATCGTGCGCACCGAGATCTTCGGCCCCGTGGCCCCGATCGTCACATGGGACGATGAGGACGAGTTGCTGACGTGGATCAATGACACGGACTACGGGCTGGCGGGCTACGTCTTCTCCCGCGACCTCGGGTGGGCGCTGCGCCTGGCCGAGCGCATGGAGGTCGGGATGGTCGGCGTCAACCGCGGGCTCGTGTCTGATCCCGCCGCTCCCTTCGGCGGCGTCAAGCAGTCCGGCATCGGGCGCGAAGGCGCGCGCGAAGGGATCCGTGAGTTCCAGGAGACTCAGTACTACTCGGTTGCCTGGAGCTGACGGGTCACGCCCGATCAGCGCGCGGCGGCCACGAAACTCTCCAGGCCGAGGAGGTCTCAGAGCAGCGCGCGACAGCGCGCTCCTGGGGCTGCTGGTTCACCGCCTCCACGCCACTGGCCCATGGCCAGGCACGCGCGGCTTGGGAGCATACCTGGCCGCAGCGCGCCGACCCGCGGGCCGACTCCACAATCGGCACCGCTTCCTATCCCCGGGCCCCGGCCCCGATCATTGAGTCTGCCGACTCGATCGGGCCGGGGCCGGCGTATATGGCCCCTCCCCTATACTTGGGCCACCCCGATTCCCGTTCCCGAACCCGATTGGATATCCGTGACCCCTACCGTCACCAGCCGCGACGTCCAACTCAAGTCCTTCAAGAAAACTCGTCTGGGGCCCCGCTACGCCGTCGAGGATGTGGAGGCGACGATGGAGAGGGCCGAACAGGCCCTGCGCTCCTGGGAGGCGAGGAGGGAACCGACTCTCCTGGCCTCGATGAGCGCCACCTCGGGAGGGGTGGGCATCCTGACCGCCGATCAACTGCTGAACGCCGTCTTCGACCCGCTGTGGATGCCCCTGCGGGCCGGATACGATCAGGAGGATGTCGATGAGTACCTCGACGAGGTGATCGATGCCCTCAAGGCGTGGGAGTCCGAAGCCTCGAGTTGAGGCGCCTCACGGGTGATCAGCCGCGCTTAACGATGGGGAAGGTGATGGTCTCCCGGATGCCCTGACCGGTCAGGGCCATCAGCAGGCGGTCGATGCCCATGCCCATGCCGCCGCAGGGCGGGAAGCCCTGCTCCATGGCCACCAGGAAGTCCTCGTCGAGGACCATGGCCTCCGGGTCGCCGTTGGCCGCCGCGAGGGCCTGCGCCTCGAAGCGCTCGCGCTGGACCACCGGGTCCGCCAACTCGGAGTAGGCGGTGCCCAGCTCGAAACCGCGCACGTACAAGTCCCACTTCTCCGTCAGCCCCGGCTTGGAGCGGTGGTAGCGGGTCAGCGGCGAGGTGTCCTCGGGGAAGTCGTAGACGAAGGTGGGGGCCCACAGGGAGTCGCCAACGGTCACCTCGAAGATGTCCTCGGCGATCTTGCCGGCCACCGCGTAGTCGTCGACGTCCAGGCCCAGCCTCTCGGCGATGCGGACGAGATCCTCGCGGGGGGTAGTCACGGTGATCTCCTCGCCGACGGCCTCGGAGATGGAGGTGTAGAGATCGATCTTGGCCCACTCGCCGGACAGGTCGTACTCGGTGCCATCCGCGAGTGTGACGACCTCCCCGCCCTCGGGCAGGCCGAAGGCGTCGCGGGCCGCCTGCTGGACGAGATTGCGGGTCAGCTCCGCCATGCCGTTGTAGTCCGAGTAGGCCTCATAGGCCTCCAGGGCGGCGAACTCCGGGGAGTGGGAGGAGTCGACCCCCTCGTTGCGGAAGTTGCGGTTGATCTCGAAGACCCGGTCCACGCCCCCCACGACCGCCCGCTTGAGGTAGATCTCCGTGGCGATGCGCAGGTAGAGGTCCATGTCGAAGGCGTTCATGTGGGTGATGAACGGGCGCGCGGCGGCTCCGCCGTGGATGACCTGGAGCATGGGGGTCTCCAGTTCCACGTAGTCGCGACGGTGGAAGTTCTCGCGCAGGGAGCGCACGACGGCGGCGCGGATGCGCACCATGTCGCGGGCCGCCGGGCGGGTGAGGAGATCGAGCTCACGGCGCCGCACCCGCTGCTCCTCGGACAGGGTGACTGCCTCGCCGGCCTCGTTGGTCCAGGTCTTGGGCAGGGGGCGCAGGGCCTTGGAGGCGATGCGCCAGGCGGGGACCTCCAGGGCGTCATCGCCCGCTGCGGCCAGGTCGGCGGCGTCGTGCTCCTCGCGCAGGACCGGCTCGGCGAAGACGGAGAGCTCGCCGCGGCGGGAGGTGCCCACGTGGCCGTGGACGAAGAGGTGGTCACCGAGGTCGACGTCCGCCTTGAAGGCGGCCAGCGCGGAGTGGCCCTGGCCGGGCAACGACTTGGCTGACAGCATCGCCTGCAGGGTGGTGCCGGCGCCATCGGCCAGGGTGACGAAGCAGAGCTTGCCGGTGTTGCGCAGGAAGACGACGCGGCCGGCCACGCCCACGACGTCCTCGGTCTCCTCACCGGCGGCCAGGTCCGCGTACTTGGAGCGGACGGCGGCGATCGTGGTGGTGATCGGGAGCTGGACGGGGTAGGGCTCCCAGCCCTCGGCGCGCAGGCGCTCGCGCTTGCCGGCGCGGATGGCGAACTGCTCACCGGGGCTCGGCTCGGCCTTGGGCTGCTTCGGCTTGCCCTGCGCGGGGGGCTCAGCAGCGGGAGTCGCAGGAGCGTCTGCCAGGGGGGATGCCTCGGGGGCAGTGGGGTTCTCGTCGATCACGGCCCGAGTCTACGGCTCCTCCACGCGCGCCGGACCGGGCCCGCACCGTGATCCGCGTCGAAGTCAGTCCGCGGGCCTGTGGATGAGTGGTGTCCTCCTCGGGAATCCACAACCAGCGGTTCCGAGTGATCGACGACCGCGCATGATGGATGGATGCTCCACACCGATTCAGCCACCAACGACGACCTTCCAGCGCTGATCGCCGCGGTCGAGGACCATTGGGGAGCCGCGCACCTGGACGAGCTTCCCAAGACGCTGGCCGACAAGGATCTCGTGAGCGCCGCAGTGACCGCTGGAGCCCTGAGCCTCGTATCGAGGACGCTTCTGGTCGCGCCGGGCGCCGATCACCGTGTCGTGCGCGCGAGACGGTTCCGCGGTCGCCTCACATGCGCCAGCGCCGCCCAGATCCTGGGCTACCCCCTCGATCACCCACCAAGCCGCACCCATATCGCCATCCCCGCTAATCACGGGTTCCGCCCCAGCCGGAGCCGTACTCTCGATGACGTCGTCCTGCATAGGAAGTCAACGATCACGCCGATCACCGTTGAGGGAGCCCCGCTGGTGATCCCGAGCGAGGTGGTGGCCTGCGCGCTGCGATGCCTCGACGAGCTGGAGGCGATCACGGTCGCCGATGCCGCCCTGGGCAGGGGTGACACCACCGTTGAGGAACTGCGGAATCTACTGACCAGTCGTTATGACGCCACCGCCCGGAGGCGACTGGAGGAGGTTGAGCCGAGGACGCGCTCCCCTCTGGAGACTCCTGTCCGAATCTGGCTGCGACGCGCTGGTTTCGAGGTTGAGTGCTGCGTGCCCATCGAGGGCGTTGGCGAGGTGGACCACCTCATTGACGGCTGGCTGATCCTCGAGGAGGACGGCTTCGAGTTCCATCGCTCTCAGGAGCAGTTCCTGGCCGATCGCAGGCGGGTCAGCGCGGCGGGGGCGCTGGGGTACCCAACGCTGCGACTCACGTACGAGGATGTCCGGGCCGGGGAGGAGCACGTGGTGAGGATCGTCAGCGGCTTCATGATCGGGTTGGCACGCTCACCACGCATCTCTCTTCCCAAGAACGTTGAAATTCTGCGGAAACGAGGGATCCAAATCTGAAGGGCGCGAGCTCGGATGTGCATTCACGCCCTGTTTGCACATGGGAGACTCCGAGCGCCTGTCCAGCGGTGGCGGCCGATCACACTATTCCGCGAGATTGCAACGTTTCGCTGCTGGAGCGAAAGAAGTGTCCCGGGGCTGAGCGTGCAGAAGCGCGCCGCGGCTGGTAGCGCGGGCCTCCCCATCGCTCATCCGCCCGTAGGCGATGAGGATGACGGCATCGCCCGGGCTGACCAGGTGGGCGTCGGCGCCGTTGACGCGGATCTGGCCGCTGCCGCGCTCGCCGGGGATGACGTTGGTGAGCAGGCGATCGCCGTTGGCGCCATCGCGGATGCCCGCCCCCTCATCTGGCAGGGGATCGGCGGCCTCCAGGAGCGCGGCATCCACCGTGATCGAGCCGACGCGGTCGAGGTCGGCCGGGGGGCACGGCGCGCAGTGGATCCTGGGGGTCATCATCGTCCGGGCGCGGGTGGTCACCGGCGCGCCCATGCCGGTCACCAGCGCCGAGCGTCATCATCGTCCGGGCGCGGGTGGTCACCGCGAATCAGCCGGGATGGCCGCGGGGGCGGAGGGCGCGGGCATCAGTGCCCTTCAGCTCGTCAGGGGCACGCGGGCGTTATCGATGAGGCGGGTGGAGCCCACTCGGGCCGCGAGCGCGAGCAGTCCCTGGCGCGGCTCGCCCTGCGCCTGCTCCTCCCCCGTCTCGGGGCCACCGGCCAGCCCGAGCCCGGCGCCCGCCAGGTCCACGAAGGTCTCCGGATCCACGATGGCGACGTAGTCGACCTCGACGCCGGGGGCGGCCTCGAGGTGGGCCAGCGCGGCGGCACGGATGCGCGACGCGCCCGCCCCCGCGTCGGCCGCCGCCCGGCCGGCCTCCAGGGCAGCGGACAGGGCGAGGGCCTGCTGGCGCTGCTCGGGGCCGAGGTAGGCGTTGCGCGAGCTCATGGCCAGGCCATCGGGCTCGCGACGGATGTCCACTGGCACGATCTCCACGGGCACGGCGAGGTCGCGGACCATGGCGCTGACGATGGCAAGCTGCTGGGCGTCCTTGCGCCCGAACATCGCCCACCTGGGGGCTGTCAGATGCAGGAGGGCGAGCACCACCTGACACACGCCGCCGAAGTGCGTGGGCCGTGAGCGCCCCTCCAGGACCGTGGCGATGGGGCCGGGGTCGATGCGCACCCGCGGCTCACCGTCCGGGTACATGACCTCTGGGGTGGGCGCGAAGACGATGAGCCTGCCCACGCGCAGGACGCCGTCATCCCTCGTGAGCGCGCCAGTGAGCCCGGCAACGTCGGCATCGAGGGTGCGCGGGTAGGCGTCGAGGTCCTCTTCGGGGGCGAACTGGAGGGGGTTGACGAAGATCGTGACGACGACAGTGCCGGACTCCCCCACGCGGCGCGCGGCCTCGATGACGAGGTCGAAGTGGCCCTGGTGGAGGGCGCCCATGGTCATCACCACGGCGCGCGGCGCCGCGTCGCCCGCGAGGGCGTCGGCGAGCTCCGCGCGGGTGCGGGCCAGGACAGCGGGGGACGGTACGACGGAGCCAGTCATGGCGCTCACACTACTGCGGACGGGCGCCCGAGCCGATCCCGCCCGGGCGCGCCTGGCAGGGGCCAGGCCGCTGACGGGGTGCGTGAGCCGGGCGCGAGCGGGCGCCCCCGATCCCGGTGCGGACAGCCAGTACACGGCCGTGCGTGAGCCGGGCGCGAGCGGGCGCCTCTCCTCGTCAGGCCCCCGGCTCGCCGGCCTCCAGCGCGCGTCTGATGGCACCGGCCTGCTCGGCGCCGAGCAGGCCGACGGCCTCCCTGCGATCCACGGTGGCGCGGGCCAGCGCCCGGTAGGTGGCGGTGACATCGTTGAGGCCGCGGCCCGAGGAGTCCTCCAGCGCTTCGAGGGCGGTGAGGTGGCGGGTGATCGTGCCCGCGTCCCCCCGGGCGATGGGACCGGTCAGAGAGGACTCCCCCTCGTGGAGGGCCCCGTCGAGCGCGGCGGTGAGCAGCGGGCGAAGAGTGGTGGCGCCATCGGGGACGCCGGAGGCCTCCAGGGCGCGCACGGCCTGGGTGACGAGGGTGACGAGGTGGTTGGCGCCGTGGGCGAGTGCGGCGTGGTAGGCGGGGCGCGCGGATTCCCCCAGGACGAAGGGCTCGCCGCCGAGCTCGACGGCGAGGGCCTGGGCGATCGGCAGGACGGCGGCGGGCGCGGTGACGGCCATGGGGCATCCGGTGAGGCGGGCGATGTCCGTGGACCAACCGCTGAAGGTCATCGCCGGGTGGATCGCCAGGGGGATCGCCCCGCACAGGCGCGCGGGCTCGAGAATGGCGATGCCGTGCGTGCCCGAGGTGTGGACGACGAGCTGTCCCGGCTGCCAACGGCGCAGTTCGGCCAGGCCCTGGACGAGGGGCCCCAGGGCGTCATCGGGGACGGCGAGGAGGACGAGTTCGGCGCGCTCGACGATGCTCTCGACCTCCAGGATGGGCACGCCGGGCAGGAGCATCTCGGCGCGCTCGCGCGAGGCCTGGGAGACGGCGTGGACGCCGATGACCTGATGCTCGACGGCGCGCAGGGCCGAGCCGAGGACCGCTCCCACGCGCCCGGCGCTGATGACCCCCACTCCGAGGCGCCCGGGGCGGGCCGCTCCCCCTTCTGGAGAGGGGCCGGGGGACTCGGGGATGCCGGGTGCGGATGCGTCGCTCATGGCCAGGATCGTCTCACGACCTGGAGGCGGTGACGCGGGCGAGCCAGCGGTCGAGGCGCTCATCGTGGCCCCGCCTGGCCACCCGCGCGGCGATATGCGCCGAGAGCTCGGTGACGTGCTGGGCGTCGAGGTTCGACAGGATGACGGGCACATCGGAGTCGACCATGTCGAATCGGAGGGTCGCCAGGCCGCGGCGCCGCGCGAGGGGCCCCTGGAGGACGCGGAAGGACTGGATGCGCTCGTAGGGGATGACGCTCACGCGCCGCGCCCATCGATTGAGGCGCAGGATGACGCAGGTGCCGGTCAGGGCGATGGCCTTGCGGCGCCAGGCGATCGGGTTGAAGAGCCGGGCGCGGCGGGGCGCGCCGATGAAGCCGCGCTCCGTCGAGCCGATGGGCGCGGCGGTGGGACCGGCGCCGTCACCGTCGATGCCGGTCAGCGCCGCGGCGAGGAGACCATCGGGGTCGGGGGTCCCCAGGTCGGGCGCCACCAGCCACAGTGCCCGCAGGGCGTGGTCGCGCGGGCCGACGGGCAGCAGCCGTGTGGAGACCTTCCTCGCGCTTTTCGAGGCGGAGGGGGTGACGGCGCGGCCGGCGACGGTCGCGTCCGCGCGCCACCAGTCCTTGCCCCGCCACAGCACTGATTGGACGAGCCCGACGGCGTGCACGCGGCCCGGGGGCAGCGTCGTGGAGGTGGCGTCGGTGAGGCCGTAGCGCACGCGGATGCCCGCGGGCGTCGCCGCCGCGCGGAAACCCCAGCCATGGGTGAGGGTGTCCCATTGCAGGGAGATGAGCGCCATGGGAAGCGTAAGGACGCCCATGATGACGGGCAGGGCGGTCAGGACGTCCGCTTCCTGCCGGAGGATGAAGAACAGCGCGATAGCTGTCAGGATGCCGGACAGGAGCACGGACACCGCGATCCCCGAGCGCATGAGGGAGCCGATGAGGACGCGGGGCTCGACGGCGTAGAGGGGGTGCTCGGTCTCACTGAGGGCGCCCTCGGGCATCCGGGGCGCGCCCACGACGTCTTCGAAGCCCTTGATCTCGGGGATTGAGCCGGCGCCCGCGCCGATGCCCGCGCCCGCCGGGGGGCCGGGTTCCACCGCAGTGGGGGCGCCCGCGGCGAGGTCGAGGATCTCCCGTCGCAGGGCCTCGAGCTGGCGGGTGCGCAGGTAGCCGATGAGAACTTTAGAGTCCGCGCCGCCCGCGACCTCGACGGAGAGCTGTCCCAGGCCGACGATGCGCCCGAGCAGCGGGTGGGTGATGTCGATGCTCTGGATGCGCGGCAGCCGGGCGATCCGCAGCTGCTTGGCGAGGATCCCTGAGCGCAGGTAGACGGCGTCGGCGTCGACGGCGTAGCTCATCGCCCGCCAGGACAGGAACGGGATCATGAGGATCGTGAGCACGATCAGGCCGAGGATGATCCCGGCGCCGATGAGCCAGGTCGTGGGGTCTCCGCCGGAGGCCTGCGCGGCCCAGTCGCGCACGGTCTGGCTGTACTGGCCGGGGTCGACCTCGCGCAACTGGTGGTAGAGCTCGATGGCGACCTTGATGTCGTCCAGCGCCTGCCAGGAGACGATGGCGAAGACGGCGGCGACGCCCCTCCACCCGCGGACCAGCGGGGTGATGGGGTGGACGTGGCGCCAGTTCAGGCCCTTGGGGAGGCTCATGGCGCGCTGGCGCGCGCGCTTCGGCGCGCCGCCTCTCGCGCTCCGGCCGCGAGCGGGGGCAGCGGTCCTGGCCGGGCTCGGACCGCGGGAGGCGCCACCCGCCTTGGCGGCCCCGTTCACAGGCCGGCCATCCTCTCCTCGCCGCGCTCGGCGAGGATCTGGCGCAGGTGCTCGGCCTCGGCCACGGGCAGTCCGTTGATGGTGGCATCGGTGGCGGCGCTCGCGGTGTGGAGCTTGACCTCGGCGATGCCCAGGCGGCGCGCGATGGGCCCCTGGGAGGTGTCGACGTACTGCATGCGGCCGTAGGGGATGACGGACATGCGGCGCCACATGATCCCCTTTCGCCACAGGAGGTGCTCCCCGGCCAGGGCGTAGCCCATGGCCCGCACCTGGCGGGGGATCATCCACAGCAGGAAGGCGAGGATGACGATCGCGGCGCCGGTTCCCGCCCAGAACCAGGGGCTCACGAGGACCGCGGGGATGGCGAGTCCCGCGGCCAGGAGGAGCAGGAGGGGGAGGACCGCCATGACGCGGGCGGTGGCCAGGGAGGGCGAGACCGGGGAGAAGGAGACGCCCCGGGGGGCGAAGGGCCCTCCGGCGCCGGAGGCGGCGTCGGCGAGGCGGGAGGTCCTGGGCGCGGCGGCCCGGCGCTGATTGGCAGGGCCTGGGATCGGTTGGGCGGTCATGCGGCTCCTCGTTCTCACAGGAGTATCCATCATGCCCGAGGCCCGGCAGTGGCTCTCTCCTCCCGCGGGAGGAAACACGGCGAGCCCGGTGGCGCCCACAGGGCCGGGGGCCGGTAGCGGGGGCCGACCGGTGGGATCCGGGCGATGCCCGTCGTCCTCTAGCGCGGTGGTCAGGCGGCGGCCCCGGGGGTGGCGGCTCCGCCCGATCGCGCGGGGCCGGTGGAGTGGTCATCGTCATCGTCGGATGAATCGATGGCGCACCAGTACTCCACGAGGAGGCCGACGCCGCACCAGGCCGCGCAGGCGGCCAGGCAGAGCCCACTAGTGAGGGCCAGGTCGCTTATCGCCGGTGAGGCTGGAGCGAGGAGCGCGCAGGCCAGCCCCCCTGCGTAGACGCCGCCGATGCAGGAACCCGCCAGCGCGGAGGCCTGCGCGCCGGCGGCGGTCGCCGCGGCGCCGGTGGGGGTGATCCAGGTCGCCTGCCTGGCGCGCAGGCGCCTCACCGCGAGCCCTGCGACGAGGATGACCATGGCGATGACGAGGCCTGTCGCCGCGCCCCACGCGGTGAGGGCCGGGATCCAGCCGCGGCTGCGCAGGATGAGATCGAGGGCGACCAGGGAGAGGACGGTCGTCGTGGCGAAGCACGCGAGGACCGTCGTCCAGCGCGTGCGGCGCATCAACTCCCCTGCCTGCCTTGGCCCAGGACGTCCTCCCAGCCGGAGGAGGCCGACCAGGTGTGGTCATCCGAGCGCTGGGAGCCCTCGACCCCGCTCCCGCCCTGCGGAGCCCTGCCCGGTTGGCCGGGCCGTCCCGGCACGGCCCCGCTGATCGGCTCAGCGATCTGCGGGGCCTGATCGACGAAGGGGCTGGGCGCGGGAGGGGCGGGCGGCACCGGCACGGAGGGGGCGCCGGGCATCCCGGGGCCGAGAGGCGCGGCGTCGGCGATCGAGGGGCCCTGGGCGAGGGCTTCCTTGACCATGGCGGCGGGGACGGTTTCGCTGAAGGGCTCCTCCTCGTCCCCCACCGGGGCGGCCGACGGCGCGGACAGGAGGTCGGGGACACCCTGCGACCGCGGGGCCCGCTCGCCGGATCCGGCCCCCTGCGAGGAGCCCGCGGGGGTGTCGGCGGGCACGTACTGGCCGGTGGGGAGCTTGGGCAGGGCGTCGGAGTCGACCCAGTCCAGGGCGAGCCAGCGGATGCCGTCGCGGTCCGGCGCCTGCTCCGCCAGGGCGGCGACGCTCTGGCCTTCGATCTCGGCGAAGGCGTCCGCCTGGGACCAGGGCAGCAGCACGAAGGAGCGGCTGGCGGCGCGCGGGTGCGGGAGGGTGAGCTCGGGATCGTCCGAGCGAAGGTCGGAGTAGGTGATGACGTCAGCGTCGAGGGTGCGCGGTCCCTTCGGCTCCAGGCGCACGCGCCCGGCGTCGGCCTCCAGGCGCTGGCAGAGGGCCAGGACGTCCTTCGCGGGAAGGCTCGTGCGGGCGAGGACCACCGTGTTGAGGTAGTCGGGCTGCTCGGCGGCGCCGGGCTCGGTGACGGCGGCGGTGCGCGCCAGGGGGGCGATGGCCGTCACCTCGACGCCCTCGGCGCCCTGGAGGGTGCGGACGGCGCGTCGCAGGCTGGGGACGACCTCACCAAGATTGCCCCCCAAAGCGATGACGACGGGCACCGGGGTGGCGGGTGCCTCCGCGAGGGGGTCGACGACGGGCTCGACGGGAAGCGGGACCGCATCCGCGACCGCGGCGTGGCCGGGCTCAACAGCGTGGTAGTGGGGCGCGGTGGAGGAGCCGGCTCCAATGGGGTAGTCGGCGCCCTCAGCGCCCGCGGCGTGGGCCGGGGAGTCGAGGCGATCGTCGTCGGGCCGGGCGTGCGCGTCCATGCCGAGCGGGGCGGGCGCGGCGTGAGGGGCCGCGTCGTCGATGAGGGTCATGGCCCCGGCATCGTGGGTGGTGGCGCCCTCGAAGCCCACCCCCTCGGTCCAGGTCTCGTGGGAGTCCTCGCCCAGAGCGCCTCCGACGGGCTCGGCGTGGTTGACCGGGGCGGCGGCCCAGGGCTGGTCCGCGGGGCCGGCCTGGAGGGGGCCGGCCTGCCCCGACTCGCCCCGCGGGGCATCGGGCGCCTCGGCGTGACCGGCGGAGTCGGCCGACAGCTCGGGCGCGAGCGGCCCCGCGCCGCCGATGGGGCTGCCCGCGGAGAGGGCCGGGGCCTGCCCGAACTGGTCGGCCGCGCCCTCGCCGAGGCCGCCGGCGGGTGGGGCGGGGGCCTCCACCGGCCCGGGCGCGCTGAAGTCCTGGGCGAGTGGGGCCTCAGGCGCGCCGGGCCAGGAATCGCCGGCGGCGTCGAGCCGACCGGTGAAGGCGCCCGGGAAAGGGGGTGCGTCGTTGGCCGGCTCAGCCGCGTGCGCGCCGGCGGGCGCCGAGGAGACCGACGGCGCGGACGGCAGCGGAAGGTCCGTGGGCAGTGGGGGCGCCGAGGCGCTGGCGGCGGCCGCGTAGGGGGCCGCCGACGGCGCGCTCGCCACGACCGGGGCACTGGCCACCGCGGGCGCGCTCGCCACCACGGGCGCGCTCGCCACCGAGGAGAGCACGGATGCCGCCGCCTCGGACAGGCGCGAGATGGAGACGGAGACGTCGTCGAAGGCGACTTCGAGGGGCGCGTTGGGCTTGTGGATCGTGACCTCCACGGCCATGACACGGGGGAAGGCGAGGACCGTCTCACTGATCCGCTCGGCGAGGGTCTCCAGGAGGGCCACGGGCTCACCCTCGATGAGTGCGACCACCGCGTTGGCGACCGCGGAGTAGTCAACGGCGTCGTTGAGGGAGTCGGTCACCGCGGCGACGGCGGTGCCGCGCGGGCCGAGGTCGAGGGTGATGTCGGCGGTGAAGATCTGCCCCTCGGAGCGCTCGAAGGGGAGGACTCCGTGGTAACCGCGGGCGGACAGGCCGGTGAGGCGGATCCTGTCGGAGGAGGAGGTGGTGACGGTGCTCATCGGGGGTCCTTCCAGAGGGAGGCGGTGCGGATGGCATCCCGGTTGGCCGGGATCTCGTGGACTCTCACGGCCCAGGCCCCGGCTGCGGCGGCCAGGGCGGTGGTGGCGGCGGTGGCGGCGTCGCGCCCCGTGGGCTCGGCATCCGGCGGCGCGGCAGCGGCGAGGAAGCGCTTGCGGGAGGAGCCGATGAGGACGGGCAGGCCCAGATCCTCGCGCAGGCGGGCGGTGGCGGCCAGGAGCTCCCAGGACTGCGGGTGGGTCTTGGCGAAACCCAGTCCGGGGTCGACGACGATCTGGGAGTCGCGCGCGCCCGCGGCGGTCAGGGAGTCGAGGCGCTGGCGCAACTCGGCCTCCACCCCGGCGACGACGCCGTCGGGGTAGTCGGTGAGCTCATTCATGGTCTCCGGCGTGCCGCGCATGTGCTGGCAGATGTAGACAGCGCCGGAGGAGGCCACGAGGGGGTGCATGGCCGGATCGGCCAGGCCCCCGGAGACGTCGTTGATGATGAGGGCGCCGGCCTCAAGGGCGGCAGCGGCGGTGGAGGCGTGGGTGGTGTCCACGGAGATGACGGCCCCCTCGGCGGCGAGCGCGCTGATAACCGGCAGGACGCGCTCGGCCTCGTCGGCCGGGGTGATGGGGGCGGCGCCGGGGCGGGTGGATTCCCCGCCGATGTCGAGGATGTCCGCGCCCTGGGCCAGGAGCTCGCGCGCGTGGGCGATGGCGGCCTCGGGGGTGGACCAGCGGCCGCCGTCGGAGAAGGAGTCCGGGGTGACGTTGACGATCCCCATGAGGAGGCACCGGTCATCGGCGAGCGAGCCGGGCAGAGGCTCCGGCCTGAGTCGGGGGGCGTCCTGATGCGCAGTCACCGCCCCAGGCTAACGGGTCTGAGCCGAGATGGGCTGTTTCAGCGACCACTGTGAGCGCCGGCTCGCCCTGGAGGGCGCTCGCGGGTGGGTGGCGGGCGGGCGTCCGTCAAGAGGCCGAGACGAGCCCGCCGAACCCCTCAATCGCAGTATTCCCAAGGATCTCACGCGCTTCTAACGCCGACGGCGCCCGATCATCCGCTGGGCGGAGGAGTTGAGCGCCCCATGAGCGTTATCGAATCGCAGCACGTCACCACGTCAGCGGGCCCCGTCGTCGAGGCCGAGGCGCGATGGGGGGGATCAAGATCGGGGCCTCCAAGCACGATAAGTCCTCCTTCGGCCAAGCGATCTTCTCCAGGTTCCGCGCCGCTCAGTGCCTCCCGCCCTGGATGAGGCTCATCGCCTCGGCGCGGGTGGCGGCCTTGCGCAACTGGCCGCGCACCGCGGAGGTGACGGTGTTGGTCCCGGGCTTGCGCACGCCCCGCATCGACATGCACAGGTGCTCGGCCTCGACGACGACGAGCACCCCGGAGCACTCCAGGCGCTCCACGAGCGCGTCGGCGATCTGGGCGGTGAGCCTCTCCTGGACCTGGGGTCGGCGCGCGTAGCCCTCGACGAGCCGCGCCAGCTTGGACAGCCCCGTGACCCTCCCCCGCTCCCCGGGCAGGTAGGCGACATGGGCGACCCCGTGGAAGGGCAGGAGGTGGTGCTCGCACACGGAGTACATGGGGATGTCGCGCACGAGGATCATCTCGTGGTGACCGACCTCGAAGACCCGCTCCACGTGCTTGCCCGGGTCCTCATCGAGCCCCGAGAAGAGCTCGGCGTAGGCGCGGGCCATCCTCTCGGGGGTCTCGCGCAGGCCCTCCCGGTTTGGATCCTCGCCGACGGCGATCAGCAGGTCGCGGACGGCACGGCGCACGCCCTCGGCGTCATAGGTCATGCGCGGGGGCCCTCGGAGCCGAGCGTGGGATCGGCATGCGTCGCCGTGCCCGCCCCGGCGGCGAGGCGGCGCGGGAGGCGAGATCCGGCGAAGGAGCCGGCGACGCCCTCGGGCAGGACGAGGCTCTCATCGGCGGACCACAGGGGCCGCTCGGGCTGCTTGATGACGGGGGCGAAGATCTCCTCCAGGTCCTTCTCCAGGAGGGTCTCCTTCTCCAGGAGCTGGGTGGCCAAGTCCTCCAGGACATCGCGGTTGCGGGTGAGGATCTCCCAGGCCTCCCGGTGGGCGGCGTCGAGGAGGGCGCGGACCTCGGCGTCGACCTGGGCGGCGACCGCCTCGGAGAAGTCCCGGTTGGTGGCGGACAGGCCCAGGACGGTCTCGTTCTCGGTGGTGCCGAGCTTGACGGCCCCGACGCTGCGGGTCATGCCGAAGTCGGTGACCATGCGGCGGGCGGTGCCGGTGGCCTTCTCGATGTCGTTGGAGGCGCCGGTGGTGGGATCGCGGAAGACGATCTCCTCCGCCGCGCGCCCGCCCATGGCGTACACGAGCTGGTCGAGGAGCTCGTTGCGGGTGGTGGAGTACTTGTCGTCCGCGGGCATGACCATCGTGTAGCCCAGGGCTTTGCCTCGCGGGAGGATCGTCACCTTGGTGACGGGGTCAGAGTAGGCGCCGGCGGCGGCGCACAGGGCGTGGCCGGCCTCGTGGTAGGCGGTGACGGCCTTCTCATGGTCGTTCATGACGCGAGTGCGCTTCTGGGGGCCGGCGATGACGCGGTCAATGGCCTCGTCCAGGGCGCGGTTGTCGATGAGCTGCGCGTTGGAGCGGGCGGTGAGCAGGGCGGCCTCGTTGAGGACGTTGGCGAGGTCGGCGCCGGTGAAGCCGGGGGTGCGCTTGGCGACCTGGTCGAGGTCGACGTCGGCGGTCATCGGCTTGCCCTTGGCGTGGACCTTGAGGATGGCGGCGCGCCCGGCCATGTCGGGGGCCTCCACGGAGACCTGGCGGTCGAAGCGACCGGGGCGCAGGAGGGCGGGGTCGAGGACATCGGGCCGGTTGGTGGCGGCGATGAGGATGACGTTGGTGGCGGCGTCGAAGCCGTCCATCTCGACGAGGAGCTGGTTGAGGGTCTGCTCGCGCTCATCGTGGCCGCCGCCCATGCCGGAGCCGCGGTGGCGCCCGACCGCGTCGATCTCGTCGACGAAGATGATGGCGGGGGCGTTCTCCTTGGCCTGGTCGAAGAGATCGCGCACGCGGGAGGCGCCGACGCCGACGAACATCTCAACGAATTCCGAGCCGCTCATAGAGAAGAATGGCACTCCCGCCTCGCCGGCCACGGCCTTGGCCAGCAGGGTCTTGCCCGTCCCGGGAGGGCCGTAGAGGAGGACGCCCTTGGGGATCTTGGCGCCGACGGCCTTGAACTTCTCGGGCTCGGAGAGGAACTCGCGGATCTCCTCGAGCTCCTCGACGGCCTCGTCCTCACCGGCGACGTCGTCGAAGGTGACGTCGGGCATTTCCTTGGAGCCGATCTTGGCCTTGGACTTACCGAAGCCGAGGGGGCCGGACGAGCCGCCGGAGACACGGCTCATGAGGAACCAGAGCAGGCCCAGGAAGAAGAGCATGGGCAGCGTGATCTGGATCAGGGAGCCCCACCAGGAACTGGTGGGGACCACCGAGTTGAAACCGCCGACGGGCGCGGCCTTCTGAACGAGCTCGTCGACCTGCTCAGCCTGGGCATCGGTGTAGGTGAACTGGACCTTGTCACCGACCTGCCGATCCTGCTGGCCGGGAAGCTTGGCCTTGGCGGTGTAGGGGGCGGCGAGGTCAAGCTCGACCCGGTTGGTGCCGTCGATGACGGTGATCGACTTGATGGTGGTGCCATCACGGAGGATGGCCAGGCCGTCGGAGGTGTCGATGGCGCGGTAGCCGCTGAGCGAGGAGAAGAGGGCCCAAAGGAGAACGGCGACGAGCACGATGGGGGCGGCCCACATGAAGGGGCTGCCAAGGGCGCCCTTGCGCTTGCGGTTCTTCTTGTCGCCGCGACCGGAGGGGTCGCGGCGGTCGCTGTTGCCGCCCCGCCCCCCGGAGGGAGTGAACTTGGGGCTTTGGCCAGGCTTCTTCATGGGCGGTGCGTCCCTTCAACGTACCCGGAGCGTCATTCTGGTCCGACGCTATCCCATGAGGCTGCGGATCACCTCACCCGCTTCCCTTCCGTTCGCGCCGGGCGTGGGTGGGAATGGCTCTGTAGCCGCCCGGCGCTCAGGCCCGGCGGCGCGCGCAGGCGAGGCGGCGCGCGGCGACCACCTGCCCGTCGGCGTCGCGCACGAGGTCGTCGGGCCACACGAGGTCCGTGCGGTCGGGGTAGTGCTCGGCAACGACGCGGCTGGTGACGTAGAGGACACCGGGGCGCGCATCGGGCAGGGGCGGGTCGATTCCCTGCCAGGTGGCGCCGACGACGAGCGGGAGGGCGACGGCGGCATCCGGGTTGTCGGGGCGGGCCGGGTCGGCGACGGTGAGGGCCTGCCGGCTCGGCTCTGACAGCAAAAGGCGGGGCACCGTGCCCGAGGCCGGGAAGCGCACCGGAGTCGTGCCGTCACCCGGATCGACGACAACGTCGTGCGGGGTGAGGTTGATGAGGGTCACCGGTGCGTCGTTCATCGCGTTGTCCCATGGGCGCTACCCTGTTGCTCGCTGACCTTGCGGCGCAGCCCGTCCAGTCTGTCCGCCCAGTCACTGACGGTGACACCATGCGTCTCGGTCACTGTCCTGACAGCGCGGTCAATGAGCTGCGCGTAGGTGCACGACTCCTGCTGAGCATAGTGTTGAAGGACGTGAGCGGTGGCCCCCTGCAGGTCGCGGTCACCGTGGTTGAGAGGTACTTCGTCACGGACTTGCACGAGGAGTCGGAGGAGAACCATGGCGTCCTCGGAATCCAGGTCCGCAGGGGCCCCGGACTCTGACGGCTTGCGGTGAGCCAGGATCTGGGGTTCACGAAAGGCCTCGCTCCGTCTGCTCCTAGGTGGGAGGCTCAGCAGCTCGCCGACAATGGTCGCCAACCGGACCTGCGCATCGGGTTCGACATGGTCAATACAAGTGCCGACCGAGCGCATGACGCTCAAGACAGTGCTGGCGCAGCCATCAAGATCCTGACTCCTTACCGCAGTGAGGAGGTCGTCCGACAAAGCGATCGCGTCATCAGCCAGGCCCGCCATGGCCGGGTCACCCAACGCGAGCAGACGCGCTGCAGTTAGCAGGTCGAGACGGTCGAGGCAGTGCTCAGCAGCCGTGAGCAGCGCCTCTCGGACGTCACGGTCGAGCCCAAACTGGTGGAACTGGAGCTCTTCCGCACCAGGGCCGTTCTTTACGGAGGACATAAGGAAAACAGGAATGCCGTGACGGGCACCGAAGACCTGTGCGGCACGCAGGAGCGCGATGACGACAGGCTTTTCCCCCACGACGGTCGTCACGATGGCGCGTGGGCGTCTCGGACGGTTCTTGAGCCACCCATCGGCAAGACTCTGCACCCGTCTCATTCCCTCCTCGGCATCCGCGGACACGATCCCGTTATCCGTGGTCGGTCTGCCGTAGGAGCAGACGGTCAAGCCATCCGCGCCAGCAGAATCCCATTCCTGATTGCGAGAGAAGGAGTCAGCAGTGATCTCATCGGCGACACGTCGCCCATCCTCCACAGTCTCTTCGGAGCAGAGGAGCAACGCGTCGAGAGTCAGGGGTGCATCGACAGCACATGCACGGCGCAGAGCCGCGGCCGGTTCCTGTGACATCATCGTCGCGGCGATCGGAGGGCGCCGGATGTCGGCCGCAGGCAGCTTTCCCTGACCACTCAAAAGACACACATCACCCGAGGGCCACGACAACCAGTCGGGCCTGTCGCCCAGCAACACGGGGAGGCACTCCCTGAGTTCCTCGGTCGCGGTCTTGAGCTCATGAGTCGCCGCGTTGCCTATATCGACCAGGTACTTCTGCCCGACGAGCCAGGCATCCGGCTCCGCTAGGGTTTCCTGCAGGGAGCTCCGGTGGAGATTGCCGATCGCCTTCCCGATCATGATCGGCTCACCCTTGCCGTTGAGCGTGGCATCAGGGTACTGGTCAGGTGCCTCTCCCGTCTCACCCAGGTACTCGCACCGCCGACGCCGGTACTCCGCCACTAGCCAAGCACGCAGCGCCATGCCCGCCGCCAGGTCCCCGCGGGCAACGTCGGCCCACAGCAGCACCGCAAGATCCTCGGGGGCGGCACTCACGGCTTCCTCACCCACCGCTCGCCGGACGGCACTCGCGGCATTCTGGAACTCGTCAGGGAGGACCTCGCGACGGCGCTCGTACTCTGCATTGAGGACCGTAGGTAGTCCTAGACCCATAAGCCATCCCCGCAGGGGATCCTCCTGCGAAGTGACGGACATATCGATTCGCGGCGCGATTCCAGCCCGGGGATCGTCCCCGGCCCGGTCAATGAGGAGGAGAGACCACTCGGCGGGGTGTGTAGCAGCGGCAACCCCGGCAGCCTCCACGAGAACGGTACTGGCACCGCCGGCCAGAGAAAGGACGACATGACCATGATGCCTGCCGATGGCGGTTTCGAGTTTCTCGTGGTCACCGACGCCGGGATTGAGTCCGTTGTCGAGGACGAGCGCGTCGAGAACGCGCAGGTTGCGCCCCTTCAACAAGGCAAGGCCATCGGATTCGCACACCCTCGCCAACGCCTGGCGGACCGCCAGCGCCAAATCCTCCGTGGAACCCCGGCCCCCTGCGGCACCGATGACGAGCACCTTGAGCGACTCGCCCTTAGCCTCCTGGATCCCGGCGGCGGCCACCAACTCCTTGCGCAGCGGGCTGAGAGCCCCGTCGGCGAACCAGTCGCCATCGTCGGTCAGGCCGAGCAGCCCGGCTGCCTCATGGCCGTCAGCGTCCCGCAACAGGCTCAGACGCTCAGAGCCGTCTTGTCTCGGCTGAAGCCCGAGGTCGGCGTTGCCCACCACGTGTACGAGCAGCATCACTCATCTCCCACATCCGCGCTCGCGGGCTCCCTGACGCCACGCAGCCGCGCGGCAGAACTCTCTCACACACGCGGCTCGCAGGCGCCCCCAGGGGCGGTTTCGGCGCTCTCCTCACACACCCGCCAGTAACGTGACATACTGCACACACCTGTCCCACCCCTCCCTACAGAGGAGCACCATGCACCTGGTCATGCTCGAGACGAACGGCAACCAGCGTTACATCTTCTCCTCACCGCGCCTGCGGGAGAGTATCGGAGCCTCCTACCAGCTGACGCGGTTGAGGGAGTGGACGGAGGATGCCCTTCGTGACACCGGCGTCTCAGCCGACTGGCGGTGTGTGCACCCCCCTGCCCAGGACAGGGACACGGAAACGGACGCGCAGTGGGTCTCCCGCTCCTCCGGAAAGGTCATCCTCCGGGTCGACACGCAGCCACAGGCCAGGCACATCATCGGGCACGTCACCCGCCAGGCCCTTGCCCAGGCGCCAGGCATGGACGTCTCCGGGGTCATGGTGAAGATGGATGGTGACCACGTCACCGCCACAGACCTCAAGGCCGTGCACGCCCGGGCCGCCGAGTACGCCCTCTCCCGCCCTCCTGCGCTCGCCCGTTTCTCCCAAATGCCCTTCCTCGCCCGCGCCAAGGACTCCGTTCTACCGGCGGCACCTCCTCTGGGCGTCAAAGGCGAGGCACAGACGGACCAAGAAGAGGCTCTGTCCCTCCCCGCTCGGGTCAAACGGCACCTGGCGCTGACGTCCAAGGAGAACCTGCTCGACCGGGTACGGGAAGGTGGCCTGCCCGATGACCAGCTCGCCCGGGACGTTCCGAAGCTGGAGAGCCTGCTCCAGCCGCAGGCGTCCGAGGACTCCTCCGCCCTGTCCAAGATCGCCGTCATTCATATCGACGGCAACGGCGTCGGCGCCATCATGAGCCATCTCGATAAGGCGATGGAGCGGGTGCCGCCCGGTGACTTCACGGACGTCGTCGGCTGCGAGCGGAACGATCCCGACGCCCTGCGGTGCTTCCTCCTGACGGTCAACGAACACCTGGACACGGCCGTCGGACAAGCCTTCGTCGACGCGTGTCAGGACGTCGCCACCTGGGCGCAGGCCGACGCCGAGGCAGCTGGACGGGCGAGCACCGCTGTGCCTGTCGTCCCCGTCATCCTGGGTGGCGACGACGTCACCGTCATCACCAGCGGCGACTACGCCCTGCCCTTCGCCGCCGCCTACCTCAGGCATTACGAGCGCCACACCGGCGAGGACACGCTGCTCAGTCACCTCAGCACTCTCGACGAGGCCGGGCTCCACGTCGCCCCGATGACCGCAGCCGCCGGCGTCGCCATCACCGGCCGCAACTACCCCTTCCACATCGCCTACGACCTGGCCGAGCGACTGGTCGCCATGGCCAAGACAGTCGGCAAGGCATCTGCTCCCACGCGCTCAACGCTGAGCTACCACGTCCTGTTCGACTCCACGGTGCTCGACGCCGAGCAGCTTCTGCGCTCCTACGAGTCCTTCACCACCCGCCCCTTCCTGCTGCGTGACGACGCTCAAGACCGCGAGGGCCAGACATCATGGCCCACGATCTGCCAGCGGCTAGGTGCGTTCCGGGAGCACGTCTCAACGGAGGCGGAATCGGGCGCGGGATACTTCCCCAGGACGCGGGCCACGCGCATTCGCCGGATCCTGTCCGACGCCGCACAGGCGAAGCAGGCGGGTGACAACGCCCGCGCCGAGGGCCTTCGCAAGAGGGCCCAGAACGAGTGGGAGGACGCGCAGGAGGTCCTCGGCTCTGACCTCACCAAGGCTATCGGTGACATCCGCTCACTCTTCGACCTCCTCGAGCTCGCCGACCTCCTCCCCGACTCCTACCTCTCCTACCTCAGCAACCCCATGCCCGACGTGGAGCCCTCCACCGTCACACGTCCCGCGGAGGACCACGCATGAGCAACCAGGCAGCCCCTGAGATTCCCGTGACCATCACCTTCCACTCCGACTGGGGAGTGTCCACCGGGGCAGGTATTGCGGGCGGTGTGAACGCCGTCGTCGAGAAGGACGAGCGAGGTCGGCCGGTAGTACGGGGCACCGTCATCACCGGTGCCGTGCGAGAGCAGGCCTTCGTCGTCGCCGAGGCTCTCGACGGCGCTGCGACCGGGGCCTGGCAGTCCTTCATCGAGGCGCTCTTTGGTAAGGCTGAGCGTTCCCGCCTCGTCTCCTTCAGCGATGTGCGGCTGCCCGACAGCGGTTCCTCGGACACAACGGACACAACAATCCATGAGGTCGTCTCTTTGTCCGTCGATCAGGACACGGGGACAGCGAAGAAGGACCACCTGCGCTTCTTCGAGCGTGCCAGGGCCTGCACGCTTCATGGCACTGCCACCCTGGTGGACACTGACACCTTCGGGCATTCGGTGTCATGGACCGATGACCAGCGCCAGGCCGCTGAGTTCGTCCTGGCTCTGTCCGGTCTGCTCGTGCGAGCCATAGGTTCGCACCGCTCCGACGGCGACGGGCTGTGCGACGTCCGCATCGGTCCGGCGGCCGCCGTCGAGGGCCGTAAGGCGGCGGAAACCTGGTGCCGCGAGCAGCTGCAGAACTCGGCTGATGCCCCACCCGAGCCCCCGGCCCCAGACGTATCCGCGGCCGAGGCTCCCGTCATCTGCGCCGAGGCCCGGCTGAGCCCCCACGGGGCGAACGGCGGGGTTCTGTACCAGGCGAGCCTTGACCTCGTGCTGCGCTCCCCGGTCATCTCCTATGAGGTGCCCTTCTCCAGCGAACTGAGGTCCTTGGACTTCGTTCGCGGAACGGCTCTGCTGCCGCTCGTCCACCGCCGACTGCGCAAGGCCTTCGGCTCCCAAGAGCTCGTACGTGACGCCGTCGTCAACGGCGACCTCCTGGTCTCGGACGCCACCGTCGTCGTCGACGGGGTTCAGGGCCTGCCGGTGCCACTGGTGCTCTCCAGTCCCAAGGTGGCCACGGCAGCGTCTGCCACTGTTGAGGAGCGTGATACCGACGACGCCGCCGCACCTCGCCCCCGCACCGCCGTGCTCAACAGGTTGCGCTCCGGAGAGCCGGCCGAGCCCCACAAGCCTCTGCGCAGTGGCTACGTGTTCCCGGGCCTCGTACCCGCGGGGTCGAACCGCACCGGTGGCCTAGCGGGAGCGATCGGCGCGCCGGCACTTCTCGGTCGCCAGTCCAGTGCCCACAACCCCCTCACCGGTGCGGCCGCCTCCGGACAACTGTTCCTCACCCGCGCCCTGCCCGCCGGACTGCGCCTGCGCGCCACCGTCACCTTGAGCGAGCGCCTGCACCAGGTGATACAGGGGCGGATCACCGAGGTCTTCCCCACCAAGGGGTTGATGGAACGGGTGGGCTCCAGGCGGCTGAGCGGCTCCTACGGCCGTGTCCACTGCACGCTGGGAAGCCTTGAGCCGGCGGCAACGGCGACCGCGCCGGAGTGGGAGACGGACGGCACCACGACCCTGTGGTTCACCTCGGACGTCATCACCCGCTCGCAATGGCTCGGCCCGGGCGGCCGCGCGGAGGACCTGCTCAGGGCCTTCAAGGACGCCGGCGCCCACGTGGCTCTCGTTGACCCAAAGGGCGAGAACTTCTCCGCGGGGATCCGTCACAGGCGCGTCGACTCCTGGGCGGGGGCGGACCGTCAGCCGCGCGCCACCCGCGCGACCATCTGCGCTGGCAGTGTGCTGCGGGTGCATCCTGCCGACGGGGCTGATGCAACTGCTGTGATGGCAGTACTTGCGCGCCTGTCCGCCCTCGGCGTCGGCGAGCTCACCGCCCAGGGTTTCGGGCGCTTCGTCGTCGCCCACCCACTGTTGGCGAAGGAGAGCCTTGCCCTGGCCCCATTGGACCAAGCCGACATGATCGGGCCCGGTCCGCGATCGACGCGCCAGGAGGAGCGATGAGCATCACCCGTTACGAGATGACCATCCACCTGGTCACCGAATCTCCCCTGCACTCGGGCGGTACCGACGAGGTTGTCGACCGCTCGCGCCCGGGCAGTGAGCGTGTTGCCGTCCCGCGGCGCTTCGCCCGCGACGGCAAGGGCCACCCCGTCCTCACCGGGCGTTCTGTCAAAGGCGCGGTGCGGGCCGCCTGCGAGGAGTACCTCCACAGTGACGCCGGTGCCGCTGTGAGGAAGCAACTCGGCAGCGACTGGGAAGGCCTGTGGGGCACGACATCGAGCGGGAAGCCCCGGGCGGCCACGCTCACTTTCCACGCCGTCGACCTGGCTGAGGCAGCGCAGCGCAAGGACGGGTCCGCCTGGAAGTCCGGAACCGCTGACGCGCCAGCGACTCATCCCGTGGCGCAGAGCATTGCGCTGGCGACCCGCACCGGGATCGCCGTGAACCGCTACTGGGGGGCCGCAGGTGACACGGCACTGTTCGAGCACGAGTACATTCCCGCCGGATGCCCCCTGACCTTGACCATCACCGCCCAGGCCGGCAGGATGTCGACAAGTGACAAAGGGACGCAGCCGGAGGCGGAAGGTCCTGAGCCGGCAACGGAGAGCCAGGTTGAGCAGCTCTTCGCCCTCATCATCGGTCTCCTGGAATCGGGACGGGTCGCTTTCGGTGGGCGCCGCAACGCCGGGTGGGGACGGGTCCGGCTGGACGCGGATGAGCCCACGTGGACCCTCACGCGATCAAGGTTGGGGACGCGCGAGGACCTGCTGACGTGGCTGGGCGGCGGCGAGAACGTGACCAGCGCGATTGATCCGGTTGACTGCACGGAGTCGGAGCGCATACGCATCACGATCAGTTGGGACAGCCCGACCGGGATCCTCGTGGCCGAGCCTCGCCCTGAGAAGAAGGCGGAGGACGACACGCCCGCCCACAAGGGCGCCAAGGGCCAGGCTGACGACCAGCAGGAGATGATCTACACCGAGCCCTTGCGCAGCGGCCCTCAATCCAGCGCACCGTTCGTGCTGCCGGGGTCATCCGTGCGCGGAGCTCTGCGTTCCCGTGCGTCCCGGATCGCCCGGACCGTGCTGGCCGCACAGCAGTCCACCCCCATCGACGACTGGGCGGAGCGAGGGGTCCATGACCAGCTCGCGGCTGATCCGACTCTGGTCAGGGACTTGTTCGGCTCAACGGACAGGCGCGGCGCTCTGAGAGTGCTGGACACTCTGGCCAGCGGCCAGACGACGCTGCGCAAGGTGGTCCACAACGCCGGCGACCGCTGGACCGGTGGGGTCGCCGAGGGCCTCTTGTACGGTGAGAAGGTCCCCGATACGAGATGGAAGGATCTTGTCCTTGAGCTTGATCCCAGGTCACTGCCCGGCCCGGTTGACCGCCGCCGAGCGGCCTGGTGCCTGCTGGGCCTCACGCTCGCCGAGCTCGCCACCGGCGCTCTTCCTCTGGGCAGCCGCGGGACCCGAGGCCTCGGGCAGATACACGTGACGCGCGTGCGCGTTGATGGCGGAGCCGACATCGTCGGGGAACCCTGGGACTTCATAGACCCGGGCGGCGGCGCGGCCGATCGGGACGGCGCCGAGGTCGTCTCGATCGCCAGCCAGGTGCTCAAGCGACTTCGAGCGCTGATGATCGAGCCGAACCCGGACGCCAACTGGACCGGTTGGAGCTCATACCTGTGCGAGACGAAGGAGTCCTGCCGTGACTAAGGCAAGCAATCTGAACCTGCCGCCGCTGCAGTCCGGCAGGTGGAGCCACGACTGCTTACCCGCCGGCGGACTCGAGGATGTTCTGAAGCGCGCGGATAAGTGCTCAGATTCTGAGGGCCGGAAATGGCAGGGGATCGCGTATACGACTGCCGGAGCACGAGCGGTGCGCGCCGCGTCGAGTAAAGGGCTTAGCGCCACCGACGGGACACCGGTAGTGCTGGAGAGCGTCTACGAGTTGCGGCTGTGGGCTCTCGTCAAGGATGGTGACGCTGGTGTCCTTGCCCACGAGCTGCGGTGGCTCAATGGTTGGGGAACGGCGGAGATCGTCCTCCGCTGCGCGGGAGACACCTCCACCGACGCTACTGTTGCGGCACCTCAGCCCGAACGGGACACCTGTTGGTACCGCCCCAACTCATATCTCCAGCACGGTGCGAAAGCGCCGTCCGACGCCTCCGACGCCTCCGACGCCTCCGACAAGATGACAAGCGTGGAGATCTTCACCGAGAATGATTACGGCAACGTCGTCTTCGTCGACGAACTCATGACGGGAAAGTGGGCGTGAGATGAGCAGTAAGAACAACACCCCGAAGCCCGGGTCACCCAGGAGGGCTTCGAAAGCCCCCGACCCCCAATCCCAGCCCCAGACTACGCCGGGAACTGTGCCTGGCCCTCGTAACGCGCAGGCGTTCCCGGACTTCAAACCGTTCCACTCGGCGGTCAATCGGATTCCGGTGCTTCGGCCTCGGTCTACGAACAAGGCCGCTTCAGGAATCCTCTCCCCGGACCTCTTCGCCGACTCTCCTGCGCTCGGCCACGACCGCCTGCGCCCGGATCGCTGGTCCGGGTCGATCGACGTGGAGATGACAGTGCGCACACCGCTCGTCTTCGGCGCGCAGACGAAGGATGGCGGGAGGACCTGCGTCATCGTGCCTGTCGACGACGCGGGCAACCCGGTCATCGCGCCCACAATGGTCAAGGGGATGATCTCTCGCGCGTATGAGGCTCTCACCTGCTCCCGGTTCCGGGTCTTCTGCGGCCATGATGAGCCCCTCACTTACCGTGCGGATCCTGCGATGGCCAGCCCCCTCATCGCGGGACGCATCACCACGGGCTCCGATGGACAGCTTGCGCTCGAACTCCTCAGAGGACGTCATGGCGACAACGACATCGGACTGATTCGCGACGACCCCGAAAAAGGGCTTGGCACGCTCATCCTCGAAGGACATCCCATCACACTCGGCCCCGGGCAGAAGGAGCCAAGCAGCCAGCAGGTCTGGATCAGATTCCGCAACCTCCTCAAGCACGGACAGAAAGTTGGGGTTAAACTCACCCCTCGCAACGACTGTTGCATTGTCACACAGGTCTACAACCTCAGTTCCAAAGAGTTTGAAAGGTTCTTCTCGCTAACGCCGGAACAGGACGCAAAATCCTTCCTCGCCATCGGATACGTGTGCCGAACCGCACAGGATGCACACGACAACCATCCCCCATCGAAAGCCCTGTACGCCGACAAACATTACGAACGCTTCTTCTTCTCGGTTAGCGAAAGCGGCAAATTCTCGCCGGAACGCAGAATACTCACCAGCAGCGTGCTCAACGCTTACGAGCGAGTGATTAATAGTTACCGGTCAGAGCACGCCTCTCTGGAGGGAAAGCCCAACCAACGCGTTCTCAATCGCGCATCGTCCGGTCCTGAGCATCTAGCTCCACGAGACGGCGACCTCGTGTTCGTGCGCCTCGATGATGAGAGCGGCGAAGTCGCCGAGATTCTGCCAACGATGGTGGGACGCCGATCCTACGACCGCTCTCCGCGGGAACTCGCCGAGGAGCAGGATGTGCTCCCTCTGGCGAAGGCAGCGGAGGCGTCTCCCGCCGACCGCCTCTTTGGTTACGTCGTTAATTCCCCGGAAGATGGAGCCTCAGGCGGGGATGTTGCTGCGCGCGGCAGGATCGTCGTCGGTCCTGTCGACAGCACCGGAGCACTCGTGTCGACCAAGGAGAAGCAGCTCACTCCTCTCCTGTCGCCCAAACCGTCGTCCGCCAGAAGATTCCTCACGGACGAGGACGGGCTGACTCCCAAGGGGGCGGACAAGAAACCTCTGCGACGAGACCAGTACTTCACTGACGGACAGTTGCTGGGGGCAGCGGCATACCCCGTGCACCGTCGGCTCCTGGAGGGAGAGGACCTCGACCCCGATGGTTTTCCCGAGCAAGCCACCACAGCCGCCTCACTAGGCGGTCAGCAGCAGAGCAATGACTCGGTCCGCCTCACGGCCCGCTCGTGGCTCGCGTCTGGCAGCGTCCTGCGCTGCACGGTGAGCTTTACCAACTTGTCCAGCGATGAGCTCGGAGCCCTGGTGTGGGTGCTGACACCGGAGAACCTCGTCCCGCCAGAGAAGCAAACCACCGGACAAGGGATGCAGTCCCGTGCCGGTTACCTGCGCATGGGGCTGGGCAAGCCCCTCGGACTTGGGACCATCGAGGTCCGTATCGCCAAGGACGGCCTGCGAGCCGTCCGCGGGGAGGATCTCGCGGGTCTATATGCGCGCCTCGATGGCTGCCTCGGTCAGGAGATGCGCACATACCCCCTTTCCCACTTCCCGCTGCCGAACGAGGACACGCTCCGAGAAGAGCCCTGGGTACGAGCCCTTCAGCGTGCCGCCTTCGGCTACACAGGCGAACCCCCGGTTCGCTACATGAGTCTGGATGAGAACAAGGAGAACAACCAGACAGAGAGTGGAAACCAGACAGATAGTGGAAATGGGGACCCCAAGCCAGGACGCGGTCTCGCTCCCACAGACCTGTGCGCGGAGCGACCGAAGCCGATCGACATGGGTTCAGCGCCACAGCAAGGTCAGCGGAGCCAGCAGAGGCAGCGGGGACAGCAGGGAAACCACCGCAAACGGAGGTAAGCAGCCCCGTCAGCCGGCCCTCCGCCGTCGTCCCCATCCGTCCTGACGCCACATGCCAGGTTGGCGGGACGCCACACGCCGGGTTGGATCGACGCGATCCGACGGATCGGCCCGCCTCCGAGATCGCCCTCGACTCCGGCCTACCGCAGGTCCGAGCGGCGATGGAGGTCGATCCACGCCTCCTGCTCGACGGCGCCGTGCCAGGGACTCGCTCGCGGCCGTGGCCACGGCTCGTGTCAGCCCGCGCCCCCGGGCTCAGCTCTCGCGTCTCAGACTCAGTTCTCGTACACCTCGGGCTTGAGCAGCCCGATGAAGGGCAGGTTGCGGTACTGCTCGGCGTAGTCCAGGCCGTAGCCGACGACGAACTCATTGGGGATGTCGAAGCCCACGTACTTGACGTCAACCTCCACCTTCATCGCCTCCGGTTTGCGCAGGAGCGTGGCGATCTCCACGCTCGCCGCGCCCCTGCTGGACAAGTTCCCCAGCAGCCAGGACAGGGTGAGCCCGGAGTCGATGATGTCCTCCACGATGAGCACGTGGCGGCCGGTGAGGTCCGTGTCGAGGTCCTTGAGGATGCGCACGACGCCCGAGGACTTCGTGCCCGAGCCGTAGGACGACACGGCCATCCAGTCCATGGGCGCGCTGCGGCGCAGGCGCCGCGACAGGTCCGCCATGACGTACACGGCGCCCTTGAGCACGCCCACCAGCAGCAGGTCCTCGCCCGCGTAGTCGGCGTCAATCCTCTCTGCCATGTCATCCAGCCGGCTCTCGATCTCCTCGCGCGAGATCAGCACCTGCTGGAGGTCGGTTCCCATATCGGCGGCTTCCACGCCCTCATCCTCCATCTCCGCGTCGATGGTCCGCCCGGGAGTGGGCGACGACGCAGGCCAAGCCTGCCAGATCAGCGCGCCGCGGGGCCCGCCCCAGCGGTCCCTTCGCCACCGATCCGTGACCATCTGGCTGGTCAGAGAGGGGATCAGGCGCCGTTGACGGCGGAGCAGGGCCCGCCCCAGCGCCCCCACCCGGGATCCGCTCGGACCCAGCCGGACCCGTGGGCTCAATGAGGGCCTCCCCCGACCCGCTCCAACCAGGCCTCGGGACTCCCCAGCTCCGCCGCCGTCGGCAGGGCCCACGGCGACGCCCACGCCCGGTTGAGACCCTCGTGGCCCACCCTCTCGACGACGGCCCGAGCGAACCGCGCCGCCCGCGCGCTGTCGAGGAGCCGCTCACTGGCGAGGCCGGTGAAAGGGCCGCGCCCATGGCCCTGCCCGATCCCCCGCCCCTCCCCCTGCCCGGGAGGCGGCGCGGGGTCGGCGTCCAGCACCGCCCGGAGCACATGCGCTGAGGGGACCCGCGCGGGGGTGACGCCGTCGAGGGCGGCCCGTGCGTGCCCCTCCAGGAACGCGAGGGTGGCACGCAGCTCCACCAACCCCGCCAGCCCGGGCTGCCCGACCAGCCCCGCGGCCTCCCCCGGCCGGGCAGCCCAAGCCACCGAGGCGATCCCCGCCAGGCGCCCGCCCCGGGGCCAGGCCTCGACGACGGCGCCCAGCGCCTCGCGCAGCCGCGCCACCAGGTGGTCGGCGAGCCAGGGGGCTGCGGCGAGCTGGACGGCATGAGCGGTCTCATGCATCGCCACCCAGGTGGCGAGGTCGGCAAGATCGAGGCCGTGGCGGCGCTGGAGGGCGAGGACGTTGGGGGCGACGAGGAGGAGTCGTGGCCGCTCGGCGCCCGGGCCTCCCGTCCGGGCCTCAGCCACCGGCCCCGCGCCGGTGGCGCCGGTGGCACCGTCGCCGTCGGTTGCGCCGGTGGCGCCGGTGGCGCCGGTGGCGCCGGTGGCGCCGGTGGCGCCGGTGGCGCCGGTGGCGCCGGTGGCGCTGCCAGTGCCTCGACCGCCGTCGGCGCCACCGGCAGCCGCCGCGGCCGGGATCGCGGGCAGCACCTGACCCAGCAAGCGCGTCGAGAGGGCCCCGAGGGCGGCGCCCGCCTCCCACGCGGCGGCCCGGCGAACCACGGGGCCGGCAGGGGGCGCGGGAAGGCCGTCGAGAAGCCGGGCCAGGAACCCGGCAGTAGCGCGCACGAGGCCCGCGCGGTCCACGACGAGCACCCGCCCACTGCCGGCATCCCGGGCCGCCCGGCTCAGCCCCGTCATCTCACCGACCCGTTCCGGGGCCTGCGCGGCACCGCGCCGCAGCAGCTCCACCACGGCGCTGAGGGAGGCCCGGGGCGCGCTCGGGCCACCTCTGGGCGCCATGGTCCGGGCGGCGATCTCAACGCGGCTCCAGTCCACCAGCCCCCGCGCCGTCGACGGGGCGCCCACGGGGCCAGGCTCTTCGCGCCGTGTCCCCAGCGCGGGAGCCATCAACTGCCCGCCAGGGGCACCATGAAGTCCTCATCCATCGCGGCGCGGGCGCTGCTCAGGCCACCGGAGGGGAATCCATCGATGATGACGGAGAAGACCAGGAGGCGACCGTTGGCGGTCACCACGGTCCCGGCGAGGGAGGCCGTCTGGTCCAGCGAGCCGGTCTTGGCGCGCACGGTGCCGGCGCCGGCCTGGGAGACGAGGCGGTCGTTGAGCGTGCCATCGAGGGCCGCCACGGGCAGATCGGCGATGAGGGCGCGCCCCGCCGTCCCGCCGTCGGGGCCAGCGGCCCGCAGGAGGATATCGGTGAGCAGGCGGGCCGGGATCTTGTTGCCCTTGGCCAGGCCGGAGCAGTCCTTGAGGGTGACGCCCTCCATCGAGATCCCATCGGCCGTCAACTGGGCGGCGACCGCCTCGGTGGCGCCGGCGAAGGTGGTCGGCTTGCCCGCGGCCGCGGCGACGAGTCGGCCCTCGACCTCTGTCATCGTGTTGTCCGAGGCCTTGAGGGAAACCCCGAGGACGTCCACCAGCGGCGCGGAGGAAACGGAGGCGAGGTCGGTGGCGCCGTCGGCGGCCCGGCCCCGGGACACGCCCGAGACGGTGATGCCGGCGGCCTGCAGGTGCTTGGAGAAGGCCTGGACGGCGTCGTTGGCGGGGTCGGCCGGATAGGAGCGGGCCGACTCGTGGGCCCGCACGTTAATCATGATCGGCTGGATCGGCGCGACGAAGGACTGGTTGCCGTCCTCCCAGTCGCTGGACCACTTCTGGTCCTCGGGGAAGAGGGTGTCGTCGAGGGCGACCGCCACGGAGGTGATGCCCTGGGCCTTGAGCCTCTCAGCGGTGGAGCGGGCGAGGTCCCCCAGTCCCGCGCGTCCGATGACGGCGTTCGGGTCGCCCTTGTCCTCGGCCATGAGAACGTCCCCGCTGCCGATGATGGTGACGGTCGGGGTCCCGCCCGGAGCCTCTGAGAGGACGGTGCGGGTGCTCAGCGTGTGGTCCGCCCCGAGGGTGCGCAGCGCGGCCCAGGCGGTGAGGAGCTTATTGGTGGAGGCCGGGGTGAGTGGGGTTCCCGAGCTGACGCCGGCGATCTGCCGCCCTGTGGTGACGTCGACCACGCTCACGGCGGTCGACGCCCCGGCGACGCGGGGATCGGCGGCGAGGGCGGAGGCATAACCGGCCACGGCTCCGGCGTCGGGCATGGGGGCGGAGGAGTCGTAGGGGGCGGCGGTGGCGCCCGCGGCGCCGTCGAGGGAGGCCGCGGTGGGAAAGGCCGCGGGGCGGCCCGCGCCGGTGATGGTCAGGGGCCCGGGCACGATGTCGAGGGCGTCGGCGACGCCGTAGTAACCGCCGACTACCAGCAGGGTCGCCGCGGTGAGGGCAGCGGTCGTGATGCGGCGCACCGCGCCTCCGATCTGTCGCCAGGTGGGCTGCTCGAACTTGCCGGCGCTTGACAGTCCGCTGGGATGCGGACGGGAGGCGCCGTCGTGGTCCACACTAGTGCCATCGTGGCCAGCCCTCCCAGAGCTGCGCCGCCCCGTCCGCAGCCGCGGGGAGTGCCGGGCCCGCCCGGGATCCCAGCGGATCGCACAAGAGTGAGGAGCACAGCGTGGAGTTCGACGTCACCATCGAGATCCCCAAGGGGAACCGGAACAAGTACGAGATCGACCACGAGACCGGCCGCATCCGCCTCGACCGGATGCTCTTCACGTCCACCCGGTACCCGGACGACTACGGCTTCATCGATGAGACCCTCGGCGAGGACGGCGACCCGCTGGACGCGCTGGTCCTCCTGGAGGAGCCCACCTTCCCCGGCTGCGTCATCCGCTGCCGCGCGCTGGGCATGTTCCGCATGCGCGATGAGAAGGGCGGCGACGACAAGGTGCTGTGCGTTCCCGCGGCGGACCAGCGCGCGTCCTGGCGCACGGACATCGAGGACGTCAGCGAGTTCCACCGCCTGGAGATCCAGCACTTCTTCGAGGTGTACAAGGACCTGGAGCCGGGCAAGAGCGTGGAGGGCGCCCACTGGGTGGGGCGCGACGAGGCCGAGGCCGAGATCCGCCGCTCCTACGAGCGCGAGCAGCAGCACCGCGCCCACTGACACTGATCCACTCCCCCTATAACCGAGACCGGTCGAAAATAGGAGCGAGACCGGTCGAAATCACTGACGAGACCGGTTCGGCGCGGCCATCGCGGCCATGCCGAACCGGTCTCGCGTCTGTTTTCGACCGGTCTCGATTGGAGGGGAGGGTGGGTGGGAGGTCAGAAGCGGACGACGTAGGGCATGACGCCGGAGTAGCGCATGCCGGTCACTCGCACGGGGACGCCGAAGGTCGGGGCCTCGATCATCTGGTCGCCTCCGAGGTAGATCGCCACGTGGTAGATCCCCGACTGCGTCCCGTCCGAGGACCAGAACACGAGATCGCCGGGCCGGGCCTCATCGATGGGCACCCGGGTCCCCTCGCCATACTGCACCCGCGAGGAGTGCGTGAGATAGACGCCCGCCGCCTGGTACGACAGCATCACCAAGCCCGAGCAGTCGACGCCGTCATAACTCTCACCACCCCAGACGTAGGGCACACCGAGGAAGGTGTACGAGGTGTCGATCGCCGTCTGGGCGACGTCGACGGCGGGGGCCGGCTCAGGAGCCGGCTCGGGCTCAGGAGCGGGGGCCGGCTCAGGAGCGGGGGCCGGCTCAGGAGCGGGAGCCGGCGCGGGCTCCGGCTCAGCCTCAGGAGCCGGCTCGGGCGCAGGCGCCTCCTGGGCGGCCTGCGCGGGAGGAGCCGCCTCGGTCGTGGTCGGCGCTCCCTCGGTGATGGCGGGCGCCGTCGTCGCCCCGGAGGCCGGCGCCTCTGAAGAGGGTTGGGAGGGCGAGGCGCCGGGCGTCGGCGGCGCGGTCGGCGCGGGGGACGCCGAGGCCTGGGCCCGCTTCTCCTCCTCGGCCTTGCGCGCGGCCTCCTCCGCCGCGGTCTTGGCGGCCGCCTCCTCGCGCGCCTGGCGCTCGGACTCAAGGCGGTCCTGGTACTGGGTCTCCAGTTCGACGGTGGTGTTGCGCTGCGTGGCGAGTTGGGAGATGAGGGTCTCCCGCGTGGACTTCGCGTCGGAGACGGCCGTGGAGGCCTTGCTCACCTCGGCATCGGCCTTGGCCTTGAGATTCTTGGCATTGGTCGCGGCGGTCTCCTTCTCGGCCACCTTGGCCTGGGCGATGCTGCGCATGTTCTCGGCCACCGCCTGGTGCGCCCGGAAGTTCTGCAGGTCGGCGCTGCGGTTCTCGCCCACGCGGGTCAGCGCCACCGAGGTGTCGGTCGCGTCGGCCAGCGACTCAGAGGACAGGTAGGGGCTGAGGGCGTCAAGAGGGTTACCGCTGTTCTGATAGGTCTCGACGACGGCGGCGCCGAGGCTGGAGCGGGCGGTCTCGGTGTCCGCGGCGGCCTCATCAGCCGCGGTCTGGGCGTTGGCGGCGGCGGTGGTGGCGGTCTTCAACTCCGCAGCGGCCTCGAGGTAGTCCTCATTGGCGGAGGCCGCCTTGATCCGTGAGGCCTGGAGGTCGGACTTGAGCTTGGCGAGCCGCGCCTCGAGCTCGGCGATCGACGACGACGTCTGGCTCTCCGCCTTCCTCGCCTTGTCAATGTCATCCTGGTCGACGGTGTCAGCAAGGGCGCTGGGAACCATCGCGACGGCCAGAGCGGTAGCGGCGGCGAAGGCGCGTGCCGCTCGGAACGAACGGTGTCTAGGGCTCACGGATCCTCCAGGGTCTGACATTCCCGTGTCATGAGTCGCACGGCGATACACCCGAAACACTAGTCATCACGCACCCCCATGAGAACAGTGACCACTAGTTTCACATTGGTAACACCCGTCCCGCCCATCTCACAAACCCCGGAATCCTGCGGATCACACACCCTTACCCGCACCCCAGTGACCTCCCTCACAATCGCATATCGTGATCATGCTGTGACCAGGCCGGAACCGCCGCGCTCCCGCGATCCGGACGCGCTTGCGCGCCGCGCCACGGCCGTGGCACCTTTCGAGGCATGTCTTGCCGCCTCACCCGCCGAATGCATCACTGACGCGCACGCCGCCACGCCGCCGTCGGCCCACGTGCGCGTCCCCGCCCCATCAGGGCTAGAGCAGACACGCACCGGCACCAGTGAAGGATCCCCCGATGAGCAACGCGGCGACCACCCCCGACACCCTCGCCTCCTGGCGGTTCGAGACCCTCCAGGTCCAGGCTGGCCACGCCCCCGACTCCGACACCGGCGCCCGTGCGCTGCCGGTCTACCAGACCTCCTCCTTCGTCTTCCCCAGCGCCACCGAGGCGGCCGACCGCTTCTCCCTGGCCTCGCTCGGCCCCATCTACACGCGCCTGGACAACCCGACGAACGCCGCCGTCGCCCAGCGGATCTGCGCCCTGCACGGAGGCACCGGCGCCCACCTCGTGGCCTCGGGCAGCGCCGCCACCACGCTGACGATCCTCACCCTGGGCGGCGCGGGATCGAGCGTCATCGCCTCGCCGTCGCTCTACGGCGGCACCATCAACCTACTGACCTCCGCGCTTCCCCGCCTCGGGATCACCACCCGGTTCGTCGAGGATCCCTCCGACGCCGCTGCCTGGGAGGCGCTGGCCGATGAGACCACCGTGTGCTTCCTCGGCGAGTCCATCCCCAACCCCAAGGGCGACATCCTCGACATCGAGCCCATCGCCGAGGCCGCGCACCGCGTGGGGGTGCCGCTCGTCGTCGACAACACGGTGGCCTCCCCCTTCCTCACCCGGCCCTTCGAGTGGGGGGCGGACATCGTCGTCGAATCCGCCACGAAGTTCCTGGGCGGCCACGGCTCCTCGATCGCCGGAGTCATCATCGACGGCGGGGGCTTCGACTACGCCGCCCACGCCGAGCGCTTCCCCGGCTTCAACGAGCCCGACCCGTCCTACAACGGCATCGTCTTCGCCCGCGACCTGGGGGTCGGCTCGCCGCTGGGCAACGTGGCTTTCGTCCTCAAGGCGCACACGCAGGGCCAGCGCGATCTCGGATTCGCCGCGAGCCCGCTCAACGCCTTCCTCATCGCCCAGGGCGTGGAGACCCTCTCGCTGCGCATGGAGCGGCATGTGGACAACGCCCTGGCCGTGGCCCGTCACCTGGAGTCCCACCCCGCGGTGAGCCAGGTGCGCTACTCCGGCCTGCCATCCAGCCCCTACTACGAGCTGCACCGCAAGTACTGCCCGCGCGGCGCCGGATCGATCCTCACCTTCGACCTCGCGGGCGGCCGAGAGGCGGGGAGCATCTTCATCGACGCCCTCCAACTGTTCTCCAACGTCGCCAACATCGGGGACGTGCGCTCCCTGGCCATCCACCCGGCGACGACGACGCACTCACAGCTCGACGACGCCGGCCTGGCGGCGGCGGGGATCAGCGCGGGGACGGTGCGCCTGAGCATCGGAATCGAGCACATCGACGACATCATCGCCGACCTCGACCGCGGCCTGGCGGCCCTGAGCCCGCGCTGAGCGCCGGCCCCGCCCCAAGGAGAGCGCCATGACTCAGTCGGCCCCGCCCGCCCCGCCCCAGCCGGCCCTTCCGGATCCCGGCCCGCCCCAGCCGGCCCTTCCGGAGCCCGGCCTTCCGGATCCCGGTCCGCCCCAGCCGGCCCTTCCGGAGCCCGTCACGGCCGGCGTGGGGACGGCCGCCTCCAAGCTCGTCGACCGCGCGGCGGGCTCCCCCACTGGCGCCTGGCGCACCGGGGACGACCCGGGGCACCGCCGCTTCCTGGAGATCGGGGACTTGCCCCTGGAGTCCGGGGAGACCCTGCCGAACACGGTTCTGGCCTTCGAGACCTGGGGGGAGTTGAGCGAGGCGCGCGACAACGCCGTCCTCGTCCTGCACGCCCTGACCGGGGACTCCCACGTCACCGGCGAGCCCGGCCCCGGGCACCCCACCCCCGGCTGGTGGGACAGTCTCGTGGGACCGGGGCGCGCGATCGACACCGAGCGGTACTTCGTCGTCGCCGCCAATATCCTCGGCGGCTGCCAGGGCTCCACCGGGCCCTCCTCACTGGCCCCGGACGGGCGCCCCTGGGGATCGCGCTTCCCGTGGCTGACCACGCGCGACGCCGTAGCCGCCGAGGCCCGCCTCGCCGACGCCCTGGGGATCGAGGTCTTCCACCTGGTCGTGGGCGCCTCGCTGGGCGGGCACCGCGCCATCGAGTGGGGGGTGGGGCGCCCCGAGCGGGTGCGCAACCTCGCACTCGTGGCCACCGGCGCCTCAACGACGGCGGATCAGCTCGCCTGGTGCCACCTCCAGGAGCTCGCCATCGTGGGCGATCCCTACTTCTTCGACGGCGACTACTACTCCCACCCGGTGGGGCCGGTGCGCGGGCTGGCGCTGGCGCGAGCGATCGCGCACACCACCTACCGAAGCGCCGCGGAGCTCGACGCCCGCTTCGGGCGAGCGCACCAGGGCGCGGAGGATCCCGCCGTCGGCGGGCGCTACCAGGTGGAGTCCTACCTCGATCATCACTCAGGCAAGCTCCTGGCCAGGTTCGACGCCAACTCCTACCTCATTGTCACCCATTCGATGATGGTCCATGACGTCGGCACGGGTCGCGGCGGGATCCCGGCGGCCCTGGCGGGGGTCACGGCCCGCACGCTCGTGGTCGATGTGTCCTCCGATCGCCTCTTCCCCACCTGGCAGGCCGATGAACTCACCGAGGGCATCCCGGGCGCGCGGCGCGCGACCATCGACTCCCTTCACGGCCATGATGGCTTCCTCATCGAGGCCGATCAGATGGACGCCGTGCTGCGAGACTTCCTTGAGGGCGCCGAGTCGGGGAGTTGAGAACGGCGGGGCGCCCGGGAACCGGCTCTCGCAGGCCGCGTCTTCGGCTAAGCTGATCTCATGAGCCAGTGCCCGTCCAACGCCGGGGCCGGCGGCCCGGGCTCCCCGGTCGGCTGGTCGGCGCAAGGCGCGCCCGGCACGGCGAGCGCGGGGACGACAGTGCCCGGCGGCCCGGTACGGCCCCCGCGCGCGGCGGGCGCGAAATGACCGGGCGGGGAGCCGCCGACGGCTGGGGCCCTGACCACCTCGGACCCGGCTTCCAGGCCCGCACCCTGGAGCTGCTGTCGGATGAGGAGGCCGACGGCGCCGTCGCCACCCTGGTGCGGCATGTGCCCGCGGAGGACCCCCTCGCGCTGCCGGGCACGCCCACAACCCCCTCCTTCGCCTGGCTCTACCTGCACGGATGGAACGACTACTTCTTCCACACGCACCTGGCGCGGGAGATCTCCCGGCTGGGCGGGGCCTTCTACGCCCTCGACCTGCGCCGCTACGGGCGCTCCTTGCGCAAGGGGCAGATGCTCGGCTGGACGACGTCGCTCGACGACTACGATGAGGAGATCGGCCAATCCCTCGGCATCATCCGGGCCGAGCGCGGGGACGGGATCGACGTCGTCGGCTACGGGCACTCCACGGGCGGGCTCGTGGCCTCCCTGTGGGCGGACCGCCACCCGGGGGCGCTGCGGGCGCTCATCCTGGCCTCCCCATGGTTGGAGATCCAGGGGGCGGCGCCGGCCAGACTCCTCGGTCAGCCGGTGCTGCGCGCCCTGGCGCGCCATGATCCTCGCCGCCCCCTGCCGACGCCGAGCCTGCCCGCCGAGAAGTGCTTCCGCGTCACCGATGGCTGGGACGAGCGCGACGGCGAGCCGGATCCCGCGTGGGTCGACGACCCGTGGGTGCGCGGCTGGCGGATCAACGACGAGTGGGTCCACCGGCCCGGCGCGCCAATCCGGCCCGGATGGTTGCAGGCGATCCTCGCCGGTCAGGCCCGGGTGGCGGCAGGGCTCGACATCCGCTGCCCGGTGCTGTCGATGGTGTCGGCGCGCTCGCGCCTGGGGGTCACGTGGACACCGGACTCGCGTCGGACGGACACGGTGATCGACGTCGACGCGACGGCCCGGCGCTCCCTCGCCCTGGGGTCGCTCGTCACCGTGGCGCGCTTCGACGGCGCCGTGCACGACCTCATCCTCTCCGCACCTCCCGTGCGCGAGCAGGTCCTGGGTGCCATGCGCCGCTGGATGACCGCATACGTCCTGCGCTGACCTCCCTCCCCTCTTTCATCGAGACCGGTCGAAATCACGAGCGAGACCGGTCGATATGAGCCGCGAGACCGGTTGTTGTGAGGGGCGAGACCGGTTCGGGGGTGGGCTTAGTGGGGGTGGGTTAGTGGTTTTGGTACTCTTCGGCGTCGTCGGATAGGTAGGGGACCAGGCGGCGGATGTTGAAGGGCGGGGCGGCCTGGGTGGTGGTGATGTAGCCGTCGACGGGTTTCCAGGTGGTGGTGCCGGTGGGGCGGTAGCGGGCGGTCCAGGTGGTGGTCAGGGTGATGGTGACGTTGTTGGCGGTGGTGGCGTACAGGTGGGTCACGGTCTGGTGGGGGTAGGGATGCCCGGGGTCGGTGGTGGTCGTGGTGGTGCCATCCCCCCAGTTCCAGGTGTAGGTGGCGGGCGTGGCCTCGATATCCACGCGGGTGGGGCCTACGGTGGTGGATAGTGTTCGGGTGGTGGGGTTGGTGTGGGCGATCAGTGGCATGTGCAGCAAGATGGTGTCCCCGGGTGGTTGGAGGGTGATGCCCGAGCCCTCGACGATGAGGGTGGCCACGTCGCGGGAGGTCAGGACGATCGGGGCCGGGGCGGCCGGGGCCGGTGCGGCTGGTGCTGGTTGGAAGCGGCACGCGCCGCTATTGTTGCCCTGGGCGTCTTGCCCGTCGCAGATGTAACTGCCTTCCACGGGTATGGTCTGGGGCTGTCCGGCCGAGACCACCACTGCTGGCCCGCCCCCATCGTTCCCGCCGGTCGACGACGGGGAATCGCTTTGGACGATGACCTCCTCCGCCGTCAATGATTGAGTGACAATAGTATTTCCGGATCCATAACTGTCAATCTGCCTTGCGGCGCCAGCATTATCAGATCCCGCAATAATGGGAGGAGGTGAGGTCAAGAATAAGCAGGAGATCACAAGAAGGCTCATTGTTTCCGTCATCATTCTGTGGACACCTCGCCAACATGCCAGGCGTCATTGTAGTATCGCAAGGCGAGGAATAAGGTCTTCTCTTCCGCCGGTTCCACTACGACTGTTTCGCCCTTTCTAATAGACGTCGACTCGGTACTCTTCATTGTGGCCCTGACTCCGCAGTACTCCTTTCCCTCTCCTGGTGAGATATATTGAAATTCTGTGAGTTCCAGTTTCCAGGGATTGCTCCAGCCTCCCTTATCGTGAAGATCGGTCATCGCATTGATCGCAGAGACGCAGAATGTGCATCTGTCTTCGCTCATGGCGGCTAGGTCTGTGGTGTCGCCGGTGATGAAGGCGTAGCGGTAGAGCTCGATGAAGTGCACGGCGGCGCTTATGGCGCCTTGTTGGGTGTTTTCGGTGGCCTCGGGTGGGGTGGGGGGTTTGGGCATGGCTAGGGCGGTGGCTTTTTGAGCGGCCAGTTCGGGGCTGAGCGAGGGGGTTGTGCTGGCGCTGGGAGTGGTCGCCGCGCTGGCGGGGGTTTCGGCGGGGGTGGTGGTGTGCTGGGTGGGTAGGGTCGCGGTGGTCTGGGGCGGAGTGGGGTCCTTGGCGCAGGCCGTTAGGATCAGTAGTCCTGGGGCCAGGGCGCAGCAGGTCAGAAGGACCAGGGCGATGGGGTGTGCCCAGCGCGTTGTCAGCGCTTGGAGGCTCTGGCGCCGCCGGCCGGGTGGGTGAGGGGTGGCGCCGCGTTGTTGGGGCGCAGTGGGACCAGCGGCATGGGAGGTGCGAGGCTGCGAGGGTTCGGCGCTGACCTGGTTGGGCAGAAGACGACAGGGCGTGGGGCTCATAGCGGCTGGGGCCTTCCAAGAGAGCGGACGTGGACCAGGGCAAGCGCGAGGCCCCAGGTCGGCCCCAGACGACGGCGGCATCGCCGTCGGGCCCCAACCCTAGGGCCCTACCCACCCCCGGCGCTAGACCCCACCGCCAATCTGTGGAAAACCCCCACCAACCCCACCCCACCAGCACCGCCCTGCGGACAACCAACCGGTCTCGCCCCTAACAACGACCGGTCTCGCCCGTGTTTTCGACCGGTCTCGGTTCAGGGGAGAGGGGGCGGATCCGGGTTCGGGCTGAAGCGCGGCCAGGTGGAGGTGTCAACGGGGTAGCCGTTCGCCGCCGCGTGATCCAGCCAGCCCTGGGGCAGCCAGGTGCGGCCCACCACCTGCGGGTGCTCGGGCATGTACAGCACCGACCACAGAACGAGGACGAGCTCGGCCCATTGGCCGCGCAGCTTCCAGCGCGCGGTGCCCTTGGCGTTGCTCGCCGCCATGACGATCTCGCCCGGGCCGGTGGAGGCCACCTCCTGAACCTCGTGGTAGCCCACCGGCATGATGCCCTCGCCCGTTCCGATGTAGATGCCGTGCGTGGACACGGTCACGCGGGCGTTGGCCAGGTGGCGCCATTTCTCGACGGCGTCCGCCGCGGCGGCACGGCGCCTCCTCTTGTTGACCACGGCCTGCCCGCCGAAGAAGGCGGCGGTCAGCGCCAGCCCCACTGGCCCGCCCGCGAGGAAGAACCCCCTGGACGGGTTGTAGGTGGCGTCACCGCGCCGCCACATGAGCAGCTCGGCATCACAACTGGCCAGCATGCACTCCCCCGACCCGAAGGAGCCGCGCACGGGGTCGATGATCGGCGAGACAGGGTTGGGGCGGCGCCCGGCGCGAGCGGCGGTGAGAACGGCGGCGGTGTTCCACCACACGAAGTCCTGCCCAGTCCAGCTCGGCCTCGCGGCGGCCCTCTCCGCCGCGAGGCGCTCCGAGGCGGCCTGGGCCTCGCGGGCGTCGACAATGTCGAAGATCTCGCGGACCTTGATGGTGACGACCTCGTCAGTCTTCGGCGGTCGGCGGATGAGGCCCCTTCTCGGCCCAGCCATCGGGGCACCGGCCGCATCGGGCTCCCTCTGCGCGCTATCGGGGCCGCTCGCGATCCTCGGGCGATCTGGGCTCCCCGGGGCCACTGGGCTCCCGGCGCTCACGGGCCTGAACGACGGCGGGGCCTCCTTCGGACCGCTCGCGCCTCCCGGGAGCCCTGGGCCTCTCGCGCTCGCCGCGTCGTCGGATGAGGCGCCGCGGCGAGCGACGCCGTCGCCCGCAGGAGCATCCGGGCCAGCCGCGCTGGTCGCGGCTCCCGGGGCCCCAGCGCCGTCGGCATTCGCAGCGCTGCGAGCGCTGTCCGCGCCATCAGCGCCGCGAGCGCCGCGAGCGCCATCAGCGCCGCGAGCGCTCCCGCCACTCGACGCGGGCCTGGCGCTGCCACCGCTCCCAGGACCGCTGACGCCCGCCTCGACGGCCTCATCGGGGCGCGTCCCGGAGCCGTCCCCGAGCTCGCCCCCCGCCTGCTTCCCCGCTTTCTCCCCCTGCGTGTTCTGAGAGGTCACGCTGCTCCCTTCTCACTGGCGGCGGAGGTTCCGGGAACCATGTCCTCAGCCACATGCAGGAGCTCGCCCGCGGGCTCCCAGTAGTCCACGCCTACGAGCGTCCCGCCGTCGAAAGTGAGGGAGGTCAGCGAGGCGAGCGCGCACTGGCGGCGCCGGGGATCGTGCGCCAGGGGGCGCCCCTCCACCCAGAGCCGCGTGGCCCACACGGGCAGCTGGTGGGAGACGAGCAGCGCCTCGCGCCCGCGCGCGAGGGGCAGCGCGGAGCGGATGGCCCCGCTCATGCGGGTCACGAGCTCGGCGTAGGGCTCGCCCCAGGACGGGCGCAGGGGGTTGGTGTAATACAGCCAATGGCGCGGATGCGCCAGCACCCAGCGGTTGCGGTTGACGGCGACCCCCTCGAAGTGGTTGCCGGCCTCGATGAGGCGCTCGTCCGTCGTCGCCTCCAGCCCGTAGGCCCGCGCGGTGGGGGCGCCGGTCTCGACGGCGCGCTCCAGGGGGGAGGTGATGACGGCGGCGATGTCGTGATCGGTGGAGCGCAGGACCTCCGCGACGCGCTCCGCCATGCGCTGACCGAGTTCGGAGAGGTGGTAGCCGGGCATGCGCCCGTAGAGGACGGCCTCGGGGTTGTGGACCTCGCCGTGACGCATGAGGTGGATCGTGGTGCGCTCCATGGATGCGATTGTGCCACCCGGGCGCGCCCGGCCCGGATACCGGGAGAGCCGGGCCGTGTCGGGGGGCCTCCCGTAGGGTAGGGCCATGACAACGCGAAGCGCCTGGGGCCTCGGCCTGGCCACCGTCACCGACGACGGCTCCACCCTCGATGTCTGGTACCCGCGGCCGGTCCTCGGCGAGGAGCCCGAGGACGGCCATGCCGATCTGCTCGCCACGCTCTCCGCGATGGAGACCAAGGATGAAGCGCGGGGGGTCCACACCACGGTGGTGCGCACCTGGGTGGATCTCGACGACTCCCCGCGGACCGTCGCCGGCTCCTACTTGCGCCTCCATGTGCTCTCGCACCGCTTGGCCGAGCCGAACACGGTGAACCTGGACGGAATCCTGTCCCACCTGCCCAGTGTGGTGTGGACGGCGGTGGGCCCCTGCGCCGCGGAGGGCTTCGAGGCCACCCGCATGCGCCTGCGCCGGGCCCTGGGCCACCCGGTCCAGGTGCATTCCGTGGATAAGTTCCCGCGGATGGTGGACTACGTGGTGCCCACGGGCGTGAGGATCGCCGACGGCGCCCGCGTGCGCCTGGGCGCGTACCTGTCCGAGGGCACGTCGGTCCTGGCATCGGGCTTCGTCAACTACAACGCGGGCACCCTGGGCCGCTCCGTGGTGGAGGGGCGCGTCTCGCAGGGGGTGCTCATCGGCGACGGCTCCGACATCGGCGGCGGCGCCTCCACGATGGGGATGGTCGCCGACGGCGGGCTGAGGCGCGTGAGCATCGGCGAGCGCTGCCTGCTGGGCGCCAACTCGGGCCTGGGCATCCCGCTGGGCGACGACTGCGTCGTGGAGGCCGGCCTGTTCATCACCGCCGGGACGAGGGTGTCAGTGATGCCGTCAGGGGGCGTCGTCCCCGGTGGGCACGGCCTGTTCCGGGAGCCGCGCGTGGTGGCGGCCCGTGAACTCGCCGGCGCCTCGAACGTCCTGTTCCGCCGCAACTCGCAGTCCGGCGCCGTCGAGGCCCTTCCCCGCGGCGGCAAGAGCATCGAGCTCGGGGCCGCGCGCTAGCCGGCCCCCGCGGCCTCAGCCGCGGCGGGCGGCCGCCGAGCGCCAGTGGGGGATCGAAGAGCGCCAGTGGGGGATCAAAGGAGGGAACCTCCCCGCCGCCCGGGAGGACCGACTCACACTTTGTTGACGCGGTCGAGCGCGCGCTCGCCCGAACGGGTGGCGGGGTAGACGGCGTCGGAGTGCTTGCGGCGGTGGATGGCCACGTAGTGCCGCTCGGTGGCGCCGGTGTAGACCTGGCGGGGACGACCGATGCGCTTGGCGGGATCGGAGATCATCTCGCGGTACTGGGCGATCCACCCGGGCAGGCGCCCCAGGGCGAACAGGGGCGTGAACATCTTCGTGGGGAAGCCCATCGCTTGGTAGATGAGGCCGGTGTAGAAGTCCACGTTCGGGTAGAGGCGGCGCGAGATGAAGTAATCGTCGCTCAGGGCCGTCTCCTCCAACTCCATGGCGATCTGGAGCATTCGATCACCGGAGTCGCTGCCCAGGCGGGTGAGCACGTCATGGGCGGTGGCCTTGACGATGGCGGCGCGCGGGTCGTAGTTCTTGTAGACCCGGTGGCCGAAGCCCATGAGCCGCACGCCGTCCTCCTTGTCCTTCACCTTGCGGACGAACTCGGCGGTGCTCATGCCCGAGGCCTGGATCGTGTCGAGCATCCGCAGGACGGCCTCGTTCGCGCCGCCGTGCAGCGGACCGGACAGGGCCCCCACGCCCGCGGCCACGGAGGCGTACATGTTGGCGTCCGCCGAGCCGACGAGCCGCACCGTGGAGGTGGAGCAGTTCTGCTCGTGGTCGGCGTGGAGAATGAGGAGCATGTCCAGGGCCTTCACGATCGCGGGGTCGATCTCGTAGGACTGGTAGGGCATCCCGAAGGTCAGGCGCAGGAAGTCCTCCACGTATCCGCACTTGGGGTCCGGGTAGACCAGGGGCAGGCCGATGGCGCGCCGGGCGATGTAACTGATCATCGTCGGCATCTTGCTCAGCAGCAGGACGGTCGCGAGCTCGCGCTCGTAGGGGTCGTGCGGGTTGAGGGTGTCCTCGTAGTAGGTGGCCAGGCCGGAGATGCCCGCCTGGAGGATCGCCATGGGGTGCCCGGAAGAGGGGAACGCGGTGAAGAAACTGCGGAAGTCCTCATGGAGGAGGCGGTGGCGGGCGATGCGCCGCTCGAAGCGCTCGAAGGTCTCGGCGTCGGGGAGCTCGCCGTTGATGAGCAAGAAGGCGACCTCCAGGAAGGAGGAGGACTTGGCGAGCTCCTCGATGGGGTAGCCGCAGTAGCGCAGGACACCGGCGTCGCCGTCGATGTAGGTGATCCCGGAGGCGCACGAGGCCGTGTTCGTGAAGCCCGGGTCGAGGGTGACCATGCCGGTGGAGGCGAGGAGCTTGCCCACGCCCAGACCGTCAGAGCCCTCGGTGGCGTAAGCGCGGGGGAGCTCCAGGCGGCGGTCCTCGATGGTGAGGATGCCGACGGCGTCGCTGTCGTTGAGGGACCGCGGCTCGGCGGCGGGGGCGCTGGCGGCGGGGCTGGTGTCGGTCATGTCGGTCTCCTCCCTGTTCGGCGCTCCGCGCGGGCGGGCGCCTCGAGCCGGTGGGCCTGGTGCCACGGGGTCCGCCTCACTGTAGCGATCGCGCTGTCACCTCCCCGTCACCTCTGAGGATGGGCCGGGTCCCCCACGGCGTCGCCCCGGAGGCGGGCGATCGCTCAGGGGCGGAAGAGCGCGGCTGCATGGGGCGACCGCAGGCGCTCGCAGGCGGCCGCCACGCGCTCGTCGGTGCCGGTCAGGCTCATGCGGACTCGCCCGGCGCCGGCCTCCCCGTAGAAGTCGCCGGGGGCGACGACGATCCCAAGCTCGGCGAAGGCTCCGACGAGCTCGTAGGAGCCCCGGGCGGCGGCCCCCTCGGGCAGGCCGAGCCACAGGTAGAGGCCCGCCACGGATGCGGGATCGCCCACGAGGCCGGCTGCCGCCGTCGCCTCGACGAGCGCCTCGCGACGGGCACGGTAGGCCTCGCGCTGGGCGGCCACGTGGGCGTCGTCGGCCAGGGCAGTGGCCATGGCGGCCTGGACCGGCTCGGGCGGGAGCATCCCGGTGTGCTTGCGGATCTCGGTGACGGCGCCCACGAGCACGGGGTCCCCGGCGAGCAGGGCGGCGCGGTAGCCGGCGAGGTTGGACTGCTTGGACAGGGAGTACAGGGCCAGCAGCCCGCTCATGTCCCCGCCCGTGGCGCGGGGGTCGAGGAGGCTGGGGATGGCCTCGGAATCCCAAGGGGCCTCCCAGCCGAGTTCGGCGTAGCACTCGTCGGAGGCGACGACGGCGCCGCGCTCGCGCGCCCAGGTGACGATCCGCGCCAGTTGGTCGACGCCGAGCACATGACCGTCGGGGTTGCCGGGGCTGTTGAGCCAGATCATGGCGATGGGGCGGTCGAGGGTGCCCGCGCCGTCGGGGAGGTCCCAAGTGGCGGGATCGGCGTCAGTGTCGACGGGGATGGGCGTGGCCCCCGCAATGCGGGCGCCGACGTCGTAGGTGGGGTAGGCGGCGCGGGGGTGGAGGACGAGGTCACCGGGGCCCGCCCCGAGATGGAGGGGCAGGAGGGCGACGGATTCCTTCGAGCCGATCGTGGGGATGACGTGGGCGTCGGTCAGACCGGTGACGCCGCGGCGGCGGGCGGCCCAGTCGATGATGGCCCCGCGCAGCGCGGGAGTGCCGACGGCGGCCGGGTAGCCGGGGGCGTTGGCGGCGGCCGCGAGGGCCTCGCGAACGATGGTCGGAGTGTCGTCCACGGGGGTGCCGACGGCGAGGTCGACGACGCCGCCGGGGTGCTCGGCCGCGCGGGCCCGGTAGGGGGCGAGCGCATCCCAGGGGAAGTCCGGGAGGGCGAGCGGGCGGGGCAGGGCGCGGGGCCGGTCCATAGAGGCGTTCACCCCGGCATTGTCCTCCAACCCTCAGCGAGCTCGTGCTTATATCGACCGGCCCGCGCCCCGCCCACCGAAGTCGTCACCGGAGACGCGAAGCAGACGATGACCGCGCGGGCGCCTGTCAGGGCGCGGCGGCCTCAGTCGAGACCGTGCTCGGCACGGTAGTCCTCGTTCTGCGGGGGCAGGGCGGCGACCATGGGGTCGTCATAGTCCAGGGCGCCGGTCTTCTGGGCACCGCCGGGCGAGCCGAGGCCGCGCAACTCGAAGAAGTCGATATTGGCGCGGGTGTAATCCGCCCACTCCTCGGGGACGTCGTCCTCGTAGAAGATCGCCTCCGTGGGGCAGACGGGCTCGCAGGCGCCGCAGTCCACGCACTCGTCGGCGTTGATGTACAGGCTCCGCTCGCCCTCGTAGATGCAGTCCACCGGACACTCGTCGACGCAGGCACGATCCTTGACATCCACGCACGGCTGGGCGATGACGTAGGTCATGGCGGGGTTCCTCTCGACTAGGGCCCGGCGCCGCTCACCGGCGGCGCCCGATCAAGCCCAAGTATTGTCCCGCCCGGGCCGAATCCCCAAGACGACCGCATAGTGGCGGCGAGCACGCCCGCGCGGGCGTCCAGGACCGCTCCCAGTCGCCCCCATCCGACGGCGCGATACGCCTAGTCCTGTCGGCCGAAGCCCGCCTTGGCATCGGGCGTCGGCTGGGGCACGGCCTCCTCGGCGGGGGGCGCCGCCTGGGCCTGAGGAGCCGGGGGCGCCGGAGCGGCCGGGGGCACCGGGGCGGCGGCCGCGGGGCCGTCCGACGACCCGCCGGACGGCGCCTCCTGGCCCTGCGGGCTCGTCTGGGAGGAGGGGCCCGGGCCCTGGGACTGCCCGGCCTGAGCGCTCGGCGGATGCGCTGGGGCGCCCCCGCCGGAGCAGGTCACGGCGTTGTCAGGGTCATAGGTGGTGCGGAGGGTGTCCTCGGTGACGGTGCCGTCCGGGGCCTTGCGGCTGCGGGTCACCGTGATGGAGAAGCCACCCTCTCCCCCGCCGTAGGGCTCGCAGCGGGGGCCGGAGCGGTTGACGGTGCGGATGGGGGTGTAGCCCTGCTTCTCACCGGAGACGATCGAGACGTCGTAGTGACGCGTGGACCACAGGCGCACGTGCACCTTGCCGTCCACCACCCAGGCCTGGATGAGCGCGTGATAGGGGGTCGAGTTGGTGAACTTGACGTCCTTCTCCGGGGACCACAGGGTGGCCTCGCGCCCCGCCGGGTAGCGATCGAACCAGTAGGAGTGGGGATGGTGCTCGACGTCGTCCATCCCGGCCTCGTAGGCGGCGTTGAACACGGTGGTGCCGATCTGGGAGAGCCCGCCCCCGAACGCCTCGGTGTGGACCCCGTCGAGGATGACCCCGGAGGAGGTGAAGCCGTGCTCGGCGTCCACGGGCTCCAGGGACTCGTTCGTGGAGAAGGTGGCCCCCGGCTTGACGATCTTGCCGTTGAGCGCGGCGGCGCCCGCGATGAGGTTCTGGGTGCGGGCGGCGTCCTCGTAGTAGTCGGTGGCGTACTCGCCGACGATCTCCTTGATCCCCCAGTCCGCCTCAGCGGTGGTGGAGGAGGGCGCGGAGGAGGTCATCGGCAGGACGACCGCGCGCTGGGAAGACCCCACCTGGGTGCTGCCGATGGTGATGATCTGGGTGGACAGCGCGGTGGTGTCGATGGCCAGGCCGTCGACGGGCGCCACGTACTGCGGTCTGGCGTCGGCGCGGCCCTCGATGGTCCACCCGGACTCGACGGCGGCCCTCTCGATCTGGGAGCCCATCGCCGCGACCACCGCCTGGCGCAGCGCGTCAGGGTCGAGGGTGGTGGACAACTCGCCCGTCTTGGCGCTAATGCGCAGCATGGGGGCGAGCTCCTGGGGGCTCAGGGTCAGGGAGCCGGTGGCGGGAGCGGCCGTCGTCGCCGCATCCGCGGTGACCGTCACGGGCGCGGACAGGACGGGGGCGATGACGCTGTCGGCGTAGGACTGGGCCTGCTCGTCGGTGATGGCGGGGCTCGTGGTCCCCTCGACGAGGGCGATGGTGGAGGCCCCCAGCGGCCAGTCCGAGGACAGTCCGCTGACCGAGGCCTCGACGTCGACGCCGGTGCCGGCGCGGCTCGGCGAGACCACGGGCTTGGTGCCCCGCAGGGAGATCTCGGCGTTGACGGTGCCCGACGAGAGCTCGTCCAGGTGGCCGTTGAGGCTGCGGGTCAGGGCGGCCGAGTCCACGGAGGTGGCGGCGGGCACCGAGGCCCCGCCGAGGCGGTCGATGATGGTGAGCGGGTTGAGGGTGAAGCCCGTCAGGCGGCCGACGCTGGAAGCGGCGTCCACGCTCACGCCAGAGTCCGCGGGCGTGATCTGGGCGGACTTATCGCCCGCGGTGACCGTGACCGGCTGGGCCAGGCTCTGGGCGAAGGACTGCTCGACGGCGCTCCTCGCCTCCGATGGGCTCATCCCCCCGACGCTCACCCCGCCGACGGTCGAACCATCGGCGAGGGCCTGGGTGGTCCAGATCGCCGAGCCGAGCCACGCCGTGGCGACGAGGGCCCCGGCGGCGATCATGAGGCGCCGGGGGTTGCGGACGGGCCCCTTGGCCAGGCCGAGGAGGGCGGCGGCTCGGCCGGCCCCCTCATCCTCACCGGGGCGATCAGCGGCTCGGTCCCCCTGGGTATCAGCGCCGGCCTCGGAATCCGCCTCCTCGACGGCGATCTCCGGGGTGGCGGTCTCGGGCAGGGCATGGATCGGACGTGCGGCCGCACCGGCATCGCCCGGGGCTTCGGCACCGGCCGGCGGGACAGCGGTGCGCGCTCCCGCGGCGACAACGCCCAGGGCGGCGGCAGCGACGGCGGCGTCGGAGACCCCGGCCAGGTCGGTGGGCTGGGAACTCTCCCCAGCGGCCGCGCTCTCGGCCTGACCCGTCTGAGCTCCGCCGCTCTCAGTGGGCGCGTCCGAGGGTGCTCCCTCGGCGTCGTCGGCGGGCTCGGCGCCGCCGTCGGCCGCGGTCCCGGTACCCTCCTCCACCTCCCCGGGGGCGACGGCCTTGGGCAGGACGACGCCGATCCGGTCGGCCAGGGTGGCGATCGCCAGAGCGCTCGCCGCGATGGCGGCGTCGGCCGGCAGCACGGCCTCGGGGACCGCGCCCCCGACCTCGGGGGCGTCGGCATCGCCGGCGTCGGGCGCGCCCCCCTCCGCGGGCGGGGCCTCGGCGAGGGCATCGCCGTCGAGCGCCGCCTCGCCCTCGGCCGCCTCCGCAGCGTGGTCGGGGGTGGCGGCATGCAGGGCCTCCAGCGCAGCAGTGGCCTCGTCAGGGCTGGTCACGGCGTCATTCATGAGGGAACCTCCAGGGAAGGGCGGTCATCAGGACTGGGAACGACGGCGGCGAGCCGCCTCCTTGAACCGCTCCTGGGAATCAAGAATCACCTTACGAATGCGCACGGCCTCAGGGGTGACCTCCACGCACTCGTCATCAGCGGCGAACTCGAGGGCCTCCTCGAGGGTGAGCCTGCGGGGCGGCACGAGCCCCTCGAAGGAGTCGGCGGTGGAGGAGCGCATGTTGGTCTGCTGCTTCTCGCGCACGACATTGACGTCCATGTCCTCATTGCGGGGGTTCTCCCCCACGACCTGCCCCTCGTAGGTCTCCTGAGTGGGCTCCACGAAGAAGGTGCCGCGGTCCTGGAGGCGGATGAGGGCGTAGGCGGTGACGGCGCCCGCACGGTCCGAGACGAGGGATCCCGTGGTGCGCGAGACGATCGGGCCGGCCCAGGGCTCGTAGCCCTCCGCGATGGAGGAGGCGATGCCCGTGCCGCGGGTGTCGGTGAGGAACTGGCTGCGGAAGCCGATGAGGCCGCGCGCGGGCACGAGGAACTCCATGCGGATCCAGCCGGTGCCGTGGTTGGTCATCGTCTCCATGCGGCCCTTGCGGGCCGCCATGAGCTGCGTGACGGCGCCCAGGTGCTCCTCGGGGACGTCGATCGTCATGCGCTCGACGGGCTCGTGCCGCTTGCCGTCGATCATGCGGGTCACGACCTGGGGCTTGCCGACGGTGAGCTCGAATCCCTCACGGCGCATCTGCTCCACCAGGATCGCCAGGGCGAGCTCGCCGCGCCCCTGGACCTCCCAGGCGTCCGGGCGGGAGGTCGGCAGGACGCGCAGGGAGACGTTGCCGATGAGCTCGCGGTCGAGGCGGTCCTTGACCTGGCGGGCCGTGACCTTGGCGCCCTTGGTGCGCCCGGCCATCGGGGAGGTGTTGATCCCGATGGTCATGGAGATGGCGGGATCGTCGACCGTGATGAGGGGCAGCGGGCGGGGATCCTCGGGGTCGACGAGGGACTCGCCGATGGTGATGTCCTCGATGCCCGCGATGGCCACGATGTCACCGGCGTGGGCCTCCTCGGCGGGCTTGCGGTCCAGGCCCTCGGTGACCAGCAGTTCGGAGACGCGCGCGTTGGCCAGGGTGCCGTCATGGCGGGCCCAGGCCACGGCCTGCCCCTTGCGGATCGTGCCGTTGTGGATGCGCAGCAGCGCCAGGCGGCCCAGGAACGGGGAGGCGTCCAGGTTGGTGACGTGGGCCTGGAGGGGAGCGCCCTCGTCGTAGGAGGGTCCGGGGATCCGCTCGATGATCGTGCGGAAGAGGGGCTCGAGGTCCTCATTGGCGGGCAGCTCGCCGTCGGCCGGCTGGGCGGTATCCGCCCGGCGGGCCTTGGCGGAGGCGTAGATGACGGGGACGTCGAGGACGGCGTCGAGGTCGATGCCCGGGTCCTCGTCCGCGAGGTCCGAGGCCAGCGAGAGCAGCAGGTCGGTGGACTCCGAGACCACCTCGTCAAGGCGGGAGTCGGGGCGGTCCACCTTGTTGACCACGAGGATGACCGGCAGGCTCGCGGCCAGGGCCTTGCGCAGCACGAACCGGGTCTGCGGCAGGGGCCCCTCAGAGGCGTCCACGAGGAGGACGACGCCGTCGACCATCGACAGGCCGCGCTCGACCTCGCCACCGAAGTCGGCGTGGCCGGGGGTGTCGATGACGTTGATGGTGATGCCGTCCGGCAGGCCGGCCTCGACCGCGGCGGGGCCCGCGTAATGGACGGCCGTGTTCTTGGCGAGGATCGTGATGCCCTTCTCGCGCTCAAGCTCGCCGGAGTCCATGACCCGCTCAGCGGTGTTCTCCTGCGTGGCTCGGGCGCCGAAAGCGCCCGCCTCCCAGAGCATCCCGTCGACAAGGGTGGTCTTGCCATGGTCGACGTGGGCGACGATGGCGACGTTGCGCAGGTCCTGGCGCACGGTCATGTGTGGGCTCTTCTTCCGTCTGGGGAGCGCCCGGGGAGGACGCGGTGCCAGGTCGACACCGCGCGCGAGGCGCACAGCGGGCCAAGGCTAGTCGCGCGCCCGCCCGGCGCGCCATGGCGAGGGTGACACCGCTCCTGTGCTGCCGCTCACGGCCTACACCAGGACCAGGGTGACGGCCACGACGACGGCGATCGCAGCGATCGATATCACAGCGATCGCGCCCGGGTTGCGACGGGCGGCGCGCTCGCACGAGGACGCCGCGGCGCCGGAATCACCCCCCGCGCCAGTCACGCCGGCGCTCTCAAGGCGCGCGCGGTAGGCCTCGATGAGGTCGGCGGCGCGCTCCGCGGTGAGGGCCAGCACGATGGGGCGGCCACGACCGTGAGCGCCATCCAGGCCGCGGCCCCCGGCTCCAGGGAGGAGTCCCTCGCCGCCCGCCGGCGCCGGGCGCTCCCCGACGGCGGCGCGCGACCGCTCGATCTGCCGGTTGACGCCGATCGACAGCCCGCCCTGGCGGGGCGCGGCGGAGACGGGGACCCGGGCGCCGTCGCAAGTGATGATCTCCAGGCCCCAGCGGCCGCCGCAGCGCTGGTAGGCGCCCCAGCCGACACGGTGGGTGGCCAGGAGGTTGCGCGCGGTCAGGCCGCGCTCGTCGAGGCGCAACTCGGGCTGCCACCACAGGGCGTAGGCCGCGGCCGTCGCGGCCAGGGCGCAGGCCAGGGCGATGAGGAGGTGCCGGGCGCCGTCATTGATGCCGATCGTGACCGCGAGCGCAGCCCCGAGTCCCGCCACGAGGAGCGTGAGGGAGCGCCCGAACCGGGGGCGGATGATGACTGTGGGAACCGTGATCATGCGCCCATCCTCCCCCTCCCCTCCCCCCTCTCAGCGAGACCGGTCGAAAATAAGAGCGAGACCGGTTCGCGGACCGGTCTCGCTCCTATTTTCGACCGGTCTCGCTCATGGGGGTCAGGGGCGCCAGGCGGAGGCGAGGAGCTCGTAGGAGCGGCGGCGGGCGGCGGCGTCGTAGATGTAGGACAGGACGAGGACCTCCTCCAGGCCCCAGCGCTCCTCAAGATCGCGCAGGCCGGTGACCACGGTCTCGGGCGCCCCCACGAAGGACAGGCGCATCGCCTCCTCGACAGCGCCCTCCCTCCCGGCCGCCAGCGCCCGCCAGCCCTCCGGATCCTCCAGCGGCGGCTCCAACGGTCCCGGGGCGCCGGACACGAGCCGCGCCGCGCAGGCCATCGCGGTGGAGAAGAGGCTGCGCGCCTCATCATCGCTGGGCGCGACGGCAGCGTTCACCGCCGCGGCCACGCGCGGGGCCTCAATGGTGGCCGTCGGCGCGGAGGCGTCGAAGACCGACCGGTAGGTGGCCACGGCCGCCTCGGCCTGCGAGGGGGCGAAATGCGAGGCGACGACGAAGGGCAGGCCCAGCGCGCCGGCGACCCTCGCCCCGTTGACCGAGGATCCGAGTACCCAGACGGGCGTGCGGGTCCCCTCCCCCGGGACCGCCCGGACCCGGCTCCCCGGACCGCCCGGCTCACCGTGACCCACGTAGCCCAGGATGTCGGTGATGCTCGATGTGAAGGCGGCGGGGTCCGCCGGGCCCCGCCGCAGCGCCCCCGCTGTCAGCGCGTCCGTGCCGGGCGCGCGCCCCAGCCCGATCCCGACCCGCCCGGGGTAGATCGTGGCGAGCGTCCCGAACTGCTCGGCGACGACCAGGGGCGGGTGATTGGGGAGCATCGAGCAGCCGGCCACGCCGATCCGCTCCGTCGCGGCGAGCACCTGGCCGAGCAGGATCGGGGTGGCCGAGGACAGGTAGAGGGGGGAGGCGTGGTACTCGGTGACCCAGTATCGGGCGTAGCCGGCCCTGTCTGCCGCGCGCGCCAACTCGCGCATCTCGGTCAGGGCGCGGCCCCAGCCGCGTCCGACGGCGGAGGGGACGGGGTCGAGGACGGACAGCTCGGCGCTCATGGCGGAACGATAGTGCCCCGGCCGGGACAATACGTGGGTCGGAAGGCACAGCGCGTCAACTCGCATCCTCCAGGCTCGCCCCGCGCCGGGCGCGCGACCGGCCCGGGCGTCGATCACCCGGGCCGGTCGTGGAGTTGACGGCGCGCTCAGCGGCGCTTGGCGGTCACCACCGTCATGAAGGCGGACTTGAGGACGTCGCCGATGATGAAGGGCGTCAGCCCCAGGGCGACGGCCTTGCCCCAGCCCACCCCCAGGGCGATCTTGAGCCAGATGACCCCGGGGACGAACACAGAACTCGAGGCGATGAGCATGAGGGCGAAACGGACGGGAAGGCCGGCGTCCGACCGCGCGACACGGCCGGCGAGCCCCGCGGCCAGGGCGTAGCCGAGGACATAGCCAAAGGAGGCGGTCACCCCACCGCTCCAACCGGCGAGGACCGGCGCCCCGACGGCGGCCAGCCCCGCCAGCAGGAGGGAGGAGGCGATGCCGCGCCGGCTGCCGAGCACCGCGCCGACGCCGAGGGCGGCCAGGGAACCCAGGGTCACCGGGACCGGGGTGAAGGGCAGCGGTAGCGAGACCTGGCCGATGAGGGCGAGGGCGGCGGTGCCCAGGACGATGAGGGCCGCCTCGCGCGCGGCAAGGGCGAGGTGGGAGGCGGGCGTGGCAACGGCCGCACCGGCCGCTGGCGAGGTCTTATTGATCATGGGCCCACGGTATGCGGGCGCTCTCCGAGCGGGATACCCCGGACCCACGCAGCCTCACCCCACTCCATCTTGTGCGATTCCCACAAAAGGAGCGAGATTTCAGGAGACGAGCTCGCGAGCACGGGAAGGGTGGCGCCCGCCGTCGCGCCCGGGCGCCACCGGGGCGCCACCGGCGGTGCCGAGCGCGCGCCCGGTGGCCGCTGAGCAGGTCCTCAGACGACGCGCGCGATCCAGTCCAGGATGTCGCCCATCACCTCGTCGCGGTTGGTCTCGTTGAGGGCCTCATGGCGCGCCCCCGGGTAGAGGCGCAGACCAAGTGGGCAGGCCCCGGCCCTGGCGTAGCGCCGCCCCACCCAGCGAGGCCCCTTCCCCATCGCGCCCACAGGGTCCTGGGCCCCTGACAGCAGGAGGATCGGCAGTCCCGCCGGGGTGGCGTTGAAGACGGCGCGGCTGGAGGCCGCGCGCACGAGGTCGACGAGGTCGCGATAGAAGGCGGTGGTGTAGTCGAATCCGCACAGGGGGTCGGCCACGAAGGCGTCAACAACCGCCTCGTCCCGGCTGAGCCAGTCGTACCGGGTGCGGCCCGGGGAGAAGGGCTTGCTGTAGGGCCCCAACACGAGGGCGTCGAGGATCCTCTCCCGCCGGCGCGGCCCCCGCGCCAGGCACAGCGCCCGGGTGACGGCGGGGCCGATGGCCGCGAGGATCCCGGCGCTCCCGGTCGTGCCCACGAGGATGAGACCGGCGATGGCGGCGGCGGGGTCGGCCCCGGGACCCGCCCCGAGCCTGGGGGCGAGCACCCGCGCCAGGATGGAACCCCAGGAGTGGCCCATGAGGATGACCGGGAGCCCAGGGAAGGCCCGCCCGATCCAGCCCCGCGTCTGGGCGAGGTCGGCGAGGATCCTCTCGGCGCCGTCGGCGTCGGCGGTGTGCCCGCTCTCATCCGGGGAGGCCATCGTCAGGCCGTGCCCGCGGTGGTCGTCGGCCACCACCGCGTAGCCGGCCTCCACGGCGCAGCGGGCGAAGGCCCCGTAGCGGGCGGTGTGCTCGCCCATGCCGTGGACGAGTTGGATGACCGCGCGCGGCATCGGCGCGCCGTCCTCATCGGCCGCACCATCGGCAGGCGCCCAGACGCTGAGGGCGAGGCGGCGGCCGTCGTCGGCGGTAATCCACTCCCGGGCCTCGCGCGCGATCCCGGCCTCCCGAGGGGCCCGCCCCGCATCCGCACCAGGCGATCCGCTTATGGTCATTCCATGAATGTACCCCGCCCGACCCCGCCCGCTCAGCCCTTCGCCCTGATCCCCGCCGCCTACCTCCTCCTGCTGCGCGAGGCTCCCGGGCAGGGGGCACCCTCGCTCCGCACGCGGGTGCTCCTGCAGTTGCGGCGCGGCACCGGCTACATGGACGGGCACTGGGCCTGCGGGGTGGCCGGGCATGTGGACGACGGCGAGCCCGTCACCCGCACGGCCGCGCGCGAGGCCGCCGAGGAGGTGGGGGTCACTGTCGAGCCGAGCCTGATCGAACCACTGACCACGCTGCACCGCTCGAACGACGTGGGCGGGGCGGCGCTGGAGCAGCGCGTCGACTTCTTCTTCACCGCGCGCTCCTGGACGGGCAAGCCACGGATCATGGAGGGCACGAAATGCGCGGGCCTGGAGTGGTTCGCCCTGGCGGACCTCCCCGACCCGGTCCCGCCGCATGAGCGGGCCGTCCTGGAGCGCCTCGCCACGGCTCTCGACGGCGGCGCGCCTGTGCCCGCGATCCTGCCCTTCGGCTTCGACGGCGAGCGGATCGCGCACTACGGGGTGGCGCGCCCGCACTGAGGGAGGGGCGGTCGTGTGAGGGGGCGGCCTCCATGAGGGAGGGGGCGGTCGCCGTCAGCCGGCGCCCCGTCGCGGGCCCGGCACCGGCAGGCCCGGCACCGGCAGGCCCGACACCGGCAGGCCCGACACCGGCGGACCCAGCTCAGAGTCCGAGGAACGCCCTGATCGCGGGCATCTCCCGCCGGGCCTGAACGAGTCCCGCCTCGAAAGCGGTGGTGAGGCGGTCGTAGCGCAACTCGCCGTTGGCGATGTCCATGCGGTCGGGGCAGAACAGGTAGGCGCTGCCCTCGGCGCAGCGCCGCTCAATGTCCTCCAGGGCGGCGTTGTAGTGACGCGGGCGACTGATGAGGGCCTCGGCGGCCAAGGGGTACTGCCGCAGGAGCCGCCGGTAGACCTCGGGGCGCTTCTCCTCGGGCTTGCGGTAGCCGGCGGGGCGGGTGGAGATCACCAGGAGGCGCTCATAACCGTCGGCGATCGCGGCATCGGTCGCGAACCCCCCGGTGGGCCCGAGAGCACCGTCGAGGTAGGGGGCGCCGTCGATCTCGACCACGGGCATGAGCACCGGCATGGACGCGGAGGCCTGGGCGCGGGCGAGGAGATCCGCGGGGGTGGGCATGTCGGAGCGGTGGAAGTAGGCCTGCTCACCGGTGTCGCAGCGGAAGGCGCCCAGGACGAGTTCGGCGTCGGAGGCCTCGAGGGCCGGCCAGTCAACGGGCATCTCCTCGTCCGGGGCGGAGGTGCGTTGGTAGATACGGTCGGAGTTGAAGTAGCCGCGCCCGCGGGCGAAACTGCCCCAGCCACCGGCGTCGCCGAGCAGCGGCATGGCGAGGTAGGCCTCGCGGGCGCGCCAGGTGTCGCGGGTGATCATGTTGACGGCGTTCGTCGCGCCGGCGCTGATGCCGCCCACCCATCCGAACTCCAGGCCCTCCTCCAGCAGGGCGCGCACGAGGGCGCCGGTGTAGGCGCCGCGCATGCCGCCCCCCTCGAAGACAAGGGCGACGTCGTCGATCCGGGCGGTCACGGGAGCGGGGGCGTGCAGGGGATGCCCGTAGGGGTAGTAGCCGGACTGCGGATTGCGGGAGGTCACGGCATCACGCTACCCCTCCCACCCCTCCTCATCGAGACCGGTCGAAAACAGACGCGAGACCGGTCGAAATGAGGATCGAGACCGGTCCGGCCCCCTATCCAGGCACCCTGTTCCCATGTTCCCCCAGAGAAGAACAGTGCTCGTCACCTCGCCTTTCCCCCGCGCTTGGGGCGCAGAGGGCCGTAGCGTCACGGCATGAGCACTCCAGCCCTCCTCTCCCCCCTCCAGATCGGCCCACTGACCGCCCGCAACCGCCTGTGGCTGCCACCCATGTGCATGTACAGCGCTCAGGAGCACGACGGCGTCGCCACCGACTGGCACGTCCTGCACTACGGGACGCGCGCCGTCGGCGGCTTCGGCACGGTGATCGTCGAGGCCACCGCGGTCACCCCTGAGGGGCGGCTGTCCGAGTTCGACCTGGGCCTGTGGGATGACGCCCAGATCGAGGGGCACCGCCGCATCGTCGCGGCCATCCACGACGGCGGCGCGCTGGCCGGGGTGCAGCTCGGGCACGGCGGCCGCAAGGCGGGCACGCCCCCGTGGCGGCCGGATGCGACGGGCGCCCGCGCGGGGACGCTTCAGGGCTGGGACCTCGTGGCGCCCAGCGCGATCGCCTACCCCAGCGAGGGGCACGCGGTCCCGCGCGAGCTGGACGAGGCCGGGATCGCGCGGCTCGTGGAGGCCTTCGCCCAGGCCGCGCGCCGGGCGGCCGCCGCCGGTTATGACCTCATCGAGATCCATGGAGCGCACGGCTACCTGCTCCATGAGTTCCTCTCGCCACTGTCCAACACGCGCTCCGACGCCTTCGGGGGCGATGAGTCGGGCCGCCGCCGCTTCCCGCTCCAGGTGGTCGCCGCGGTGCGCCACGCCATCGACGACGCCGGGAGCTCGGCGGGCGCTATCGACGGCACTGAGGCGGGTGCCCCGCGGGCGCTCGGCATCCGCCTGTCGGCCACCGACTGGGCCGCGGGCGGGCTCACCGGCCAGGACACCGCGCGCTTCGCGGTCGAGCTCGCGGCCGCCGGCGTTGACGCGATCCACGTGTCCACCGGCGGCAACGTGCCCGGGACGGTGCCGGTGGGCCCTGGCTACCAGGTGCCCTACGCCGCGCAGGCGCGCGCCGCCCTGGCGGCCTCGGTCGCCGACGGCGGGCCGGGGGCGGGTGTCATCGTGGTCGCGGTGGGGGTGATCGACTCCGCGGCGCAGGCCGAGGCGATCCTGACCGCGGGCGATGCCGACGCGATCGCAGCGGGCCGCCCAGCCCTGCGGGACCCCTACCTGCCCGTGCGCTGGGCCCATGAGCTGGGTGTCAACGACTGGCGCGAGGCGGGGCTGCCCGTCCAGTACTGGCGCGGCGCCTGGCGGTGAAGGCCGGCCGACGGCGCGCCGCCCCCAGGGGCGGGCGGCGCGCCGAACCGGTCTCGGCGCAGTTTTCGACCGGTCTCGGTCCTAACAACGACCGGTCTCGGCGCTGTTTTCGACCGGTCTCGGTCAGAGGGCGGTCTCGTAGAGCCAGCGGCCGGCGCGGCGGATGAAGCGGCCGCGCTCGACCAACTCGTCCTCCACGACCCCGCCGCGCCCGTCCCAGGCCCGGTAGCGGGCCACGAACTCCACGATGCCGGTCTCATCCGCCGCTCCCCCACCGACCGTCTCCACGATCCGCAGGCCCAGCCAGGCCGTTCCGGGGTGGCAGTACGGCCCGGGCGGGCGCGTGCGCGGATGCCAGGTGCGGAAGATGTGGTCCTCATCACCGACGACAAAAGCCGAGTACCGCGAGCGCATGAGGGCCTCGGCGGTGGGGGCGGGGGCGCCGTCGTGGATCGGCTCGCAGCACGCGCCGAACACCGCGCCGCTCCCGCAGGGGCAGGGGTCGGAGGGGCGCGCCCCGGCGGTGCGCACGCCGCTCATGCCCCGGCCCAGTAGGCGGCGAGCGCCTGGGCCAGCCATGGCCCATCGACGACGGCGCACATCTCCCGCTGGGAGTGCATGGACAGGATCGGCTGGCCGACGTCCGCGGTGGTGATCCCGAGGCGCTGGGCGGTGATCGGCCCGATGGTCGTCCCGCAGGGCACGGCGTTGTTGGACACGAAGACCTGGTGGGGCACGCCCGCAGCCGCGCAGGCCCGCTCCCAGAGGGCCTGACCGATCGCGTCGGTGGCGTAGCGCTGCTGGGCGTTGATCTTGAGGACGGGCCCGCCGCCGAGCACGGGGCGCACGACGGGGTCGTGGAGCCGGTCGTAGTTGGGGTGAACGGAGTGCGCGACGTCGGCGCTGAGGCAGGTCGAGCGCGCGAGCATCGCCTCGTGGGCCTCGCCGGTGATCCCCAGCGCCCTCGCCAGGCGCCGCAGGACCTGCTCGAGGAAGGGACCGGCCGCGCCGGAGCGGGTGCCGGAGCCGACCTCCTCATGGTCGTTGGCGATCAGGACGACGACGTCGCCCGGGGCCGTGCCGCCGGCCGTCCGCCCGCCCTCGCCTGAGCACAGGGACTCCAGCGCTACCAGTGACGCGATCACGGAGCTGAGGTCATCCAGGCGGGAGGAGGCGATGAACTCAGCCCGGCGGCCGAACCGGGCGGGGGCCTCGGTGGGATAGGTGAGGACGTCGTGGCCGGCAAGGTCGCCCCGCTCGATCCCGGCGATCTCGCACAGGTGGGCCTCGACGTCGTCGGCGGCGCCCAGGGCCCAGATGGGGGCCAGGTGGGCCTGGCGGTCGAGGTGGAGGGAGTCGTTGACACCGCGGTCCAGGTGCGGGGCGACCTGGGCGACGCGGGCGATGGGTCCGGTTCGCACGAGGTGGACGGCTCCGTCACGGGTGACGAGCCTCCCGGCCAGGCCGAGCTCGCGGTCGAGGAAGGAGTTGAGCAGGGGCCCGCCGTAGACCTCTGCCCCGATGAGCGCGAAGCCGTCACGGCCCATCTGGGCCGCCGGCTTGAGCATGAGGGCGGGGGAGTCGGTGTGTGAGCCGACGATCCGGAAGGCGCTGTCGCGCCCCGGAGCCTCGGGCAGGACCCAGGCGGCGATGGCGCCGTCGCGGACGGCGTAGCCGCGCCGGGGCGTGTCGGGCCCCCAGGGCTCGGTCTCGTCGAGGGCGGTGAATCCGGCGGCGGCCAGTCGCCGCGCGGCCTCGGCGGCGGCGTGGTAGGAACTCGGGGAGGCGGACACGTAGTCCATGAGCTCGCGGGCGTAGGCATCGACGTCGTGGAGCGCGCCGCGCGCGGTGGCTGCGGTTCCGGTGGGGGCGGGCGGTGCGGGTGTCTCTGGCATGGCCGCATCCTCGCACCGATGATGAGCCGGCGCGGATGAGGACCTTGTTCCAGTCGGCACAGCCATCATTCCCCCGCATGTGCCGCCAGACGCTCCCGCGAACGTCACCGCCTCACAGACGAGGCTCTTGGCGGGCGGTGGCGGTCCTGTCTGAGGCGGCGGGAGCGGGGCTCGCCCGAGCCGCGCACCGGAGTCCCTCATCCTTCGGGCGGAAGGCGCGGATCCCGCTATCGGCCTGGAGGAGTTGGTCGCGGGGGCGCGGCTGGGCGAGACTGGGGCGGCATGGTGAGCGCCGCGAGCCACGGCTGGCGGCCCAGGACGGCTGGCGGCCCAGGACGCGAGCGCGAGGAAGGACTGGTATGTCGAGCACGAGGCCCGAGACCGCCGTCGAGAAGGGGAAGCCGAGCGCCGCGCGCGAGTCGACCGCCCTCAGCGGCCCGGCGGCCCCCGACGCGCCCACGACTCGCGCCTCGCGCGCCCCCGAGCGATTCGCCCGCTTCACCGGGGCCGTCCATCGCTTGATCCCGGCGGCACTGCGGCGGCTGGTCCCCGAGACCTTCATCGGCTACGCGGTCATCAACGGCTCGGCCTTCCTGCTCGACATCGCCTGCCTGAGCGTGTTCTACAACCACTTGCACTGGTGGTACTCCTTGGCGGTGACGGTGGGATACGTAATTGCCGGGGTGTACTCGCTCCTGCTCAACCGCTGGCTCAACTTCCAGTCCCATGAGCACCTGGCGCTCCAGGGCGGCCGCTACTTCATCGGCCTGATCAGCCAGTACGTGATCTTCATCCTGGGGCTTTCCAGCCTGCTGCACTGGGTCGGGGTCAACGCGCTGGTGGCCCGGGTCGTCTCCGCCTGCTGCGAGGGCCTGTACCTCTACGTGTTCGTGCGCCTGTGGGTGTTCCGCGACTCGGCCCGGGACAAGGCCCCCGCCTCGGCCTGAGCAGCGGGGCTGGGCCAAGCCGGCCGGCCCGAGCCCGACCGGGACCCGAGCCCAACCTGGGCCTCCTCGGCCCGCCGCCTTCCCACCCCCTTGGCGCGCCCACTGCTCACCAGTGGGCGCGCGTGGTCTCCGTGGGGCCGTCGAGCTCGGTGAACCCGGCGTCGACGACGCTCACGGGCCTGCTCGCCGCCTCCCATGCGGCGCGATCCGGACGCTCGATACGCACCCGGTAGCCGTCGGCCGCCCAGGCCTCCCGCAACGCCTCGGGCATGCCCGCGCTCTCCCAGGCGAGCTGGGCGGCGTGGGCGGCCTGGGCGCAGAGCTTGCCGGAGGTCATCTCATGCAGGGGCGTGACCTCGATGGTCACCAGCGCCCCCGACGACGCCGATCCCGCCCCCAGGGAGATCCTCTCCGGTGCGCTGGCGGGGTCCTTCTCAATGGCAGCAGTCATGGCCGCCGGCGGGGGCGGGAGGGCGGCGCCGTCGGGAAAGTGGGTGCCCTCCACCTGGGTCTTGGCCAGCGGCGGTGGGAGAGGCCGGACGGGGCCGGGGACGAAGGCCCGCGCGGCGGCGCTGCCCCACCCCAGTGGCCCGTCCTGCTCCACGGTGAGGCCGGGGAGCTCTTGGACCTCTTCCCAGCGCTTGCCCCGGGCGCGGCGCACGAGCTTGCGGATGCGGCCGTCGCGCCAGTAGTCGACGGCCTCGGCCCAGGGCCCGCCGGGGGCGCTGCGGGCATCGGCTAGGAGGCGGACGACGGCGCGAGCGGCGGCCTCGGCGACGTCGATCGACCGCGGCGGGGTGACCTTGTCATAGCGCACGGCGATCTGCATCGCCCAGGGGGTGACGTGGTCCGGGCGCCCGGTGATGGAGTGGCGCCCGTCCGGGGCCGCGCCGATCACCAGCCGCCACCCGCGCCGGCCCGGGCAGCGGCCCGGGCGCGCTCGCCGCTGGCGACGATGGCGCCGCGGAAGCGGCCCAGTATCCACACCACGAGCGCCAGGACGAAGAACCCGCCGACGAGCGAGCCGATCCAGGCCAGCCAGTCGTCCTTATTCGGATCGAGGAACCTGTACATGGGGTGGCCGTTACGGCGGGCGTCCCACATGTACAGCAGGATGTAGGGCAGGAGGGCCATCGTCCAGGTCACGGGCGTGGAGAAGCGCAGGAGGTTCTGATTGCGCCCCACGAGGACCCAGTCCAGGGTCATGGCGGCGGGCAGGGCCAGGTGCGGGATCCAACTGATGGGCCGATCGAAGCCGCCTTTCATGATCAATCCGAAGACCAGCCCGGTGAACACCGCCATGACGACCGCCAGGCCCCGCGCCCACTGGCCGAACGCGCGCAGCCCCAGGCTGAAGGCGCCCGCGCGGCCCACGAGCGGCTCAAGGAGGGCTCCCGCCACGATCACGAGGACGACGGCGTTGCTCAGGGTGGTGAAGAAGCGGAGTTGCCCGAGGACGAGGGCGTGCCCGCCGACAATCCTGTCGGCACGCAGCACCGGATCGACCTGGAGCCAGAGCCCGTAGCCCGCGAGCCCGGTGATGGAGGCGCGCCAGATCCAGGCGAGCATGACGGCGTACCAGGAGGGCCCTGGACGGGCGGGGAGCGGTTGGAGGGGCTGCGGGGCCGGGGCACCCATGGGAGGTCCCGCGGGCATCATCGGTGGGGCCTGCTGGTAGGGCGGTGGCATCGCGGGCCCCTGGGGCTGCGGGTAGGGCGCGGGCAGGGCCTGGGTGGCGGGGGCCTGCTGGGCGACAGGAGGCAGGTAGGCGGTCTCCGCGGGCATCTGAGGCGCCCGAGGGAGCCGGGGTGCCGGGTCGGGGTAGCCGACCATCCCGGACAGGACGGCGTCGCGGGGCAGGGCCATCGTCTGGGCGAGCGGCGCCTCGGCGGGGGTGGCCGCGCCGTCGGGAGCGGCATCGGCGCCGCTGGAGCCGTGGGCGCCGCCCATGACGCCATAGCCCTCGATCCCCTCATCAGCGGAGAAGACGTCCGTGGCGACGGCGTCGGCGGCCTCGTCGCCGAGCGCGCCCGCCTCGCCGGCGGAGGGCATCGACTGGGTCGCCTGGCCGGGCCAGGAGCCGTAGGGCCGTGGGGCCCCTGGCGACTCGCCGTCGGGCCGTGGGCTTAGGTGCTCAGCTCGGTTCTCGCTCATGGAAGGGATTGTCGCGCGCCATCGCCTTCGGCGCCATGGCGGGCGCGCGGTGACGGGGAGCGCGCCCCTGCGCGACGGTCGTCTTGGCGGCGGCGCGCCCCTCTCCCAGATCGAGGCGCGCCGGTGGCGCATCCACCTGCGGGATGACCACTTCATCCGCGAAGCCCATTACGGTGCCGCGTATGACACAGCAGTACGTCCCCGGGGCGCCGTCCGGCGGTCCCCTGGGCGCCCAGGCCCCCCGACCGGTCCAGCCACCGGTGGAGCCCCCCACCCTGTTCAATGGGGCGACCATCCACGGGTGGTTCGGGATCCGCGCGTTGCGCCATCCCAAGGAGCTCCCCCTCGTGGCCGTCTGCGGGTTGGTGACGCTGGGCGCCTACGCCTCATGGATCGGCCTCATCGCCTGGTTGATCGCGGACCCTGAGCCCACCGGGGCCAGGGCGACGGCGCGCTCGCTCATCATGAGCACCATCGGCCAGTACATCCTCCTCGTCCCCCTCCTGCCAATCCTCCTGTGGGTGGTGCGCGCCATCCTGTACGCGCAGCAACGCTCGCGGGCGGTGCAGATGAGCTTCACGCAGTTCCCCGAGGGGTACCGGATGGTCGTGGAGGCCGCGCACAACTTCGGGCTACGGCGCGTGCCGGACGCCTACGTGGTGCTCGGAAGCGGGAAGATCAACGCCTTCGCCGCCGGGCACGGGTTCCGCCGCTACGTCGTCGTCTACTCCGACCTGTTCGAGGTGGGCGGCTCGGCGCGCGACCCGGAGGCTCTGCGCTTCGTCATCAATCACGAGGTGGGGCACCTGGCCGCGGGCCACGTCTCCTTCCTGCGCCTGGCCATCACGACGCTGGGTATGCAGGCCCCGCTCATCGGGCCGGCGCTCAGCCGCGCCCAGGAGTACACGGCGGACAACCACGGCTACGCGGCGTCTCCGCAGGGGGCGCCGGGGATCATGGGGATCCTCGCCGCCGGGAAGTACCTGGGGCCGCAGGTCAACTTCCACGCCCTGGCGGATCGCGCCGTGACGGAGCGGGGCTTCTGGCTCCACATCGCCTCCTGGCGGGCCAGCCATCCGGTGCTGACCTGGCGCGCGCACGCCCTGCGGGACCGCAGTCGGCCGGGCAGGCTCATGGTCCGCCCGAAGCAGGGCGTCCTCGCCGGGCCGATCAGCCCCATGGGCCGTGAGTCCAGCAAGTCGTGGCCGACGCCGGGGCAGGTCCTGGCCTTCATGGACGCCACGCGGCCGCGGGTGGCCGAGGAGCAGTTCGGGCGCTACCCGGGGGTGGAGTACGAGGCTCCGCGCGACGCCGTGCGCCTGGCCGATCCCCGGCCGCTCGGCCGCTGACAGCCGCTGACAGCCGCTGACGCCGGGATGCCCGGCGGCTCAGGCCGCGCCGTCGGGCGCTTCACCCTCCGGGAGCGCCTGGGGCTCGCGGACGAGCAGCGCGCCATCACCGGTGGGGAAGGTGATGCCCGCGTAGTGAGGGCGCTGCTCCACCTTCTTGAAGCCGGCGGCGAGATGGCTGGCGACGACGGCGTGCTCACTGGCCTCAACGAAGGCCCACAGTGGGGCGCCGGGGTCCGCGGCGTCGACCGCCTCGGCGAGGCCCTCGAGAAGATCGCGGCCGATGGGGCGGGTCCTGGCGGCGGGGTCGAGGATGAGACCGGTGACCATCCAGGAGGCCTCCCGCCCCTCGTCGGGGTCGGCGGGAAGGACGAAGGCGCCCGCGAGGGCCACGGAGATCGCGGCATCGAAGTCGTCACGATGGGCGGGGTCCTCCAGGGAGGCGAGGACGAGCACGGGGATCGATTCGATCATGCCGGGCGCCGCCTCCAGCGCCTCCTGGATCGTGGTCCCGCGCAGCGCCAGGAGCTGGGCGACGCGGTGGGTGTCGCGGGCGTCAGCCTGCCAGAGCATGAGGCGTCCGTCGGCCAGGGCGGCGGCGAGAGCCGGGTCGGTGGGGGCCGCGAGGGCTCCGGGGGCGTCGCCCGGTCCCGCGGCGGCCTCCCCGGCCAACTCAGCGGCCGCCGCCGCGAGGATCCCGTCGATGGGCCCGGAGGGCGTCGTGTTCGTCATGGCCTCAGCCTAGACAGGCGCCGGGGCCCGATGGCGAGCCGCGGCCAGCCCGCGCCCGGTCGTCCGGGCGTCCGGGCGACGGCATCGAGGCCGGCAAGCCCGACCACTGGGGCCCAAGGACCGCAGCCCCAAGCCAGCCACCGCGGCGCGCGCGGCCCCCGGCCCACGAGCGAGCACGGGCCAGCACGAGCCGCCCCCCGGGATACCGCCTCACCCCACACAAACCGCCTCACCCCCGGGATACCGCCTCACCCCACACAAACCGCCTCACCCCCGGGATACCGCCTCACCCCACACAAACCGCCTCAAACTGCGAGAATGAGGGCGCAACGCCGGGCCGAGACGGTATCCCCGGGCCCAGACGGTATCTGGAGACCAAGACCGCAACGCCGGGCCGAGACGGTATCCCCGGGCCCAGGCCGCGAACCCGGCACCCCGGGGGGCCAGCGGCGCCACATCTGGCCCACCGCCACATCATCACCCCGCGCGCATGATCCGAAACGGCTCCCTCCACGACCCACAACCAGCCACACCACTACCCACCGCCGCTTGGCACACCACATAGGGGCACCCCTCAGCCCCGAGCCCGATGTCACCTGCCAACCCGCCAACGGCCAGACCTCGGGCTCCGTCATCGAGAAGGACGGCCAGGAGTGCCCGCTGTCCCCCCTTCGGGCTTCGACAGGATCTGGTAGTAGGAGCACGATTCGGCCGGCCCGCCGCGCATGGCGGGACTCAACACCACCGTCGTCGTCACCGCGCGCGGGCTCCGGGCGCGCAAGAGCACCGCGACGCTCTCCGGCCCGACCGCCCCTCGGGTCTAAGGCACACGAGGCGAACGGCGGTCAGCCCGCGAGCCCCAGCGCCTCGCCGAGGAGGTCTCCGCACATCCCACGCCGCGCCCATCAACGCGAATCTCACACCGGTCCTCCTGACCTCACGGTTGGCCCCAGAGATCGCTGGAATCACGGGGATTCACGACTGGTGAGGGCAGTCGGCGCGGATATCCTCTCCTAGCGCCACGCTCCCAGACCCGGCAGTGGCGCGCCTCCCCTCTCCGCCCTCCCCAGGCGGGGCCGGGACTCCCGAGGAGACTGATATGGCTCTGCCCGATCCCACTAGCCAACCAAGATCCCAAGGCGCCCCCAGACGCGCCCTGCGCTGGGCCCTCCGCGCCATCGCGCCGATGCTCGTCGGCGCCGCGCTGGCGGCCGCCGGCTCGGCCCCCGCGCCCGCCGCCGCCTCCGATTCCCCGCCCGCCTCCGATCCCCCGCCCGCCGCCGGTCCCCTGCCCGCCGCCGCCTCCGCCTCTGCCTCCGATGAGTCGATCCACATCCTGTCCTTCGTGGATTCCGACGTCATCGTGCTGCAGAGCAACGGGCGCTTCGCGCTGGTCGACTCCGGGGAGGACAAGGACTACCCCCGCGGGGACGATCCCCGGTACCCACTGCGCCCCGGCGTGACCCAGGGGGCGCCGGATGAGGACGCCATGTGGGCCTACCTCGACGAACTCGGCGTCAACTCCACCAACCTGGAGTTCTACATCGGCACCCACGCGCATTCGGACCACATCGGCACGGCTGACACCGTCATCGAGAAGTACCACCCGAAGCGGATCTACACCCCCGAGTACTCCGACGCCTGGATAACCAGCAAGAACAACCTCTGGGACAACCAGTACGTCTACGACCGGATGATCGCCGCCGCCCGCAAGGCCCAGGCGGAGCACGGCTCCGCCCTCATCCAGCACCTGGTCCCCGGCGCCCCCGTCACACCCGACCCCAGCGCCCCCACCACAGCGTCTCCCACCTTCGACTTCGGGGACATGCGAATCGAGATCGTCAATTACGACGAGTCCTACAAGCAGCCCCCCTACATCTACGACGCCAACGAGAGCGCCTGGGGCGTCAAGGTCACGGCCCACGGGCGCTCGGCGTTCCTGGCATCGGATATCGAGAACTTCTACGGAGACGAGGACCGCCTGGCCCCGCTGATCGGCGACGTCGATGTCCTCAAGCTCGGCCACCACGGCTCCATCTCCTCCAACAGCGAGGGCTTCCTGACCACGCTGCGCCCCAAGATCGCCTTCCAGACCGGGCGCTTCCAAGCCCTGGCACCCGCCACCCAGCGCACCCTGGACCGCCTCGGCACCAGGTGGTACTCAGCCGATGAGCTCCGCGCCTCCGGGCACATCAGCTTCGTCGTCGCCCTCGCCGACGACGGCGTCCACCTCTCCGACGTCGACGCCACGAGCGGCGGGCTCGTCCTGCGCACCCGTCAGGCGAGCAGCCCCCACGCCGCGGCCTACCGGAACGGCGTCGCCACCCCGCTGACCGGTTGGAGGAGGATCGGGGAGGACTACTACTGGTTCTCCGACAGCCCCTACGCCACCGAGAGCGGCTGGGCGAGCTGGAAGGGGGCCTGGTACTACCTGGGCCCCGACGGCGCAATGAAGACCGGCTGGCTGAAGGACGGGACCACCTGGTACTACCTGAGCCCCGACGGCGCGATGAAGACCGGCTGGCTGAAGGACGGGACCACCTGGTACTACCTGAGCCCCGACGGCGCGATGAAGACCGGCTGGCTGAAGGACGGCTCCTCCTGGTACTACCTGGGCGCCGACGGCGCGATGTCCACCGGCTGGCTGAGGGACGGCTCCTCCTGGTACTACTTCGCCCCTGATTCGGGACGGATGGCCGCCAACCGATGGGTGGCCAGTGGGACCGCCTGGTACCACCTCAGCGCCTCGGGCTCCATGTCCACGAGCAGGTGGATCCAATCAGGCGCCGCCTGGTACCACGTGGGGGGCAGCGGCGCGATGTCCACCGGCTGGCTGAAGGATGGGACCACCTGGTACTACCTCGACCACTCCGGCGCCATGCGGGCCAACGACTGGCTCAACCAGGGCGGCGCCTGGTACTACCTCACCAGTTCCGGATCCCTGGCCACGGGCAGAGTCATGATCGACGGCGCGGCGCACTCCTTCTCCCCCTCGGGCGCCTGGCTCGGCTAGGGTCCACGGCCCTGGGCGGTGGGCCCGGCGCCTGCGGGGCTGTCTTCCGGCGCGAGGGACGCGGTACCGTGGCCTCAGTGGAGAACCCCTACAGGAGATCTCATGACCGTCCTTGATCCGATGTCGTGCGCCCCTGCCGACCTCGCGAACCCTGCGATCACCCAGATGGATCTCGCCCGGATTGCCCAGTTCCGCCCGGATCTGCATCCGCTCGTGCGCGAGCACCCGGCCTGCTACCCAGAGCTCGCCGCGTGGATCGAGCAGCGGGCCGCCCTCCTGGAGTCCGAGGCGGCCGAGCAGCCGAGCACTGAGGGGGCGGTGTCGGACGATGACGCCGCGGCAGACTCCACCCGGGCCTGCGACGCATCGGCAACGGCCTCGGAACCATCGTCGCCCTCAGCCACAGGCACTGCCTCGCCAGCGACGGCCTCGGCCGCGCCGATCAGGGACGCCATCTGGGTCGCCGCCTCACCCGCGCGGGCGAGCGACTTCGAGCCCATCGAGCGCCCGACGCCGGGCAGGCCAGCCGCCCTGGCCTCACCCGCGTCGGCGGACGACACGGCGACCCCGGTCGGCAATATCGCCTCGCCCGCCGTCGCCTCGGCGCATTCGGCCCGCTCGGCGCGCTCCGCCCCCAGGATCATCCCGCCCGCCTCCGCCCCGGAGATCATCACCGCGGTTCCGGGCCTGGCGGTCCCCGCCGCCTATGAGCCCACTGCCGCTACGGCGACACCCGGCGCCCCCAGCAGTGACGAGGCGTCGTCGTGCCCTAGTGCCGATCCCGCGAGGGGCAGCGCGCCCCAGACCTCGCCTGAGCCCCTCATCCCCGCCTCCGCGGTGCCCTCGGCGATCGACCAGCCCGCCTCCGGGAGGCTCTTGCCAGGAGACGAGGACGGGACCGCCTCTCTCTGGCGCCGCCTCCTGCTGTGGGCCGTGCCGGTGCTGGCCGTCCTGTGCCTGGTCTCGACCTTCCTGCCGATCGTCACCATCACCTTCGACACGGGGACCTGGTCCTTCAACTACTGGAACGGGGACGGCGTCCAAGAGGCGCTCATGCTCCTGGTGGTCTTCATCGTCGCGACCGGCATCGGCCTCGCCGCGATCATCACCCCGCGGCGGTCGCGGCTGATCCTCACGGGGATCGCGGGCACCGTATCCGCCCTGCTGGCGACCAGCGACGGCTTGCGGAACATCATCCGATTCTCCGGGGACGTGCCGGACATGAAGGGGGCCACGGGCGCCTCCGTCGGCTCCGGCGCGATCCTCCTGGCAGTTGGCGGCGTGGTCCTCCTGCTCATCTCGGTCCTCCACCTCGCCTGCGCGATGCGGGGCGAGCCGGGCGCATGGGCGGGCCAGGGCGATCAGGCCTCGTCCGCTCACAGCGGCCACGAGGCGTAAGTCCTCGCCCCGCGCGCGGCGGATGGGGATCCCAGCCCATGCGCCGCACCGCCATCCCCGCTACGGTATCCCTACATCAACCACCTCCCAGGAGCCCGCATGACGGCCATCGACCCCTTGTCCTGCACACCTGCCCACCTCACGAATCCTGCGATCGCCCCGGGGACGCTCGCTCAGATCGCACAGCACCGCCCCGACCTGCGGGCGCATGTGCGCCAGCATCCCGCCTGCCCGCCTGATCTCGCCGCGTGGATCGACCAACAGGCCTACCAGCAGCCGCACTACCAGAGCGCGCCCGCCCAGTACGGCACCGCGCAGCCCCAGGCCAGTGCTGCGCTGGGCGGTGCCGCGATCACCAGGGCATCCTCGAACTGGAGCACGATCGTTCTCATCGCCATTCCGGTGATCGGGCTGCTCGCGATCATCGCGTCCTTCCTGCCCGCTGTCTCCACGACGTTCGGCTCCCAGAGCAAGACCGCCAACTTCTGGGATTACGACAACAAGAGTTACGACGTGCAGATCCTCTGCGCCAGCCTCCTGGCGATCTCGGCGGGCATCTGCGCGTTCTTCGTGAGGCAGTTCCCCGTTGTCCTCGGCGGCGGGGTGGCGACAGTCGTGGGCGGGATTTGGAACGGCATCAGCTGGCTCAACGCCAACTCGGAGATCTCCGACGCCCAGAAGACCATCAAGCAGGCCAAGACCAGTTATGGCAGCCTCGGCGGCTCTTTCGAGGTTAGCAGGGGCGTGGGCATGTACTTGCTGCTTATCGCGGCGCTGTTGCTCCTGGCCTGCGGAGCGGCGATGATCGTCGCCGGGCTGCGACTTCGACCCGGCGCCGGGATCGCAAAGGGCGCCAGCGGTTACGGCGGGCACCCCGGCGCCCACATGCCCACCGGACCACAGACGGAGCCGGGCGCCCAGCCCTCGCCGTACCAGCAGCAGGGCCCCACCTACCAGTAGGTCCTTTTCGCGCCACAGATACCGGCCCCGTCTCCTTCAAGCGAGACGGGGCCGATATCGTCGTCCGCTGGGTGGCCCGAGAGCACTGGGAATCCACTGACATAATGGGACTCATCCATCCCTGGAGTCACACCTGCCCCACGCTCGTGCTCCTCGACTCGAAAGGCCCTTCATGCCGTCTCGTGCCCTCTCATCTGCCGCATCGCTCTCCCTAGCCATCACGGCGCTCGGCGGTGCCGCCATCCCCGTCAGCACGGCCGCCGCCGCGCCACCCGCCGGCGCTGCCCAGGCTCAGACCACCGGATGGGTTGCGAGGGGCGGCCAGTGGTACCACTTCGGTCTCAATGGGGTGAGGACGGTCGGCTGGCTGGAGGACGGCGGGCGTTGGTACTTCCTGCGCGCCGACACCGGCGCGATGGCCACCGGCTGGGTCAAGGACGACCACACCTGGTACTACCTCTACGGCTCGGGAGCAATGGCCACCGGCTGGATCAAAGACAACAACACCTGGTACTACCTCTACGGCTCGGGAGCAATGGCCACCGGCTGGATCAAAGACAACAACACCTGGTACTACCTCTACGGCTCGGGAGCAATGGCCACCGGCTGGATCAAAGACAACAACACCTGGTACTACCTCTACGGCTCGGGGCCGATGGCCACGGGCACCGTGCCCGTCGACGGGCGCGTCTCGCGCTTCGCCACCAATGGCGCATGGCTGGGCTATGCCGATTTGACCCCGGTGCTGAGCGCGCCGTCGTCGAGCCGGGAGGCGCTCATCTCCTCGATGGCGCGCGCCTACCGCTCCTCCGGCAGGCCCTACCCGTCGTCGGCGCTCAGCGCTGGGGGCGCGCCCACGATCGAGGCGTTCGCGGGGATCATCTATGACGAGGCGACGTCGGAGGGGGTGAGCCCCGAACTGCTGTTCTGCCAGGTGATGAAGGAGACCGCCTGGCTGCGCTTCGGCGGTGATGTGAGTATCGGCCAGTTCAACTTCGGGGGCCTGGGGGCTACGGGCGGCGGCGCCCGCGGCGCCTCCTTCGCGGATGTGAGGACCGGCCTGCGCGCCCAGGTGCAGCATCTGCGCGCCTACGCCGATCCCTCCGTCTCGGCGCCCTCACTTGCCCACCCGGTGGTGGACCCGCGCTTCTCCTATGTGCGCAAGGGCTCCGCGCCGTACGTGCAGTACCTGGGGATCAAGGAGAACCCGGCCCATGTCGGCTGGGCTACCGATCCCGGCTACGGCACGAGCCTGGCGGAGATGATGCGCGCCTACTTCGGCTGATCGGCTCCGGCGCCACCCGTCGGCCCGCATCATCCAGCGGGGCCGGGGGCACGACGCGGGAGCGGGCCTCGGCGGCGCCGCGACGGCGCCGATCGGCGTGGACCCGGCATTGAGGGACCTGGGATTGAGGGACCCAGCATTGAGCCGGCATAGCATGCTCTGTGAGAGGCGGCGCGGTGCCATCGAGCCGTCTCACTCGTCGTGGTGGGAGGGGAAGGAAGCGGTCATGGGCGTTGAGGGGCCGGGCGGCGCGCGGAGGCCAGCCTCCGGCGGGGGCTCTGCTGAGGCGACCGCTCTCGTTGATGCGCTGCGCGATGCGACGGTGGCTGGTCGCCCGCAGGAGGCGATCTCGCTCGCGGGCGCCGTCGCTGAGTTGGCTCGGGAGCTGGGGCCTGAGGACCACCAAGTGCTGGGCGCGCGCTTCCATCTGGCCCGGGCCCACCGCGCGGCCGGGGATCCGGCATCAGCGGTGACGCTACTGGAGCAGGTGGTCGCCGGGACCGAGAGGCTGCTCGGGCCGGAGGCTCCCCAGTCGCTCACCGCCCGCAGCGCCCTGGCCGGCGCCTGCGCGGACGCGGGTCGGGCGCGCGAGGCGGTGGCTCTCCATGAGCGGATCGTTGACGACGCCGCGAGGCTGCTGGGCCGAGGGCATCCCGATGCGCTGTCGGCGCGGAACAATCTCGCCCGGGCCTGCGAGGCGGCCGGTGACACGCCTCGGGCGCTCTGCCTGTACGAGGCGCTGGTGCGCGACGCCGAGGCCGTACTCGACGCCGCGCACCCTTACCTCGCCCTGTTCCGCCGCAACCGTGATCGGCTGCGGCCTAGTGCTCAGAGGTAGTGGGCGCGGAGTTCGGCGGGGTCCTTCGGGGACAGGTCGGCGAGGGTGACGTCGAAGACGGTGCGCGCGCCGGTCTGGCCGCGAGCGACCATGCGGGCGGCGGCGCGCCCCATGGCGACCACGACTGCGCCGGTGAACTCGGGGTTCGAGTCGAGAGCCAGTTCGAAGGTGATGCGCTCGGCCACGCCGTCGGAGGTCAGGCCGCGGCGGATGACGGTGCCGCCGTGCGGGATGCCGGCGTGCTTGGCGGCCATCTCCTCGGCGGAGATGAAGGTGACGGTGGTGTCGTAGTCGGCGAAATAGTTGGGCATCTCGACGATCTCCTTCTCGATGCGAGCGAGATCAGCGCCCTCGGCGGCCACCACGTAGCAGTCGCGGCGGTGCATGGAGCGGGTGGTGAGCTCGACGTCCTCACCGGCCTTGACGGCGTCGACGGTCTCGGCGACCGGCAGCGTGTACTGGCGGGCGTCGAGCACGCCCTCGATGCGGCGCACGGCGTCGGAGTGGCCCTGGGAGACGCCGGGGCCCCAGAAGGTGGTGGTGGTGCCGTCGGGGAGGACCGAGTCCCCCAGGACGCGCAGCATGGAGAACAGGCCCGGGTCCCAGCCCGTGGAGATGATGGCGAGGTGTCCGGCGCCCTTCGCGGCGGCGTCGACGGCGGCGAAGTAGCTGGGGATCTCGGCGTGGGTGTCGAAGGAGTCGACGGTGGTGAAGTGAGCGGCCGCGGCGGGGCCCTGCTCGGCGAGGTCGGTGGCCGATCCCCCGCAGTTGAGGCAGACGTCCACCTTGTCCGCCCAGGCGGGCATGTCGTCGACATGGGCGACGGGGGCGCCCTGGGTGGTGACCGAGGCGGGATCGCGGCGGGTGAAGACGACGACGAGCTCCATGTCCTCGCTCTTCGAGATGGCCTGCTCGGCGCCCCGCCCGAGGTTGCCGTATCCGTTGATCGCGACTCTGATCATGAGTCCTCCTAGGAGTTCGTCGTGCCGTCCCTTGGCGTTCGGGCCACGGCTCGGGCAGGGGCCCGGCCAGGGACCGCAGAAGCGTAGGCATCAGCCACATGTCCGGCGCATGACGATCGCCCTGCGGACGCCGGCGCCCCCGCGCCGCGGTCTCATCCCCCACGTACCGCCTCAGCCCGCGGATACGGTCTCAGCCCGCACGTACCGCCTCAGCCCGCACGTACCGCCTCAGCCCACACATACCACCTCAGCCCACGGATACGGTCTCAGCCCGCACGTACCGCCTCATCCTTGTAGTTTGAGGGCGTAAGGCCGGGACGAGACGGTATCTGCGGGCGCAAGGCGGCGTCAGCGCAGTGGTCGTCTCCATACACTCAGGCCCCGCCGGTTCGCGAGGGTCCCGGAGGGGACGCGTGTTCCCGGGCAGGTAACCGGCGCGGGCTCCCTCATCAGGCGGATCACCGCGTGGGTGCGCCGTTCTGCCCTTGAGAAGGGGGCTGCCAGGTGGACGGCGAATCACCGCATGGGAGTGCCGTGCACTTCCTATGAGAGTCCTCTTCTCCGCATTCCCCATCTCTGATTTCCCACGGCATGGTCGAGATTACGGCTCTTACCCGCATGTTCCGCCATCGGAGGCGGCGCACGGGTCACCATATGGAGGAATCCCATGAATCATCTTCGTCGATCGGCCATCGGGGCGATCTCCGCGCTCTCACTGCTGGGAATGGTTATCCCAGCAGCTGTCGCGGATGAATTCCCCTACCCTGTGCCCTCTCCCACAGCCGGTGTGACGTCACCTCAGCCCGCGCCCGCACCACCGATCAAGGACGGGTGGGTGCAAAGCGGCGACAAGTGGTATTTCTACGAGGCAGGCCTGCTCAAGACCGGGTGGATCGCTCAAGGCGGCGCCTGGTACTACCTGATGCCCGACGGCGCGATGGCCACAGGCTGGGCGCACGATGGCAAGGCCTGGTACTACTTCGATTCCACGGGCGCGATGCAGTACGGCAGGTGGCTGGAGTCGGGCGGCGTCTGGTATTACCTGCTCCCGTCTGGGGCGATGGCCGCCAGTCAGTGGGTCGCTCAGGGGGGCGCCTGGTACTACCTGAAGGCGGACGGGACGATGGCCACTGGCTGGGCCCAGGACGGCGGATCCTGGTACCACTTCACGCCGGCCGGCGCGATGGAGAGCGGGACGTGGATCAGCTCGGGGAGCAACTGGTACTACCTGACGGCGTCGGGCGCGATGGCGACGCGCATGTGGGTGGGCGATTACTACCTGAAGGCGGACGGGACGATGGCCACGGGCTGGGCCCAGGCTGGCGACACGTGGTACCGCTTCAGCGGGAATGGACGACTGGCGGGCCGTTACAACCCGGGGACGTACACGTGCCCGAGTTGGGCGCCGATCAAGGGCAATGCCGAGTCGAAGATCTATCACCGGCCCGGTCAGGGCTCCTACAACCGGACGAAGGCTGAGGAGTGCTTCGTCAGCGGCGCTGACGCGGAGAACGCCGGATATCGCGCCGCGAGGAACTGATCTCCCAGATCAGAAGAGGCCGCGGAGCACGGCACGCTAATAGCCCGTGCCCCGCACCATGAGCCGGGGAGACGACCGGGGCGCGCGGAATCACTGCTCCGCGCGCCCCGCTGTCCTTGCCGATTCGTTGCCGACTAGGAGAAACCGACCGCTTCCGCCTCAGCCCTCGGTGAGGTCTTGGACCGTTGCGTCGGCGGCCGCGCGCTGGACAGCCTCGGTTCCCTTGACCGCAGCCGCCTTGGTCTCATAGGCCTGCCCGGTGGCGACGATCTCGCCGTTGCCAGCCTTGAGGCGGAAGCGGAACTTGCCGGCCCCGTCCTCGTACACCTCGAACTTGCTCGCCATCATCTTCTCCTCTGGCTCATGGACACCTTAAAGCGAGTATGACACGGCGGGCCGATCCCGTGAGGCAACTCGCGGCACCCGGAGAGTCTCGCCCCACGCGGCCGACGACGTCGCCCCCTCGCGGTGGCCCCTCGTGACGGGGCAACGCAATGGAGCGACGCCGGAGGCGCGGCGCATGAGCAGGCCGATCCGTCGTCGCGCCCCGTAAGCGGATCGGTCTTCCCATCGGGATGCCAGGACAAGAGGGCCCGCGGGATTCTCGCCAGCAGTACCGGCTCGGAGGCGCCTCCCACACGTTGAAGCGGACCTGCACCTTCGTGGTTCCTGAGTTGGTGGTCTTAGGTTGTCTGAGCGGGCTCGGTGTGGTGGTCGGCCAGCGTGTGGGAGCGGATCGGGCGGGGAGGCCAGTGCCGGATCCCTCAACCGGGTCCTTGATGCCGGGGCTGTCGCGTCGCGCGATGCGCTGAGCGTTGGAGGCGCTGGCGATCGGCCACCTGGCCGTCTCGAGCATCGCCGAAGGTCTTGGGGCCACCTGGCGCACAGCCGATGACGCGGTCCTAGCCGAGGACAGGCGCGCGCTAATCGACGGCCCGGGCCGTCCCGACGGCGCCTTCATGGTGAGGATGGCCACGGGCCCCGATACCTACGCAGAACGAACCGGTCACTGGGCTGCGGGCGGGGGCCTCCTGGCGAGCGCCATCTTCGTGGCTCGAGGGCATTGATGACTGTCGCAGCCTCAGCTGGCTCTAGAGTCCCTCGGATTGAACGGGGCGCAGAGAAACAGAAGAAGAAAGCTATCTGAGTCCTGCGCACACAGGGCGACTGCTCAAACGAAGTTAAGATCCGATTGTCTGATAGCAAAAGGGACGATGGACGCGCGGCCAATCAGCTTGAGCCTGAGCGGGTTGACCCGGCTACCACCAAGAACTAGGAGTCGGACCAGGGGTGCGCAACCATCTATCTGCCGATAGCGGCTGAACCTTCCAAGAATCGGGTCAGAACCGTATTGGAACGACAGTTGCCCCCTAATGTCGGAGGCTTCCTCACCGCCGCCTGAGACGGGAGCCCATCCTCCTATGACAGTAAGGAATTAGGACAACAACCACGAGCAAGCATACGATGATCCATACGGCGTTGAGTCCAATGCCGAGCAGGTAAGGGCCTGTGGCGTTAAGTGTCAACGGAACGTCGAGGGATATCCCGAGGACGCCGCAGTACGTTGGGTAGCCAGCAAATCCAGTGGATCCGCCGACAGCCCATTGAGCGGCTCCGAGGCTGGCCAGGTTCCACAGCGCTGCGATCTGTAAGCCGGTCATCGTCGCTAGTCCACCCATATATGCGAAAAGTCGGGGGTAGAGCCCGCCAAGGCGTGCAGTGGCAAGTCCGATGATCCAGGCCATAGAGATCCAGGCTACGCTGGAAACCAACTTGGCGGCGAGGAGGTAGGCGAATGCGCGCGCTGTTACGTCTTCTTTCGGCCAGGTCGTAGTGCTCGCCAGGACAGAGACGAGCCCAACCGTTGCGAATCCCAGAGCAAGTGGAAGCGTTTTGACGAGGAACTTACGCAGTGGTGAGTGGGTAGACAACTGGAGGAGCGGATCGCCCTTGAGCACGAGGAACGTGAAGATCTGCGCTCCTACGTAAAATGCGGTTCCAGCCGAAATCAAGACTACGGAGAACACCCAGACTACGCTAAGTATGGTTTCGTAGGAGTCTAGGCACTCCTTCAGTAAGAAGGCACAAAGAAGAAAGGAGACGCACGCCAGGAAAAAAATGGCGTGCTTACGCGCCTCGGTGGAAATATCATGCATGGATCATCGCCTCCTTAATGGATGACTCTAGACTACCTCCCGGCGGCATCTCCGGAACCTGGACCCGAAGCAGCAATCGCCCGTCGTGGAGCACTACGCATTCATCGAAAAGCGATTCCAGCCCTGCGATAAGATGCGTGCTGATGATCAGCAGAGCGTCGTCAGGCTTGTGCCGTTGAATAAGTTCCAGCATACGGTCGCGGGTCACGGGGTCCACCGCGGCCAGCGGCTCATCGAAGAGATAGACAGATGATCGTCTGGCCAGCGCCATGCCAAGGTTCAGCTGTTCTTCCATCCCTTTGGACAGGTCGCCCACCTTCTTTGAGGCATCCAACGTCAGGTCGTCGATGATAGACTTCGCGCGCGCGATGTCGAAGTCGTCAAAGTAGCCCGATAGGACCTCGGGAACCGACCCGACCCTAAGGAATTTATAGATAAACGGGGCGTCCGGCAGGAAAGCAGGACTCGCTGTACCACGGAACCTGAAGAAGCCTGACTTCGGGGGCAGCAATCCGGCGAGCGACCTCAGTAGTGTCGTCTTTCCGGCCCCATTGTGACCGAACAGCCCAACGATAGCGGGGTTGGCAAAACGGATAGTCAGCGGAGCCAGGCAGAACTTGCGCCCCCTCGCCACCACAAGTTCCTCCAACTCCAATAAGGCGTTCATAGATTCTGTCATGTCAGGCGCCCCCAAAAAATAGTGCACTAGACTGTCAACGATAGAGTCAATTTGCTCGCCGGTTAGACGCGCTTCAGAACGAGAGGAACTTGCGGCGCAGCAGTGATTGCATGTCACATTAGACCTAGCCACGAGGTTGAGTCCTACTGACGGCGACTTACACATTCCTTCTCTCTACGATCATGCGAGGAACCCACCCGCTGTCACGTGGGCAATGAAGGCCAGCCAGACCCTACGATCCAGCCGCCATTTCGGTGACGAAGCACCAAAGGTCGTCGACCGTCGCCAGCTCTGTCACGTTCTTGGCGATGGTGAAGGACTCGCAAATGGCCTGCTTGTCCGACATAGTTACTCCTCTCTTCTTTGAGATAAACCAATGGCTGAAGTAGACGCCTTCTGCGGAGACGCGCCGGCGAGTGGGAACGTTCCGACGCTAGCGTCAGTGACGCCTGCCTCAATTCATGTTGCGACATGAGTCATATCACATTTACGGCTCTGCCACAACGGAGCCGTGATGCGGCTAGAAGCGGTACATGGAGACATCACCACCCAGGAGGCGGATGCCGTCGTCAACGCGGCCAACTCCGCGCTGCTCGGGGGCGGCGGGGTGGACGGTGCCATTCACCGTGCTGCCGGGCCGCGCCTGTTGCAGGCCTGCCGCGAGCTGTGCGCCACCGAGCTGCCGGTGGGTCAGGCCGTGGCCACGCCCGGCTTCGACCTGTCCGCCCGCTGGGTCATCCACGCCGTTGGCCCCAACCGGCACGCCGGCCAGGGCGACCCCGCCCTGCTGCGCGCCTTCCGGGTGGCTCTGGACACCTGAGCGGCCCGGACGGCGTCGGTGGCGTGTCCGCCATCGCGCCCCGCAAGCGGATCGGCCTTCCCATCGGTGTCCCAGGATAAGAGGGCCTACGGGATTCTCGTCCAGAGGTACCGGCCCGCAGGCCGGGCCCCTCCTGCTTTCCTGACCTCGGAAGCAGGCATCTGGCATAGGCCGTGCGCGCGCCGGCCCGCGCTCGACACCGCAAGAGGCCGCGCCCCGACGCCGCAAGAGGCCGCGCCCCGACGCCGGCAGTGAAGCGGGACGCGCCGGAACAGCGCAGCCAAATCGCGATGGCACCCGGAGAACATTGTCCGAGGCATCGGTATTTGGCCGGCCATTCCGGCGCGCACCCTCCCACTGCGCTTACTGGCGCACCAGGTTTCGGTTCTTCAGTCGGAAGACCACATCCGCCTTCTTCGACAGCTGGGCCGAATGGGTCACCACGATGACACACTTATCCTGCTCATGGGCGAGGCGCTTCAGGATATCGATCATCTCCCCGGCCGTCTTGCCGTCCAAGTTGCCGGTCGGCTCGTCGGCCAAGATGACGGGCGACTTCGAGGCGAGGGCACGAGCGATGGCCACGCGCTGCTGCTGCCCTCCGGAGAGTTTCATGACATTCCTCTTCGCCTCATCCTCAGAAAGGCCTAATTCAAGGAGTGAGTCAATCTTCGCCTTCGGGTCAACGAGCTTCACGTTCTCCAACGGCGTGAGGTAGTCGATGAGGTTGTAGTTCTGGAAAACCAATGAAACGTTGTGCTGGCGATGGTAGGCGTACCCCCGCTTCGCCACATCCTCACCATCAAGGAGGATCTTGCCCTGGGAGGGGGCATCGAGGCCGGCGAGCAGGCCGAGGAGGGTGGACTTGCCCGCACCGGAGTTTCCGATGATGGCGTAGAACTTGCCCGACTTGAATTCGGCGTTGACGCCATTCAGGACACTCTTCTTCACATCCTGATAAACAAAGCCGAGCTTTTCGAGCTTCAAAGTGGTCATGACAATTTCTCCTAAAATCTCAAAGTGAACGCGCGGGAGCGCTCAGCTCATCTTCGCCAGAATTTGTTTCGGCTGCAACCGCAGGATCGGGATCATCGCGATCAGCAGCGAGGCCACCACGATCGCGAGCACTGCCACGAACGAAAATGCGGCTGCCGCCACAAGCGCGCCCGCTGGCACGCTCACGTCACCAACCGCGCTGGTGCTGACAGCGTCCAGCACGTAGTTGGAGATGAAGTACCCGATGACTTCACTGACGACAAGGCCAACGAAGAAACTGGGGATCGTCAGCATCAACAGCTCAGCGATGAACTGAGCGAATAGACGCCGCTTCGAGTGACCGATCGACAACAGGACGCCGACCTCATGAATGCGTGAGCGGGTCCAGAAGGCCAGAACGAAGATGAGGATGGCCGCGCCCGCGGCGAGCACCGCCCACAGCAGACGTGAGATCAGCGTGGTCAGACCGGCCACGGAGTCAAGAACACCGGCCACGGCCGAGGTATTGTCCTTCAGGTTAAGGCCCTCCGCGAGATTCGCCTTGGCTTCCTTCAGTGTCATATCCAGGTGTTCACGCGAGTCCGTGTAGAACGTGGCGGTACTGACGGCGTCTTTCCCGGCGAGCTGTTGAGCGCTTCTCAAATCCGTGTAGATCGGCGTCTCTTGCCCGCGTTGCGCGTTCTCAGTGGTCTTGTAGATCCCAACTACGTTGAGCTTGACGGTCTCTTCATTCTTCTTCAGCGTCAGTTCGTCGCCGACCTTCAGCTTATGCGAGGCCGCATCAGAATCGGAGAGGATCGCACCTCTGCCATCGCGAAGCTTGGCGATGGCGTCGTCAGCGCCCTCCGTGAGCTCGAGCTCTTTCTGCTCGAAGGCCTGAAGCCGGGACAGGTCGCTGACCCCCACCACCGATTGGAAGTTGCCATCCGCGTCCTCCGCCGAGGATAGGAGCGTGAAGTTGTGGCCGACCACGTGCGGGGTTGAGAGCAACGAATCAGCGGCATCCTGGTTGAAATCACCGGCAGGGGAGGTCACCGTGAAACCGGGCGTGACCTGGTTTTCAGCGACGGCGGTGACGGTGCTCAGGGTGCTCGTGATAACTCCTTGCAACACGAACACAGCCGAGATCAGCGTAATGATGAGAGCAAGGACGAGGCTCTTCGTGCGTCGCCGAGCGATGGCGAAGCGTGCTTGTTGCCAGAACGTCATTGACTATCCAATCTGCGTGAGGAGCCGCTTGGGCTTCTTCATCAGCATCGGGAAGGACGCGATGAGAGTGGCCACAATGATGAGTACGACGCCGGCAATGCCGATCGTGATGAGGTGACTCGGCTCGATGGTCACCGTCACGTGATCGATCGTCTTCTGGAAGGTCGACGTGGTGTAGTCGGCCCCCAGGTTGTAGCCCCCACGTATACGGCTGGCAGCTTGAGATGATGCCCTCGACACGATGTTGTTCCCCAAGGCCTGCGCGACCAAGTGGGCAGCGCCAAATGAGGTCCCCAGGGCTAGGACGAATACTATGAGGTTCTCAGTGACATACTGGGCGAAGATCTTCGTCTTGCTCACGCCGACCGAAAGCAAGATCCCTGTCTCCTTGCGGCGCTCATTGAGCCACAGGAAAAGCACAAGGGCAAGCGCGGCGACTGCGAAGATGGACGTGCCAATAAAGGTGGCTCGCAGCAACGAGTTGATACCGGTCAGTGCAGCGCCGATGCCACCGAAGATGTCGGAGTTCTTGTGGACCAGATAGCGGTTCCAATCAAAAGGAAGTTCCCGCACCTGCTTGATCACCTTATCAAGGTCGCCGACGCTCTTCACGAAGAAGACGGCATCGTGGTAGTACTCGTTCTCCGGCGTCAAACCGAAGAGCGAGCGAGCGGTATCGAGATCGGTGAAGAGAGCGTTCTGGTAGAGCTCCGTGCGCGAAGTCGCCCTGCCGTTCCCCTCACCAGTGAACAGCCCCACGATCTCAGATTCGACGGTGGCATTTGAGTGGAAACGATTCTCCGCGTCGTGCTCGTTAGCCTTGAACGTGACCTTGTCACCGATCTTGAAACCGTTCTTCTCCGCGAACTCCTTGTGCACAAGGATCTTGTGGTGATCATCCTCTTTGAGGTGACGGCCCTCAACGAGCGTGAACGTGCCCGCACGGAAAGCGTTGTCCAGGTCAGAACGGTTGACAGGATTGAGGGGGAGCGCCTTGCCGAATTGCTCCTCGTTCTTCTTGGAGTAGTCATTGGCCTGGCCAGGGAGACGGAAAATCTCAGCGTTGACCACGTCAGCGACCGCGGAGTTCATGTTCACCACATATGAGGTGATCCCCTCCAGCTTGGCGACCTGCTCAACCATCGCGCGCGTGACCGTGCCGCCGCCGCGCGCTGTACCCAGGTTCGTCGCCCGATTGTTCTCAAGCAGGAACCCCGAAAGCACCTGGGAGTTGAGCTCATCACCCGTCTTAGCAACCGATTCACGCACCGCGAATGTCGACAGAAGCAGGGTGGACGCGGTGAGGAGAACCAAAAAAATGGTTAACGATTTCACCAGCTTACGAGTGGCGTGAAGCCATGCTCGTCTAAGAAACGACACCAGAAATGTACCTTCCACAACTAGTTCCGATATTGATCGGCCTCATTATAAGGTACAAGTCTATGAACCACCTATGAGCGGGCAATGATCTGCCATAGAAATAAGCGATCACAGTGTGCGCCGGAACACGTGAAGTATTTCTTCAACCCCGAGCTCCGCACTTACACGAGGTGGCGTCATGCACACCACAAAGGCGTCATCCTTATCATGCGACAAAGCATCGAGATCGTCAATAATGGCGTCACGGATACGCCCCTGCGCCCCGATCGTGATGCCACTGCCCGTCAGAGGGCATTGAATCGTCACATGCGAGGCGCGGCGGCACCGCCGAACTGAGTCCTCTCCACGCCCATCGATGGCGCGCGGCCGTGAACCATATCCTCACGGCCTTTCATCGGCCTACTTCTTAGACGTGAGCCCGCTGCGGAACTCGACGACATCGCCGTCGGCCATGATGTAGTCCTTGCCCTCCATCCGGACCCTGCCGGCGGCGCGGGCATCGGCCACGGAGCCGTACTCCATGAGGTCTTCGAAGGAGACGATCTCCGCCTTGATGAAGCCGCGCTCGAAGTCCGTGTGGATGACGCCGGCAGCCTGGGGCGCCGTCGCTCCCTTGCGGATCGTCCAGGCGCGGGCCTCCTTCGGCCCCGCCGTCAAATATGTTTGCAGGCCCAGGGTGTCGAAGCCGACCCGCGCCAACTTGTCCAGGCCGGACTCCTCCTGCCCATTTTCACGCAGCATTTCCGCGGCCTCCTCGGGTTCCAATTCCACGAGTTCGGCCTCGAACTGGGCATCGAGGAAGATTGCCTCGGCGGGCGCCACCATCGCCCGCAGCTCAGCCTGGCGGACCTCGTCCGCCAGCCCGGCATCATCCATGTTGAACACGTAGATGACCGGCTTGGTCGTCATGAGTTGGAAGGAACGAAGCGCCTCCTCATCCACACCCGCCTTTTCCGCGGCGCCTGAGACCACGGCGGCGGACAGCATTGTCCCCTCCTCCAGGATCGTCAGCGCTGCCTTCGCCGTCTCCAGCACCACCGGATCTGTCTTCCTGCCGCGCACCTCCTTCTCCAGGCGCGGGACCGCCTTCTCAAGGGTCTGGAGATCGGCCAGCACGAGTTCGGTAGCGATCGTCTCGATGTCCGAGGCCGGGTCCACCCTGCCATCCACGTGCACGACGTCCGGGTCATCGAAGGCCCGCGTCACCATGCAGATTGCGTCCGCCTCACGGATATTGGCCAGGAACTGGTTGCCCAGCCCCTCGCCTTCGCTCGCGCCGCGCACGATCCCTGCGATGTCCACGAAGGAGACCGTCGCAGGGACCTCCCGCTCGCTGTGGAAGAGCCCCGCCAGGCGCCCCAGCCGCTCATCGGGCAGGGGGACGACGCCGACATTCGGCTCGATCGTCGCGAAGGGGTAGTTGGCGGCCAGGACGGTCGCGCGGGTCAGGGCGTTGAACAGGGTGGACTTGCCGACGTTGGGCAGTCCGACGATTCCGATAGTGAGTGCCACGAGCCGAGTCTAAACGCGCCCACTGACACGCTCGCGCCACTGGCGCCCAACCCGCGGCTCGCCGTCCCCGTCCCGCGCCGCCGACGACGACGTCGCGAGCCTCGCCGAGGCCCGGAGGAGCGGCGCCTCCCCTCAGGCCAGCGCGAGCGCGAGGTCCTGGATGGCGATCGACCACGTCGGGAAGAAGCCGCCGATCCGGTTGCTCACCAGGGCGATCGCGAGCGTCCCCGCCACGCAGGCCAGCGCGAGCACGACCAAGCGCGCGCCCACCGGGCGGGCGCCCCGCAGGAGGGCGCGGGCCTTCTTCAGGCGACCGGGGTCGGGCGAGGCCACCGGCGCGCTGCCCTCAGCATCCTCCGGCGCCTCCAGCGAGGCTCGCGATTCCCGCGCGCCCCGGGGCTCCGCCGCCGTCTCCGCCGCCGCCTCCGCGGGCTTATCTACCGACTCCGCCTCCGCCAGCTCATTCGCCTCCGCCGTCTCCACCGGCTCATCCGCCTCAGCCGAGCGCGCGCGGCCCGGCAGCAGGCCACCCAGGCCCCGCAAGCGGCGCAGCGGCCCCGGGAAGCCTCCCCCGCGCCACGGGGCGATCGCCGCCACGCTCAGCGCCAACGCCACAATGCACATGAGGATGATCACCCCGATCCCCCGGATGCCGGTGAACACCTCCCGGAAGCTCCCCCAGGCACCCGTATCGGCCCCGTCTCCGGCACCCGTCGCGGACTCCCCTCCGGACAGCCCGTGCGTCTGCCGGGCGGAGGAGGGCTCCTCAGCGGTCGGCTCCGACAGCGGCGCATCAGCGGCCACCGGGGACTTCAGCTGCTCGCCCCACCAGGACAGCGCCGTCGGGAAGGTCTGGCGCCACAGGGTGGCTGAGTGCCCGCCGGTCTGCGGGGTCACCATCTCCAGGGTGTCCGTGGACGGCACCGCCGAGGGCAGATCCCTGCGCAGGTCCGCGGTGCCCGTGTCATCCTTCGCGGCCATCTGCCACATCCGCAGGCGCTGGTGGGCGCGGGTGCGCAGGAGGGTGCTCAGGGTGTTGGCGCTTTTGAGTTCACGGTTTGTGGACATCGCCCCGGTGAAGGGGACGTCGAAGCCGGACATGGCGACCACGTAGCCGAAGGCGTCCGAGCGCATGATCGCCGTCCAGGTCGCGCAGAAGGCCCCTGAGGACACGCCGCCGATCGCCCAGCCCGAGCGATCCGGGCTCACGTTGGGGAAGGAAGCGCGCACGACAGCGGGAATATCGTCCTGGACCCACGTGCCCACCTGGGCGTGCCCGACGACATCGGCGCAGTCGGGCATCGCGGTCTGGCGGCTGTCGGCGCTCAGATTCGGCATGACGAGGATCGCGGGGGGCATCTTGCCAGAGTCGATCGCCGCCTGCATCGCCGAGGCCGCCTTGAGGGCGGTGGTGACGCCGTCGGGACTCCCGGGATCACCGTGGAGCATCATGAGCACGGGGTAGGTCCGGCCGTCATTCGGCGAGTACCCGCGCGGCGTCCATGCCCAGACCTCCTGGGTGACGCCGCTGCGCCGCCCCGTCACGGTGGCCTTCGAGAAGCCCGTGTAGTCCGAGCCGCCCTTGATCGGCGTGAAGGCGGCGGCGTCGGCGGGCATGGGCGAGGGCTGGCTGGTGGGGATCGACGTCGGCTCCTCGGGGAGGGAGAGCACGGCCGGCCCACCGGCGAAGGAGCCCGATCCTCTGACCTGGGCGAGAACGTCCCCAATGGTCCGCACGAAGCCGAGGTGCGCGTTGGCCCGCGCGCTGACGGCGCCGACCACGAGAACCTGGGTGAGGACGACGGCAAGCAGCGCTCCGAGGAGCGAGGCGCGGGGGAAGCGGCGCCGCCCCGGGCGGATCCGCGCCCAGAGGAGAACGGCGGTGGCGAGCATGACGATGACGGCGACGATGCCGATTCCCTGCACGAACGAGGGGGCCACGACGCTGATCTCGGAGATCCCCACACGTTCCAGGCGCGTGGCGGCGGGGCCATTCAGGGATGCGGCCAGCGGTGCGGATACGACGAGAGGAAGATCAGGCACGGGGCACATGATGCAACACCCGCACCGCGACGAAGGGGGACCTTACGGCCTCTCATTGGTGTCAGATCCCTGTGGTGCCATAGGTCCATGACCGATACCCTCCCCCACCTGGCAGCCCTCATTGTCGCCCTCATCGTTGGCCTCATCGTGGGGTTGATCACTGGGGTCGCGCTCGGCAGTGCCCGGGCGCAGGCCCGCTCCGCCACCCTCGCCAATGGCGATGACACCACCTCCCGGCTGCGCGCCGAGGCCGCCGGATGGCGCGCCCGCGCCGAGGAACTGGAGTCCCGCGCCCAGATCGCCGAGGAGCGCTCTGATCGGGACGCCTCCGTTCTACGGGCCCTGGCACCGGTGAGGGCCCAGCTCGAGCGGGTCGGGGCGAGGGTGGAGGAGATGGAGCGCCAGCGCGCCGCCCAGCACGCCACCCTCACCGAGCAACTGCGGGCCGGCGCCGCCTCCGAGAGGGAGCTGCGCCGGGCCACCACCGCCCTGGAGGGGGCGCTGCGCTCCCGCAGCGCCCGGGGCCTGTGGGGCGAGGTGGAGCTCTCCCGCGTCCTGGAGGCCTCGGGGATGATGCGGCATGTCGACTTCTCCGAGCAGCGCGGTCTGACCGGCCTGGCCCCTGCCGGGGCGCGCGGCGCCGGGGGCGGTGCCACCGGCCGGCCCGACGTCGTCGTCCACCTGCCAGGGAAGGCGCACGTGGCAGTGGATGCGAAGGTGCCGCTCGATTCCTACCTGCGAGCCTGCGGCCTGGACGGCTCGCGGCGCGCCGCGGCTAAGACCGTGGATTCCTCGCGGGCCGAGGATGGGGCGGGCGAGGCGCGCGGCATCTCGCCGGATGAGCGCGGCCGCCTCCTGCAAGCCCACGCCAAGGCCCTGCGCTCGCATATTGACGCCCTGGCCGGCCGCCACTACGACCGCTCACTCGAGGGCTCGCCCGAGATGGTCGTGCTCTTCATCCCCGCTGAGCCGATCCTGTCCGCCGCGCTCGACGCCGATCCCACGCTCATGGACCACGCCCTCGATCGCGGCGTCGCCCTGACCACACCGGCCTCCCTCCTGGCCCTGCTACGCACCTGCGCCCTGGCGTGGGCGCACACGGCGGTCAATGAGGAGGCCGGCGAACTCCTGACCCTGGGGCGCGTCCTCTACCAGCGTCTGGAAACGGTCGCCGATCACCTCACCGCCCTCGGCAAAGCGCTGACCCGCTCGGTGTCCGCCTACAACAGGGTGGTGGGCTCCGTGGAGTCCCGTCTGCTCGTGACCGCCCGCGGCTTCGAGTCCCTGGGTGAGGGCCTTCCCAGTCCCTCCCCCATCGGCTTGGAGGACGCCCAGGTGCGCTCCTTCAGCGCCCCCGAACTCACGGGCGGGCAGGATGAGTAGGGCCCTGCGCCCCGCTCCCCCTCACCGGCCCACTGGGGAGCGTTGCCGGGCGTCAGCAGGTGTGGTTGGCGACGGGCTCGCGCCGGCGGTGCTCCGGCGCGGAGTCCCCGGCAGCGGCCTTGAGGTCGGCGCGCAGGTTCTTGGGAAGGGAGAAGGTGATCTTCTCCGTGGCGGTGCGCACCTCCTCCACGTCCGTGAAACCCAGGGCCCCCAGGTGCTCGATGACCTCGCGCACGAGGATCTCGGGCACCGAGGCGCCGCTGGTCAGGCCCACGGTGCTGGCGCCGTCGAACCAGGCGTCGTCGATCTCGCGCGCGTAGTCCACGCGGTAGGCGGCCGGGGCGCCCGCCTCCAACGCCACCTCTTTGAGGCGCACCGAGTTCGAGGAGTTCCCCGATCCCACCACGAGCATGACGTCGGCTCGCGGCGCGATCGCCTTGACCGCGGCCTGCCGGTTCTGAGTGGCGTAGCAGATGTTGTCCGTGGGCGGGTCTATCAACTCAGGGAAGCGCTCGCGCAGGAGGCGCACCGTCTCCAGGGTCTCGTCCACCGACAGCGTGGTCTGGCTGATCCAGGCGACCTTCGAGGGGTCGCGCACCACCACGCGGTCCACCTCCTCGGGGCCGTTGACCACCTGGATGCGCTCGGGCGCCTCTCCCTGCGTGCCCTCGACCTCCTCATGGCCCGTGTGGCCGACGAGGATGATGTCGTAGTCGTCACCAGCGAAGCGCACCGCCTGCTTGTGGACCTTGGTCACCAAGGGGCAGGTCGCGTCAATCGTCTGAAGGAGGCGGGCAGCGGCCTGCTCGTGCACCTCCGGCGCCACGCCGTGCGCGGAGAAGACGACGCGCGCGCCCTCGGGCACCTCATCGGTCTCGGAGACGAAGATCGCGCCGCGCTTGGTCAGGGCCTCCACGACGTACTTGTTGTGGACGATCTCCTTGCGCACGTAGATCGGCGTCCCATAGTGGGCCAGCGCCTGCTCGACGGCGTCGACCGCCCGGTCCACGCCAGCGCAGTAGCCGCGCGGGGCGGCCACGAGGATCCGCTTCGCCCCGCCCGCGGGCGGGATCACGGGGGCGGTGGGGGGCGCGGGAGAATCTGTCACGGTCTCACTGTGCCACAGCGCCGCCCCGGCCCCCAGGCGGGAGCGTGGCACAGTGGTGCATGTGACACAGCCCCCCGCACCGGGCCAGGCCCGGCCGCTCGCCCGCCTCGCCCGCGAGACCACCGCGGAGAACCCGTGGCCCCTGCGCCTGCTGGCAACGAAGATCGAGGAGTACGTCTCCAAGATGACACGGGTGTGGGTGGAGGGGCAGGTGGTCCAGCTCAGCCGCCGCCCCGGCGCCGGCATGCAGTTCCTCACCCTGAGGGACACCGACGCCGATGTCTCCCTCTCCGTGTCCCTCTACACGCGCACCCTGGCGGCCATCGACCGCGCCCTGCCCGAGCCCCTGGACTCCGGTGCCCGCGTGGTGGTCCAGGGCCGCCCCACGTACTGGACCAAGCGCGGCACGCTCCAGCTCCTGGCCGAGGACATCCGGCTGGTCGGCGTCGGGGACCTCCTGGCGCGCATCGAGCAGCTGCGCCGGATGCTCGCCGCCGAGGGCCTGTTCGACGCCGAGCGCAAGCGCCCCCTGCCCTTCCTCCCCCGGCGGGTCGGGCTCGTCTGCGGGCGCGGTTCCAAAGCTGAGGACGACGTCGTGGTCAACGCGCGCCTGCGCTGGCCGGGCCTGCCCTTCGAGATCCGTGAGGTCGCCGTGCAGGGCGCGAGCGCCGTGCGAGAGGTGACGGCCGCGATCCGGGAGCTCGACGCGATGGAGGGGATCGATGTCATCGTCGTGGCGCGTGGCGGCGGCGCCGTCGAGGACCTGCTGCCCTTCTCCGATGAGGGGCTCGTGCGCGCGGCAGCCGCGGCCCGCACCCCGCTGGTCTCGGCGATCGGGCACGAGACCGACTGCCCTCTGCTCGACCTCGTGGCTGATTACCGCGCCTCCACCCCCACCGATGCCGCCCGGCGGATCGTGCCCGACCTCGCCCAGGAAACCGTCGGCTTGGACAGCGCCCGAGCCCGCCTGCGGGAGATCCTCGCCCAGCGGCTCGACGCCGAGCAGCGGGGGCTCGATCAGGTGCGCGCCCGCCCGATCATGACCGATCCCTCCGTCATCGTCCGCGACCGCCTCACCGAGCTCGACGCCGCCCGCGAGCGCATCCGCCGCGGCCTCGACCACGCGCTGACGCTGGCCTCCTCGGACCTGAGGGCGGAGCGGGCGCGACTGGCGGCGCTGTCCCCGCAGGGAGTGCTCGATCGCGGCTACACGATCCTGCGCCGCCCGGGGGGCGCCGTCATCACGAGCGCGGAGGATGTCAAGAAGGGCGATCTCATCGAGGGGATCCTCGCCTCTGGGCGACTCGTCGCCCAGGTGGTGGGCGCCACGAAGCCCGCCTCGCAGGTCCTCACGGCCGACTGAGCCGACGGGGCGGCCGCCCCCTCATCCTTCAAGGCTCGCGCCGAGCGGGCCTCGGGGCGCCCCCGCCATTTCTCCGCCACTTCTCCGCGATACCGCGCTTCTGGGCCCACTGACGTGCGAGAATCACGCCATGAGCCTGAGCCCCGACTCCCCCGTCTCCGGCGACGACGTCGCCACGCTCTCCTATGAGCAGGCCCGCGAAGAACTGATCGGCGTCGTGCAGCGCCTGGAGGCCGGTCAGGTCCCGCTGGAGGACGCGCTGTCCCTGTGGGAGCGGGGCGAGGCCTTGGCCGCCCGCTGCCAGGCCTGGCTCGACGACGCTCGCGCCCGGCTGGCCGCCGTCGCGTCCCCGGATCAGGATCAGGGCTGATCCCCCGGCCCACCAACCGCCGTCACTGGAGCGAAGGAGCCCATCATGACCACTGCTACCGCTGAGAACGCCGCTGTCACCCCCTCCGCTCCTGGACCCGCCGGGACCGCGCTCGTCATCGGGGAGGCACTGGTCGACGTCGTCATCCACCCCGGCGCAGAGCCGGTGGACATCCCGGGCGGCTCGCCGGCGAACGTGGCGCTCGGCCTGGCTCGCCTTGGCCGTGACGCCGAGCTCGACTGCTGGATCGCCGACGATGAGCGCGGCCGCGCGATCCGCTCACACCTGGTCTCCGACGGTGTGCGCCTCACCCCGGGCTCGGACGGCGCCGAGCGGACCTCCACAGCCCAGGCGACCATCGGCGAGGACCGGGCGGCTACCTATGTCTTCGACCTCGACTGGAACCCGCCCTACCCGGCCCCCGCTGAGCCGCCGATCCTCGTCCACACGGGCTCGATCGCGGCGATCCTGGAGCCGGGCGCGCTGACGGTGGAGCAGGTGCTGCGCGACTTCCGCGCTTCAGCGACCGTCTGCTATGACCCCAACGCCCGCCCCCAGCTCATGGGAGAGCCCGGCGAGGCGCGCGCGATCGTGGAGCGCCTCGTGGCCCTGTCCGATCTGGTCAAGTGCTCCGATGAGGACGTGGCCTGGTTCTACGACATCGATGAGGCCGACGATCACGCCCTCGAAGGCGTCCTTGAGGGCTGGCTCCGGACGGGGCCGGCGATCGTCGTCGTCACCCGCGGCAAGCGCGGGGCGCTGGCCCTGACCTCCTCGGGGCTGCGCTTGGAGGTGCCCGCGGACCCGGGCGTCGTCGTGGCGGACACGGTGGGCGCGGGCGACTCCTTCATGGGGGGCCTGGAGGATGGCCTGTGGTCCGAGGGGCTCGTGGGCGCCCATCGGCGCGAGGCCCTGCGCGCGATCGACGCCGACGCGCTGGAGCGGGTGGTGCGCCACGCCTCGCGCATCGCGGACATCACCGTCTCCCGGGCAGGAGCCAACCCGCCCACCCGCGCCGAACTCGCCTGAGCCCGCGAGATCGATTCGGGCGCCGCGGAGCCGTCAATGGCCCCGGTCCGCATCGAGCGCCCTTCAGCGCCCCATGCGGCGCTCGCGCCCGGCATAGTCGCGCAGGGCGCGCAGGAAGTCGACGCGGCGGAAGGCCGGCCAGTTGACCTCGCAGAAGTAGAACTCAGAGTGGACCGACTGCCACAGGAGGAAGCCTGAGAGCCGCTGCTCGCCGGAGGTGCGGATGAGCAGGTCGGGGTCGGGCTGGCCCTTGGTGTAGAGGTGCTCGGTGATGTCCTCCTCGCTCAGGGAGGCAGCCACCTCCTCCAGGCTCGCCCCAGCGGCGGCGCGCTCGCGCAGGATCTCGCGGACGGCGTCGGCGATCTCCTGGCGCCCCCCGTAGCCGACGGCGATATTGACCTCCATCCGCCGATCCGCCTCCCCGGCCTGGCCGGGCTCAGCGCCAGAAGTGGTGGTGGCGACGGCGGCGCGCAGTCGCGCTGCGACCTCGGCGGGCAGGAGGTCAACGGCGCCCACGAGGCGCACCCGCCACCGGCCGCTTCCCGACAGGTCCTCCACGGCCTGGGCGATGATGTCGAGCAGGGGGGCGAGCTCGGCGGGATCGCGTGAGAGGTTGTCCGTGCTCAGCAGCCACAGCGTGACCACGGTGACGCTCGCGTCGTCCGCCCAGCCGAGGAACTCCTTGATCTTGTCCGCCCCGCGCTTGTGCCCCTGGGAGGCGCCGATCCCCAGGGCCTTGGCCCAGCGGCGGTTGCCGTCGAGGATGACGCCGACATGGCGGGGCGCGCGGGAGGAGTCGAGGCGCGCGGACAGACGGCGCTCATAGAGCTGGTAGAGGAAGCCGTCCGCCATGTCTCTCCTTCGCATGCGCGCGCGGGCCCGGCCGTCTGGGGCGCCGGGATGCGCCGTGGAACCAACGTTATCGCGCGCGCCGCCCGCGGGCGGCCGTCCTTCCTCCCCACTCGAACCTACGGTACCGTAGGTTCGGGCGCCGCCCCCGATACCCCCATCGGCGCCCGCCAGGAGGTTCCATGCGCGCAGACGCGGATCCGCGCCGTGACGCGCCTGAGGCCGCCCCGCACCAGGAGCGGGCCACTGGCCGCCGCCCCACGCGGGCACCGGCCCTCATCACACCCATCAAGCCCAGGCTGCGGGGCTGGATCCACGCGATCACGGCGCCCTTGGCCCTGGCCGCCTGCATCGTCCTGACCGCTCTGGCCGACGGCGCCGCCCTGATGTGGTCCAGCGCCGTGTACCTGGTGTGCTCACTGCTGCTGTTTGCCAACTCGGGCCTCTACCACCTGGGCAAAGGGCGCTTCCCATGCTCAGTCTCCGGCGCCCTGCAGCGCGTCGACCACGCCAATATCTACCTGCTCATCGCCGGGACCTACACGCCCCTGTCGGTGGCGCTGCTCGACGCGGCGACGGCGCGCCTGGTGCTCGGCATCGTCTGGGGAGGCGCGGCGGCCGGGATCGTCATGTCCCTCATATGGACGGGCGCCCCGCGTTGGCTGAGGACAGCCCTGTACATCGCCCTGGGCTGGGTAGCGATCTGGTTCCTGCCCTCCTTCTGGCGCTCGGGAGGGCCCGCGATCGTGTGGCTGCTCATGGTCGGGGGCCTGGCCTACACGGTCGGCGCGATCGTGTACGCGCGCAAGCGCCCCGACCCCCTCCCCGGCTGGTTCGGCTTCCACGAGGTGTTCCACGCCTGCACGGTGGTGGCATGGGCCTGTGATGCCGTGGCCTGCTACATCGCGGTTCTCAGCTGATCCCAGTCAGGCCGGGAGCACGAGACCCCCGGCCGCCACAGGCGCGACACGCACCCACAGGCGCCATCCGCGCCGAGCGGTGCGCGCTGCCCGCACCGCTGGGAGCGAACGGCACCACTGGGCGCGAAAAGCGCCTGTCGATGAGCCGCCACCACCGATCTCGCGAGCCGCGAGCCCGGCTGGCGCTCGATTCCCAGGGCACTCGCAGGCGCGGAGGGGTAGACTCGCCCCTCATACACGCCGCCCCGGGCGCCCACCGCGCATCGGGGCATTGCCACGGCACCGTCGTCGGCGCGTCACCGATCAACCAGATCACCACAATCGAGGAGAACCCCATGGCCGCGGACACCGAGAAGCAGGGAACCTGGCTGACCCAGGAGGCCTTCGACCGCCTGAGCGCCGAGCTCGAGCACCGCAAGGGCGAGGAGCGCAAGGAGATCGCCCAGCGCGTCGAGGCGGCCCGTCAGGAGGGCGACCTGCGGGAGAACGCCGGGTACCACGCCGCCCGCGAGGAGGCCGCCCTCAACGAGGCCCGCATCATCGCCCTGACCGAGACGCTGGAGAACGCCCAGATCGGCGAGGCCGCCGACGATGGCACCGTCTCCGCGGGCACGATCGTCACCGCCAAGGTGGCCGGCAAGGAGCAGCGCTTCGCCCTGGGCGGTCAGGAGATCGCCGAGGACGTCCCCGAGGGCGTCAAGGTCTTCTCCCCCGACGCCCCGCTCGGCAAGGCCCTCATGGGGCACGCCGCGGGTGAGAAGGTCTCCTACGACGCCCCGAACGGCAAGAGGATCACCGCGGAGATCCTCAAGGTCGGCCGCGTCTGACACCGCGCCGCCGTTCATTCCCGCTCCTCGCCTTGAGCGAAGGGAGCGGGGATGGGGCGATTCGGCCAGCAGCGGGGCGGTAGCCTTCTCCTATGAACACTCCGTCCCGCAATCACGTCATCCCCGGCCGCGAGGAGCCCGTGCTCCCCGAGCCCGGCAGCCACGTCGTCCTCGGCGCTCCCCTGACCGGCCCCTGGCCCGAGGGCACCGAGGTCCTCTACCTCGCTGGCGGCTGCTTCTGGGGCGTGGAGCGGATCATGTGGCGTCAGCCCGGCGTCGTCGCCACCTCGGTGGGGTATATGGGCGGCACCACCCCCAACCCCACTTACCAGGAGGTCTGCACAGCGCGGACCGGCCATGCCGAGACCGTCCTGGTGGCGTACAACCCGGCGGTCGCGGGGCGCGGCGGGGAGGCGCTGCTGCGCGCCTTCTGGGAGAACCACGACTCCACCCGGCTCAACCGCCACGGCAACGACATCGGCCCCCAGTACCGCTCCGCCGTCTGGACGACGACACCCGAGCAGTACGCGGTGGCGATCGCCACTCATCAGGCCTTCCAGGGCGAGTTGAGCCGGCTCGGGCTGAGGCGCTCCGTGACGACGATCGATCCAGCGTCGGCGCAGTACGCGGAGTTCGGCGGCCCCTACTACCTGGCGGAGGACTACCACCAGGGCTACCTGGAGAAGAACCCCGGCGGCTACTGCAACCACGGGCCCAATGGCGTCACCTGCCCCGTGGGGATCGCGAACCTCCCCTCGCAGGTGGATGTGCTGCCCCCGCAGCAGGTGTGAGCCGGAGAAATGGCGCGGTTTGAGGATTCCTTTTTCTGACGCCTAGACACACCCAGATAGTCGCAGGTCAAAGCGGTACACGCTCGCCTGTCGCTCGCGCGCAGGCCGATTCGACCCCGAGCAATCCTCAAAGCGCGCCATTCCGGCGAGCAGGGGCGCCGGATCAGGCGCCGGTGGCGAGGCCCCAGGCAACGAGGAGCATGACGACGCCGACGAGCGCGTCGATGATCCTCCAAGTGCGGGGGCTCGCGAGCAGCCCGGACAGCGCCCGCGCCCCGAGGCCGAGCCCGGTGAACCAGATGACGGAGCCGGCGATGGCCCCAGCGGCCGCCCACCAGCGATCGGGGCCGAAATGGTTGGTGACCGTGCCGAGCATGAGCACGGTGTCGAGGTACACATGGGGGTTGAGCCAGGTCAGCGCGAGTGTTGTGAGGGCCACTGAGCCCGCGCCCCGCGAGGCGGCCTCCTTCAGGGCGCCGGGCCGCAGGGCCGAGCGGAACGAGTTGATCGCGAACAGGACCAGGTAGGCGACGCCTCCCCAGCGCAGGGCCTCCAGCACCCAGGGAGCCAGGGCGGACACGGCCCTGATCGCGCCCGTCCCCACGGCGATGAGGATGGCGTCGGAGAGCGCGCAGATGAGGATGACGAGCCCGATGTGCTCACGTCGCACGCCCTGGCGGAGCACCCAGGCGTTCTGCGCGCCGATGGCCACGATGAGCCCCAGCCCCGTGCCGAGTCCGGCGAGGGCGGGGGCCAGGCAGGAGGGCAGACCAGTCATGGTCCGGGATGGTAGAAGATGCGGGCGACCGCGTACCGCGCCCACTCGCATGGCGGTCAGCGGCGAGGACCACGCGCGCTCAGGCGCCGCCCCACGCCATGTGCCAGGATCAGCCCATGAGCGATGACAGGCACTCGGGCGGGAACGGACACCGCGCCAGGCACGACGGCGGCGATCGGCGCGGGGGCGACCGCGGTTATCGGGGCGGGCGCCGCCGCTACGACGACGAGCCGCGCGACGGGGAGTTGAGCGACCTCATCGGCCACCTCCACGCCCTGGACGGGCGCGCCTACCCGGCCTACCGGGCGATCCTCGGGCGCTACCTGGCGCCCGAGGGATGGGCGCTCCACATCGACCGGGTCCAGGCCGACCCCTATGCCCCGCCGACGCGCATCCGGGTCACCGCGCCCGCCTCCCTACCCTCGCTGGCACTCCTGGCGCGAGAGGGCCTACTGGCGACGGCGGACCGCCGCCTCGCGCTCGCTGATTTCCTCACCCGCGAGATCCACGCGGGCTTCAAGGGCACCGCCCTGTCCATCGCGGCGCCCGGCCAGGAGATCCTGGAGCGCTCCGCCGTCGTCCTCCTCCCGGCCGCGACCGGTGCTGAGGACGCCGGGGCCTGGACCATCGAGGTCCGCGCCCGCATGGCCCTTCCCGCCCAGGGCCGCTCCATCCAGGGCCATGAGGCCGCCAGGATCGTCGGCCGGGATCTCGTCCGCGAGATCGAGACGGCCCTGAGCCTCACGGGCGCGCGCGCTGAGCGACTCCTCGCCCATGTGGAGGCCCTGGAGGACCACCGGGCCCTCACGGCGGCGGTCCGGGAGGCGGGCTGGGTTTCCTTCCTCGCCGATGGCTCCCTCCTGCCGCGCCGATCCGGGGTGAGCGATGAGCCGCTGCGCTCGGGCGGCGTCGCCCTGAGAGCACCGGAATCCCTGGCCGCCACGGTCGTCCTCCCCCATGCCGGGGCGGTCCGCGGCACGGCCGTGCCGAAGGGCGTGACGGTGATCGTCGGCGGCGGCTACCACGGCAAGTCGACGCTGCTGGCGGCGATCGAGAGGGGCGTCTACCCGCATGTGCCAGGCGATGGGCGCGAACTCGTGGCCACCGTCCCCGACGCCGTCAAGGTGCGGGCCGCCGATGGCCGGGCCGTCACGGGCGTCGACCTCACGCCCTTCATCTCCCACCTGCCCGCGGGCCGGGACACGACCGCCTTCACCACCCGCAACGCCTCGGGATCGACCTCCCAAGCCGCTGCGATCGTCGAGGCCATCGAGGCGGGGGCCACGGCGCTGCTCCTCGATGAGGACACCTCGGCCACGAACCTGCTCATCCGCGACGCGCGCATGCGCTCGCTCGTGGCCGCCGAGCGCGAGCCGATCACTCCGCTGGTGGACAGGGTGGGGGCGCTGTCCTCGCGCTTGGGCGTCTCCACGGTCATGGTCATGGGCGGTTCCGGCGACTACCTGGACGTGGCCGACCATGTCCTCCTCCTGGACTCCTACGAGCTGCGCGACGCCACCGAGCAGGCGCGAGCCGTCGTCGTGGAGCAGCCCCGGGAGGGGACCGCGCTGGAGGACTTCCCGCTCGGCTCCGGCCGCATCCCGGCCCCCGCCCCGGCGCGCGCTCGGCGCGGTCCGATCCGCACCCGCGCCCGGGGGACCGACGCTCTGACCCTGGACCGCGAGGAGGTGGACATCTCGGATGTGGCCGGGATCGTGGACCCGGGTCAGGCCGAGGCGGCGGCCCATGCCCTGCGCGCCCTGCTGGAGCGGCGCTTCGACGCCGCCTCCACACTGCGCGAGTGCCTCGATGACCTGGAGGCCCTGCTCGACGACGAGGGCCTGGACGCGCTTGACGAGGGCGGGGCGTTCCTCGTACGGCCCCGGATGGTGGACGTGGCGGCGGCCGTCAACCGCTACCGGCCGCTCGAGGTGGGCTGACCGAGCGGGCACCGCCCAGTCCCCTGCCCCCCCAGGAAGCGGGAAGCGGGCCCGGTGATCTCGCGGTCACCGGGCCCGCTCGCGGGCAGGAGCGCCGTCTGAGCGCGGTGGTCCGGCTCAGGGGCTCGCGCTCAGCGCAGGGTGGCCAGGGCCTTGTCCTGGGCGACGAGGGCCTGGACGAGGCTGGCGGCCTCGCCGTCGTGGAAGGCCGCGGGGGCGAAGGCGCCGCCGGAGAAGTCCGTGGCGAGGTGCAGGTTGACCTGGGCGCTGACGACGCCGGTGGTGAAGTTGGCCAGGATGGCGCGCAGGTGCTCGATCTGGCGGTGGCCCGCGGAATAGGAGTAGCCGACGAGGCCGACGGCGCGGTTGGCGAGCACGGAGGGGGTGATGAAGTCGATGGCGTTCTTCAGGCCGCCGGGGACCGAGTGGTTGTACTCGGGGCTGACGATGATGAAGGCATCGAATCCGGCCAGGGCCTCGTTCCAGGCGACGGCGGCCGGGTCCTTGGCCGGGGCCGCCATGGGAGGAAGCTCTTCGGCGAAGATGGGCAGGTTGAAGGAGGCGAGGTCGAGGATCTCGGCCTGGACGCCCTCGGCCTCGTTCGCCTTGGAGGCGATCCACTCGGCCACGGAGGCCCCGGCGCGGTTGGGGCGGACGGATCCGAGGATGACGGCGATCTTGGTCATGGCAACTCCTTGGCTTCTCTGGGTACCGCGCGGTACTTGAATTGTTAAGTATTCTAGGCCTTAGTGCCCACCCTGAGCACCTCCGAGACCATGACTCGCACCACAGGCCAAAGCGCCGCCACCTCCCACAGGCGCTCGCACCCACCCAGGACCCCCGGCACCACCAGACCACCAGCGCCACAAGAGCCGAAAACGCCCCTCGCGCGGACCAGCAAGCGCTGGTCCGCGCGAGGAGCGCGACGCCCAGGGGGGCTGATCGCGGCGCTTCACCCTCATGTCAGGTCACCGGGATCCGCGCGGTGTGATGCGTCAGGGACAATCAGGGCGCATCAGTTCGTGGCGGCGACGATCGCTCGGACCATCGCCGGGACCTCCCCTTCATGGAAGGCCGCCGGGGCGAACTCGCCGTCGGTCCAGTCGGTCGCGATGTGCAGGGCGACGTGCGGGCCGACGACGAAGGAGTTGAAGGACGCCAGGACCTGGCGCAGGTGCTCGATGGCGCGCAGGCCGAGCTGGTAGGAGTAGCCGACCACGCCGATCGCCTTGCTCTCAAGCACGGAGGGGGCGAGGTAATCAATGGCGTTCTTCAGGGCCCCGGGGATCGAGTGGTCGTACTCGGGGGTCACGAAGATGACGGCGTCATAGGAGCCGAGCCTCTCGTTCCAGGCCACCCCGGCGGGGTGCTGGGGCATGGCGATGGCCGGCGGGAGCTCCTCGGCGAAGAGAGGGAGCTTGAAGTCGGCCAGGCGGAGGACCTCGGCCTCAACGCCGTCGACCAGGGAGGATTGGGCGGCGACCCAGTCGGCGACGGCGGCACCGGCCGAGGCGGGGCGGATGGAGCCGTGCACGACGGCGATGCGGATGGTCATGAGGGGCTCCTTGCGGGAACGGCAAACACTTAGAGTGTTAGCCGATGAGTTCGGCACCATCTAGTTGATACGCGTATCAGTGTAGCGGTCTGCCCCCACTTGTCAAAGCCTCATCGCATAGCACGAAGACCACACATAAGCTCGTCGTGACCCACATGTCCCGAGGCGCTCCGGTTCGATGCCCTGTTGGGGAGGGCTCAGCCGCGGGCACGCGCTGTCGGCCTAGCGTCGTCCACATGAGCACAGTGAGACCAGCACGACACTATTCCCACCTCCGGCGCCCCTCCGCCCGATCATCACGCTCGCGGCGGTCCGCAGGCGCCGCATCCCGCGCCGCATCCCGCCAGGCGCCACCGCATTCCTCCCCGCCCGATCCGTTCCTGCCCGAACTGTCCGTCCGCGACGCCGACTGGCTGCGCGCGCAGATGCTGCGCCAGGTCTGCCTGCGCTTCCCCGGGAGCCGGCTCGACTCGCCCGTCTCGCTGCGCACGCCCCAAGGCGCGAGACTCGTCCTGCACCGGATCGCCGCGTGCCTGGCCCGCACGGAGCGGGAGTTGTGGGAGGAGGCCGTGGGCCATCACATCAGCGGACTCATGGCTGCCGTGCGCCCCGACGGCACACCGCGCGAACTCGAGGACTACTCGGATGAGGAGGTGCTGGGGGCCCTGCGGCTGCGGCTGGTGCCGCCCAGCAGGGGCATCCCCGCCGAGGCCGATGAGCCGGAGATCGCCCCGGGCCTGCGCCTCACGCGCGTCATGGACATCGGCGGGCTCCTGGTCTCCCAGCCCTCGGCCCGCCTCTATGAGCGCCTGGGCGAGGAGCGGGTGGACGCCGCCGCGCTCGCCAATGCCCGCATCGTCCTGGACAGGACGGAGCACGTGGGCGACGGCGAGGGGATCCATCTCATCGGCTCGGACTCGATGCTGACGGCGGCACTGGCGATGAGCCTGACCGAGGTGTGCCAGCAGCGGAACGTCCCGCATCCGCCCGACGGCTTCGTCCTGGCGCTGCCCGAGCAGGAGTCGCTGGGAATCCTGCCTCTGGCCGAGGGCATCGATGAGACTCATCTCAGCGCCCTGCTGACGTGGTCGCTGACTCGGTGGGGGCACGCGGAGCACCCGCTGTCAGCCCTGCTCTACCACGTGAGCGCCGATGGCGCCTGGTCACCGCTCATGGCGCCAGGGCCCTCCATCGAGCGCCCGCTCATCACCTTGAGGGATCTGCCCGAGCCGATCTGGCGCCACTTCGCATGGTTCTTCACGCCCTACGACGAGTACCCGCCGGAAGCCATGCCCGGCATGGCCTTCGGGCTATGAGCGCGCACCCGGCGGTGCTGGGCGAGCGGCGGGGTCCGCGCGGACGGCGGGGTCCGCGCGGGCCGCAGTGGCGGCACTGGCCGCCCTGGCTGTGTCGGCCGCCCTGGCTGTGTCGGCCGCCCTGGCTGTGTCGGCCGCCCTGGCTGTGTCGGCCGCCCTGGCTGTGTCGGCCGCGCTGGCTGTGTCGGCCGCCCTGGCCGCCGGCCTCAGCGCGCCAGGAAGAAGGCGGCGGCAGGGTCCTCCGTCTCCTCGTGGTAGGCGTAGCCGAGGCGATTCATGTGCTCACGCAGCTCGCGGGCCTCCGCCTCCGGGCTGAGGCCGCGAACCCCCACCTGGAAGGCGCACAGGATGCGGCCGTAGTCGGCGCCGTCGGTGCGGTAGTGGAAGAGGGTGACGTTCCAGCGAGTGCCGAGCACCTCGAGGAAGTGGACGAGCGCCCCGGGGGACTCGGGGAACTCGAAGCTGAAGAGCCGCTCGGTCAACCCGGCCGGAGCCCGCCCCCCGATCATCGAGCGCACGTGGACCTTGGCGAGCTCGTCGTCGGTGAGGTCGACGACGCCATACCCGGCCCTCTCCAGGTCCGCGACGATCTCGGCACGCTCCTCGCGCCCGCGGCTCAGCCCCACGCCCACGAAGATGCGGGCGGGGCCGGGCTCAAGGGATCCGTCGAGGCCCGGTGCCGCCCGGTAGTTGAACTCGGTGACGCTGCGCCCGCCGAGGATCCGGGCGAAGCGCAGGAAGGAGCCGCGCTCCTCGGGGATGGTCACCCCCAGGATCGCCTCGCGCTGCTCACCGATCTCGGCGCGCTCGGAGATGTAGCGCATCTGGTGGAAGTTGAGGTTGGCCCCCGAGACGACGCACGCCAGGCGCTCCCCGGCCAGGCCGTGCTCGGAGGCGTAGCGCTTGAGGCCGGCCAGGGCGACGGCTCCGGAGGGCTCGGAGATGGCGCGCAGGTCCTCAAAGAGGTCCTTGACGGCGGCGGAAACCTCGTCGGAGGAGACGGTGATGACGTCGTCGAGCAGTTCGGAGCACAGGCGGTAGGTCTCATCCCCGATGCGGCGCACGGCCACGCCCTCGGCGAAGAGCCCCACCCGGCCGAGCGTGACGGGCCCGCCCTGGGCCAGCGCCGCGGTCAGGCAGGCGGATTCCTCATGCTCGACACCGATGACGCGCACATTCGGAAGGAGTTGCTTGATGAGCACGGCGACGCCGGAGGCCAGGCCTCCCCCGCCCACGGGCACGAAGACGCGGTCGAGCCCGGCATCCTGCTGGATGATCTCCAGGCCGATGGTCCCCTGACCGGCGATAACACGGGGATCGTCGAAGGGAGCCACGTAGGTCAGGCCGTCCTCGTCGGCCAGGCGCTGAGCCTCAGCCTTAGCGGCGTCGAAGTTGTCGCCGTGGAGCAGGACCTCCCCGCCCAGGGCGGCAACGGCATCGACCTTGATGCGGGGGGTGACGGTCGGCATGACGATGAGGGCGCGGCAGCCGAGCAGCGCCGCGGAACGGGCGACGCCCTGGGCGTGATTCCCCGCTGAGGCGGTCACCACGCCACGAGAGCGCTCGTCGTCGGAGAGCATGCGCATGCAGGTGTAGGCGCCTCGGATCTTGAAGGAGTGGACCGATTGCAAGTCCTCTCGCTTGGCGGCCACCTCGCAGCCCAGGCGCGCCGATAGGGCGTCCATGCGCTGCAGGGGCGTGTGCTCGGCGGCCTCGTAGACGGGGGCGCGCAGGATCGCGCGCAAGTACAGGGAGGCGTCCCACGGGGTATCGGTGCCGTCAGGTTCGTTCACGCCGTCAGCCTAGAGGAGTCGGCTCGCGGCCCCGTCGGCGCCACCAGTCCGTGGTCGCCGCGCGGGCGGCCTCCGACTGGCGCGAATCACCCCGAGCAGTGCCGTTCGCACCCACAGGCGCGTCCTACCCGCACCAGTGGGGGGAAACAGCACCACTCGGCGCGGATGGCACCGCTGGAGCGCACCAGGGGCCCGCCCGAGCCTCACATGCCGAGTTTGCTGAGGTCCCGCACGGCGCCGAGGTCGGCGGATGTGGCCAGCATGGCGTAGGCGCGAAGCGCTGCGCTCACACGGCGCGGGCGCTCCTCGTGCGGCGTCCAGGCGGCCTCACCCCGAGCCTCCTCAGCCGCGCGGCGCGAGGCGATCTCATCATCGGACAGGCGCACGGAGATGGAGCGGCCCGGGATGTCGATGTCGATGACGTCCCCCGTGCGCACGAGCCCGATCAGCCCGCCCGCCGCGGCCTCCGGCGAGACGTGCCCGATGCTCAGCCCCGACGTGCCGCCGGAGAATCGGCCGTCGGTGAGCAGCGCGCACTCCTTGCCCAGGTGCATGGACTTGATGTAGGTCGTCGGGTACAGCATCTCCTGCATGCCGGGGCCGCCGCGCGGGCCCTCGTGGCTGATGATGACGACGTCGCCGGCCTTCACCTTCCCGCCGAGGATCCCCTCGACGGCGGCGTCCTGGGATTCGAAGACCACGGCCGGCCCGGAGAAGGTGAGGATGGAGGCGTCCACCCCGGCGGTCTTGACGATGCAGCCCTTCGTCGCGATGTTGCCGAAGAGGACCGCCAGGCCGCCGTCGCGCGAGTAGGCGTGCTCCAGGTCGCGGATACAACCGGCCTCGCGGTCCAGATCGTGGGCCTCCCAGCGCGAGGCCTGGGAGAACATCTCCGTGGTGCGCACGCCCGCGGGCGCCGCGAGGTAGCGAGTCCGGTCCGCCTCGCTCACACCGGAGCCGGGCACGCCATCGGCACCGGGGCGGGCCAGGTCGAAGGCGGCGAGCTCGTCGTCGAGGGTGCCGCGCAGGACCGTGCGCGTGGATGTGTCCAGCAGGCCGGCGCGGTCGAGCTCGCCGAGGATGCCCATGATTCCGCCGGCGCGGTGGACATCCTCGATGTGGTAGCGGTTCGTTGACGGCGCGACCTTGCACAGGTGCGGGACCTTGCGGGAGAGGCGGTCGATGTCGGCCATGTGGAAGTCGACCCCGGCCTCGCGGGCCGCGGCCAGCAGGTGAAGGACCGTGTTCGTGGAGCCGCCCATGGCGATGTCCAGGCCCATGGCGTTCTCGAAAGCTGCCTTGGTGGCGATGGAGCGCGGCAGGACGGTGGAGTCGTCGCCCTCGTAGTAGGCCCGAGTGATTTCGACGATCTGGCGGCCGACGGCATCGAAGAGCTCGCCGCGGTCCGCGTGCGTGGCCAGCAGCGTGCCGTTCATGGGCAGGGCCAGGCCCAAGGCCTCGGTGAGGCAGTTCATGGAATTGGCGGTGAACATGCCCGAGCAGGAGCCGCACGTGGGGCAGGCCAGGCGCTCAATGGCGCTGATCGTCTCATCATCCACGGTGGGGTCGGCGGCGTCCATCATGGCGTCGATGAGGTCGAGCTTGCGGGTGGTTCCGTCCGCGGCCGTCATCTTGCCCGACTCCATCGGCCCGCCAGAGACGAAGATCGCGGGGATGTTGAGGCGCAGCGCGGCCATGAGCATGCCGGGGGTGATCTTGTCGCAGTTGGAGATGCACACCAGGGCGTCAGCGCAGTGGGCGCCCACCATGTACTCCACCGAGTCGGCGATGAGGTCGCGGGACGGCAGGGAGTAGAGCATGCCGTCGTGGCCCATGGCGATGCCGTCGTCAACGGCGATCGTGTTGAACTCCTTGGCGATGCCGCCGGCCGCCTCGATCTGCCGGGCAACGCGGCGGCCAACATCGCGCAGGCCGACGTGCCCGGGGACAAACTCGGTGAAGGAGTTGGCGATGGCGATGATGGGCTTGCCGAAGTCGGAGTCCTTGACGCCGGTGGCGCGCCAGAGCGCGCGGGCGCCGGCCATGTTGCGGCCGGATGTGGAGGTGGCGCTGCGGTACTGCGGCATGAGGGCTCCTGTTCTCGGCTCGGCAGGGCCGAAGACGATGACGCGATGCCCAGATTAGCGGCCACCATGTCATCTCGATGCGAATGGTCACTGTGCGGTCCGCGCACGCGCCTCCCGCGCGCCGGGCCACGGCCCTGGCTTCCTCCCTGGCTCCTCTCCACGCGCCTCCCGCGCACCGGGCGCCACCCCAGCAGGGCGGCACGCACGTAAGAGAGTCTCCCTCGCCGCCAAGATCCGCATGATTCCGCGGTTCCGCCTCGCCGAATCCCGCAGCGGATCCTCTCCCATGTGCATCCAGGGGGGTGGTTGCACATGGGAGAGGAGCAGCCCGCGCGGGCCTTCGGGAAGAACCCCGGAATCATGCGGTTTCCAGCGCCTGCCAAACCATCTGAGCGTGCGAGGTGCCTCGGGCGAGGCTGGCAGTCACACGGAGGGTGGGGCGCCCAACTGACGCGTGGTCGGGGGCTCGACGGGCATCAGGCCGGTCAGACGCTCCATGGGCCGCCCACGGACCGCCGCGAAACCCTGTGCCGCCAGGGATGACGAGGGAACGGCGATGCGATCCCCCTGGGGCGCCAGCAGGGCGCCCGGGACGCTCTCACGCGCCCGGGCCCCTGATGCCGCGCCCACCCTCCGCCCCGGACCGGTCTCGCTCCTAATTTCGACCGGTCTCGCTCTTGATTTCGACCGGTCTCGGCGAGGGGAGGGGGGGGGAGGGGTGGGCGCTGCTCACATGACGCCGAGAATCTCCGTGACGAAGACGAGGGTGGCGCCGCCCTTGATGCCGGCCTGCGGCACGCCGCGCTCGCCGTAGCCGAGCTCGGCGGGGATCGACAGCAGGACGCGCGAGCCGACACGCTGGCCGACGAGGCCGTCGTCCCAGCCGCGGATGACCATGCCAACGCCGATCTGGAAACTCAGCGGCTGGCCGCGGTCGTAGGAGTTGTCGAAGACGTCGCCGTTCCAGGACTGGCCGAGGTAGTGGGCGACGATGGTGTCGCCGGCCTCGACGACCTGGCCTTCACCAGCGTCGAGCACCTGGACCTGGAGGCCCGCGGGGGCATCCGGGCCGGGGAAGGTGAGGACCGGCTTGGTGCCCTTGGCACCCTCAACAGTGGGCATGTTCGAGTTGATCATGCGCGCCAGCCTACGCGATGAGCCCCGAGGCTGACTGATCGGGACACCGCCTCTGCGCCGGCCGCCCATGCGGCGGGGCCGGCCGGGTCATGCCCGGCCGGCCCCGCGCCCCCGCAAACGGGGAGGACTCTGAGAGGATCAGTCGTCGTAGAAGATCGCCAGGATCCGCAGGATCTCGACGTACAGCCACACGAGGGTGACGACGAGCCCGAAGGCCCCGGCCCACGCGTAGCGGGTGGGCAGGCCAGCCTCGACGCCCCGCTGGATGGACTCGAAGTCCATCGCCAGGCTGAAGGCCGCCATGACGACGGCCAGCAGGCCCACGATGATGCCGAGCGGAATGCCCGCGATCTCCAGGGAGCGCAGGCCGAAGGGCCCGCCGGCGTCGGAGAACAGCATGACCCCGAGGTTGAGCAGGCAGAAGACGAGGTAGCCGCCCATGGCGAGCATGAGGATCCGCTGCGCCTTGCCGGACAACCGGAAGCCGCCGAACTTGTAGGCGCCGAGCATGACGGCGAACACCGCGACGGAGGCCAGCACCGCTTGGATGACGATCCCGGGGAAGCGCGCCTCCATGACGCCGGAGAAGGCGCCGAGCATGGCGCCCTCGAAGGCCGAGTAGGCCAGGATGAGCGCGGGCGAGGGCACCTTCTTGAAGGAGTTGACCAGGCCCAGGGCGAGGGCGCCGATCGCCCCTCCGACCATCAGGAGGTAGCCGACGGGGGCGGTGGAAGGATTGGTCGCCAGGATCCAGGAGACGGCGCCGACGGCGAGAATGACCGCGAACATCGCGGCCGTGCGCATGATGACGTCGTCGTAGGTCATGCGGCCGCGGTCCACGTTGGTGGCGGCCGGGGCCCCGTACTGGGCCTCCATCCGGTCGAGCTGGGCCGGGGTGACCTGGCCGTAGCCCGCCTGCTGGGGAGCGCCGTATCCCACCGGCTGGCCGTACTGCGCCTGCCCGTAGGGCGCGGCCTGGCCGTACTGCTGGGCCTGGCCGTACTGGCCCGGCTGGTACCCGGGCATCGCGGGGTAACCGGCGGGGGTGGTCTGGGGCGTCGCGACGGCGGTGCGCGCCCCTCCGTTGAAGGCCGGGTTTCGATCGAAGAAGGGGTTGCTCAAGGGTATGTCCTCTCTGGACGGGGACTGCCGACGGCGCGGCCCTACTTGGGCCCTCCATCTCAACACCCCCATCCTGCCGCACATTCCCCTTCCCGGTCGACCGCCGCCCCGGGCAGGAGTACCCACCTCCGCCGCGTCCCCTCGCGCCCTGGCCGCGCCTCCTCGCGCCTTGGCCGCGCCTCCTCGCGCCCTGGCCGCGCCTCCTCGCGCCCTGGCCGCGCCTCCTCATCGAGCCGCGTCTCCTCCTTGAGGAGGAGACGCGTCCTCCGCGGGTCCTGCCCCACTCCCCTCGCAGGATCATCCCGCGCGCCGATGGGCCGGCGAGGGCCGTTGACTAGCCTGGTGCCACGCCGTCGGGACGAACGCAGTCACCTCTCCGGCCCCGACGGCTCCCATGGACCCGCCGGGCCGCGCGGGCAGCGCGGGCAGCGCGGCGATCACCCCCCAACCTAAGGAGCCAGGAACCATGATCGAGGCACGTGGATTGACGAAGCGCTACGGCGACAAACTGGCCGTGGACAACATCTCCTTCACCGTCGAGCCCGGCACCGTCACCGGCTTCCTGGGCCCCAACGGCGCCGGCAAATCCACCACGATGCGCATGATCATGGGCCTGGACAAGCCCACCGCCGGCACCGTGACCGTCGCCGGTAAGAAGTACAAGGACCTGAGCGCCCCCCTGTGCTCCGTCGGCGCCCTCCTGGACGCCAAGGGACTGCACGGATCGCGCTCGGCCCGCGCCCACCTCACGCAGCTGGCCGTCTCCAACGGCATCCCCACCAGCCGCGTCGACAAGGTCCTCGACATCACAGGACTGACCCAGGTGGCCAAGAAGCGGGTCAAGGGGTTCAGCCTCGGGATGGGCCAGCGGCTGGGCATGGCCGCGGCCCTCCTGGGCGACCCCGGCATCCTCATCTTCGACGAGCCCGTCAACGGCCTCGACCCTGAAGGCGTCTTCTGGGTGCGCCAGACCTGCCGCGCCCTGGCCGCCGAAGGACGCACCGTCTTCATCTCCTCCCACCTCATGAGCGAGATGTCCCAAACCGCCGACCACCTCATCGTCATCGGCCGCGGACGCATCCTCACCTCCGGCCCCGTCAGCGAGGTGATCGCCTCGGCCACCACCGACACCGTGCGCGTGGCCTCCCCCCAGGCCGCGGACCTGGCCACCCTGCTCGCCACTGAGAACATCCCCACCCAAACCCCCGAGCCCGGCGTCCTGACCCTCACCGACGCCCCCGCCGCGCGCGTCGGAGAACTCGCAGCCGCCCACGGCATCACCCTGCACGAGCTGACCACCATCAAAGCCAGCCTCGAAGACGCTTATCTCGAGCTCACCGGCAGCGCCACCGAGTACAGCACCACCCCCGCCCAGGCCAACCAGCCCACCAAGCGCGCCGCCCACCGGGCCTGACCCCGCCGACCCCAAGGAGAACCCCCATGACCGCCCCCAGCACCCCCGGCGCAGCGCGGCGAACCACCCGCGCCCAGCGCATCAACGGCAAGCAGACCTTCGGCCGCGCCCTGCGCTCGGAATGGCTCAAGCTCCGGACCCTGCGCTCGACCTGGGTCACCTCCGCCATCACCATGATCATCACCGTCCTCTTCGGCGCCGGCATCGCCATCGTCTTCGGCAGATCATCGCAATCCGATCTGACCGCCCAGGCGGCCGACACCATCATCGCCGGGACGTCCTTCGGGCAGATCGCCGTGGCCGTGCTCGCCGCCCTGATCATCACCGGTGAGTACGCCTCCGGCCAGATCCGCTCCACCCTGACCGCCATCCCCCACCGCTCACAGGTTTTAGCGGCCAAAGCCCTGGTCACAGCCGCCTTCTCCTTCCTCCTGGGGGCCGTGTCCATCCTCCTGGCCTGGGCGATCTCCGCTCCGTTCATCGGGGACCACGCCGTGTCCCTGACCAACGCCGAGTACGCCGGCTACATCTGGGGGGCCGGCCTCGGCTTTGCCGCCATCGCACTGATGAGCCTGGCCCTGGGATTCATTTTCCGCTCCACCGCTGGGGCGATCTCATTGGCGGTCGTCCTCCTGTTCGTCATCACCATCCCCCTTAGCCTCTTGTCGGCGCGGTTCGAGTGGGCGAAGAATCTGGCCGAGCTCCTCCCGGGCAACGCCGTGCTCGCCCTGACCGACCCCTTCTCGCGGGCCCGGTCCTGGAGTGGCTTCCTCGACCACTGGCAGGCCGCCCTCGTGGCCTGCGCCTGGTTCATCATCCCCATGATCATCGCTTACGTGATCTTCTCCCGGCGCGACGCCTGATGACCGCCCGATGAGCGCGACACCCCTTAACGAGCCCGCCGCGGCCCTCCCGGAGGCCGCGGCGGGCCTCGCCTCCACCGGGCCCGAAGCCGTCCCGGAAGCCTCGCCCCAGTCCCCCTCCCCCAAGGGCGGCCAGGGACGAGCCCCCCGGCGCTGGCGCCCGCGCGCCACCGGGGCGCCCGTGCCGCCGATCGTGGTGGACCTGCTCATCACCGTGGCGGTCGCGGGGCTGGCCCTGACGCTCACCCCCAACGCCCTCATCGTCCCCAAGGCCCTCGGCGCTGGCTCCACCGCTCAGCCGTGGCTGCCGTTCTCCGTCGCCATCTCAGCGCTGTGCCTGACTTGCCTGCTCCTCAGGCGGCGGGCCACCCGCCTCGCCTGGGCCCTGGTGACCCTGGCGCTGCCGATCCACCACATCGGCATGCTGCTCCTCTGGCTCGACGACCTCCGCGCGGCCCCCGTCCTCGACATCGTCCCCAACTTCTTGCTGCCGGCGGCCTCGATCATCCTCGGGACAATCGCCGCCCGCTCTCCCTTGCGCCACGGTTGCGGCGCCGCCCTGATCACGACCCTGATCGCCATCATCAGCCAAGCCGGATTCGACGCGGTGATCAATCGGATGGACCCGGTTGAGATCCTCTCCTCGCGCGTGATGATGCATAACTCCTTCGTCCTCGTGGTCTTCAACCTGGGCGGCGTGGTGGTCGGCCTGACGATCCACACCCAGCGGGCCCGGCTGACCCGTGAGCGCGAGCGGTCCAATCGGATCGCCCTGGAGAGGGAGCAGGCGAGCCTCCTGGCGGTCTCCGCTGAGCGCTCCCGCATCGCCCGCGAGATGCACGACGTCGTCGCCCACTCCCTGGCCGTCATGGTCACCATGGCCGACGGCGCGGCGGCCGCGCTCGACCGGAATCCCGAGATGGCCCGGCAGGCCATCGCGGCACTGGCGGAGACGGGCCGCGGCGCCCTGGCCGACACGCGCAGGCTCGTCGGCGTGCTGCGCGAGGACCCGCAGGTCGGCGCCCTCACGACCCGCGCCACCGGCGGGGCGGGCGGCTCGACCGACATCGACGGCAAGCGCATCAAGGACCTCCCCGTCCCCGAGTTCGCCCCTCCCGGCACGGTCGCGCCACGCGAGCCCACGACCGCCGTCGCCGACCTGCGGCGCGCCTCCGCGGCCTACGCGGACGGCGCTACCGGCGATGCCGTCCCCATGAGACCGGCCCCCGAGCAGGCGGATCTCCAGATCCTCGTCGACCGCTTCGCCTCCGCGGGAATCCCGATCACCTACTCCTGGCGGGGGCGCGACCTTCCTGAGGACCGGGGCCTCCAGATGACCCTCTTCCGCCTCGCCCAGGAGTCCCTCACCAACGTGCTTCGATACGCTCCCACCACGAGCAGGGTGAGCGTTGACGTCGAAAGGCACATCGGGACCGCCGTGCTCACGGTGGACAATGAGGCCGCCCCGGGCACCACCCCCATGCACGGCTCAGGAAAAGGACTCATCGGCATGAGGGAGCGCGCGGCCGTCTATGGTGGGAGCGTCCAAGCGGGGCCCCACGCCTCAGGATGGCGCGTGCGCGCGGTCCTGCGCTGGGATGAGGAGGATCAGGAGGGATCCACGCCATGGCAGATGCCCATGTGAACGGGGCCGATGTGGCAGAGCGGACCGACCCCACGCCCCAGGCGGCATCACCGGAGGGCTCCGGAGCCACGGTGCGCGTGGTCCTGGCCGATGACCAGTCCCTCATGCGCATGGGCTTCCGCATGGTCCTCGACGCCGAGGACGGCATCGAGGTCGTCGGCGAGGCCGCCGACGGCGCGGCCGCCGTCGCCCAGGCCCGGGCCCTCAAGCCGGACGTCATCCTCATGGACGTGCGCATGCCTGGCATGGACGGCATCGAGGCCACCGCGAGGATCACCGCCGAGTGCCCGCGCACGCGCGTCCTCATCCTGACCACCTTCGACCTCGACGAATATGCCTTCGCGGGCCTGCGGGCGGGGGCCTCGGGGTTCCTGCTCAAGGACACCCGGCCCACCGAGCTCGCGGAGGCGATCCGCACCGTGGCCGGCGGGGAGGCGGTGGTCTCGCCCCGTATCACGCGCCGGATCCTGGAGATGTTCGCGGGCGACCTGCCGAACTCGGTCAGCGCCCCCGACTCCGAGGACCCGCGCCTGACATCGCTGACCCCCCGCGAGAGGGAGATCCTCATCCTCATGGCCCAGGGCATGAGCAACCAGGAGATCGCGGACGAACTCATCGTCTCCGCGACCACGGTCAAAACCCATGTGGGCAACATCCTGGCCAAGTTGGACGTGCGGGACCGGGTGCAGGCCGTCGTCGTCGCCTATGAGACGGGGCTCATGACGTCCTGAGTGAGTCAGGGGCCGCGGCGGGCCTCGAAGCCGCCCGCTGCTCTCTCCCCTTCCCCCTCAGGCGGAGTGGAGCCTGAGTTGGGCGGCGTCGAAACCGAGGATCACCAGGCTCTCGACGGCGTCGGCGGCCTCCTCGCAGGTGACCGCCCAGTCGGAGCGCTCACGCGCCGGGAAGTCCGAGAGCACGAAGTCGGCCGGGTCCTGGCGGCCGGGCGGCCGGCCGATGCCCACGCGCAGGCGGGCGTAGTCGCGCGTGCCCAGGGCCTGGGAGATCGACCGCAACCCGTTGTGCCCGCCCTCGCCGCCGCCCCGCTTGAGCCGCATCTCATGGGGGCTGATGTCGAGCTCGTCGTGGATGACGAGCAGGCGCGCGGCGGGGTCGACGCCGTAGAACCGCGCGAGGGCCTTGACCGGGCCGCCGGAGACGTTCATGAAGGCCTCCGGGCGGGCGAGGATGACGCGCGGCCCGGGCGCGCCGCCGGGCAGGAGGCCGAGGCGGGCCTCAGCGACGCGGGCGCGGGCCTTGTGGCGGGAGAGCCGAGACCCGGTCCGCCCCGCCAGTGCGTCGATCACCATATGACCGATGTTGTGGCGGTTGTGGGCGTACCGGGCCTCGGGATTCCCCAGCCCGACGATGAGCCAGGGGTCACTCATGGGTGATCAGCCGCGCGTGCGCGTCACTCGGCGGCCGGGGCGGCCTCGGAGCCGGCCTCATCCCCGGCGGCGTCGCCCGCATCGCGGGCCGTCGGGATCGTCACGTTGACGACGGCGAGCTCGGCGTCGGAGATCGCCTGGACGTCCTTGGGCAGCGCCAGGTCGGCCACGGTGATGATGGTGCCGCCCTCGACGCCGGTGATGTCGACGTCGATGGCCTCGGGGATGGCGACGGCCGGCGCGGTGACCTCAACGTGGTCGAGCTCGATCATGTGAATGGTGCCGGGGGCGGGGGTGCCGATGACGTTGACCGGGACCTCGACGTCGACGCGCTCGTTGCGGTTGACCAGGAGGAAGTCGACGTGCTGCACGCCGGGGCGGATGGGGTGGCGCTGGATGTCCTTGGCGATGGCGAGCAGGTCCTCGCCCTCCAGGTCGATGTTGATCAGGGCGTTCTCGTTGCCGCGCAGAGCGAGGCGAGTGGCGTGCTCCTCGAGAAGGATGTGGCGGGGCTCGGAGCCGTGGCCGTAGATGACGGCGGGGCACCGGCCATCGCGGCGGGCCTGGCGGGCGGCGCCCTTGCCGGAGCCGGTGCGGACGGTGGCCTTGAGGGTGATGGCGTTGGACATCTGGGTCTCCTGGGGAGGGCGGGGCGCGCCCCGCGCGTCGGTGGTCCGGCGCGACGACGCGCGACACGCTCCGGTGCCACCACGTCGATCACGGATGCACGCGCTCGCGCGTGTCCCTCGCCGGGGTTTCGGGCCAACAGTACGGCACGGCGCCGCGCGCGGGCCAGGCGGGAGGCGGTGAGGCGGGCCACCCCGGGAGTCTGGGGACGGGGCTCAGCATCCGTCGGTCTGTGGAAAACCGCCCGGTTTCGCTCTTGTTTTCGACCGGTCTCGGTGGGAGAGGGGGAGGAGGGCGGCGATGGTGGGCTGGCCAGGGGCGGAGGCCGCGGCGGGATCGGCGCTGAGGGTGGCGAAGGTGAGGGCGGAGCCGTAGCGCCAGCCCTCCAGGCGACTGCGCCGCCCCCGCTCCCCCATGGAGATGACCGCCACCGGGATGCTGAGGGAGGCCCGGGCCCGCGCCGCCACCTGGAGCGCGCGGTCGACGTCCTCCTCGCTGCGCGGCATGACGGCGATCTTCGCGCAATCGGCGCCGCCGGCCTCCATCCGCTCCAACCTGTCCAGCATCTCCCCGTCCGGCGGGGTAGCGGTGAAGTCGTGGTTTGAGGCGACGACGGCGATCCCCTCCTGGTGGGCTCGCTCGGTCAGGGCGGGCAGGGCGCCGGTGGACAGCTCAATGTCGAGCGCGTCAGCGATCGCGCGCCCGGCACGATGCTCGGCCTGGAGATCGATGAGCGCTTCCAGGGCCTCAGCCTGCTCGCGCGGATCCATGGCCGCGCCACCGCCCTCGCGCCGGCTGCGCACGGTTGCGAGCAGAGGCGTGCCGGTGGGGGCCAGGGCCGCGGCAACTAAGAGGATGGCCTCATGCCAGAAGGCGGCCTGGTCCTGCGGGCTGGCTGCCCGCGGCGGTGAGAGCAGGTCGAGCCGGAGCTCCACGAGATCCGCTCCCCCGGCCGCGGCCGCGAGCGCCTGGGCGAGCGCGGAGCCTGAGCCCCCGGTGCCACCGGCGCCGCTCGTGCCGTCGATGGTGTCGGCCGTCGTGGCCACGGCGATGACCACGCGCTCCCCGCCGAGCTCGGCGGCCCCGATCCTCGCGGGGCGCGAGCAGAGCGGCGAGCCGGGCGGCGGGGTCCGGCCTCCCCCCGGCGCGGGAGCCTCAGTCACGGCGCTGGTCCGCTCGATCGGCCAGGGACAGGGCGATGCCGTCGAGGATGTCGGTGAGCGAGGTGACCGCGGACTCCAGGGGGCGCCCGGCCTCACCCGTGCGCTCGGCGACCCGGCCGATGACCTCGGACCACACGAGGGCCCCCGCGGCGATGACGTCGCGCCGCCCTGGGCGCAGGTAGTCCCAGGACTCGCGCTCGGCCGCCGTCGAGCGAAGGATCGCCTCGCAGGAGGCCAGCACGGTGCCCAGTGGCAGGCGGGAGCCGTGGATGGAGTCGGGCTCGAAGTCGGCCAGACTCAGGGCGTGGGCGGTGATCGTGGTGATCGTGCCGGCCAGGCCCACGAGCTCCTCGGTGGCGCCCAGGTCCATGACCTCCTCGGCGCGGTCGAGGAGGTCGCGCACATGCGCCCGGGCGGCGGCCTCGGCCGCGCTGGTGACGCCGTCGGCGAGGTAGCGCTCGGTCACGCGCACGGAGCCGGTGTCCAGGGAGATCGCCGCCTCGGGCGCCCGCGCGCCGAGGACCAGCTCGGTGGAGCCGCCGCCGAGGTCGACGACGAGGCGCCGCGCCCCGCCCCGTGCGCCCAGGAGCGAGCCGGCGAAGGACAGGCGGGCCTCCTCCTGGCCGGAGACCACCTCGGGCTCGATGCCGAGGCGCTGGCGGACGCCATTGACGAAGACGTCCCGGTTGCTCGCGTCCCTCGTGGCGGAGGTGGCGACGAAGCGCGTGCTGCGAGCGCCGGTGGCCCGGATGCGCTCGGCATAGTCGGTCACGACATCCAGGGCGCGTTCGAGGGCCCCCTCATCGAGGCGGCCGGTCCTGTCCACGCCCTGGCCGAGGCGCACGATCGTGGAGCGCCGTTGGACCCGCTCCAGGTGCCAGCCGGTGGGTCCGCCGTCGGGGTGGGCGTCGGCGATGAGCAGGCGGATCGTGTTGGTGCCGCAGTCGATCGCGGCGACGCGGGTGGGCGCCATGGGTCCTCCGGACGGGGTTGGCAGTGTCAGCAGCTGCAGCGGCGATCGTCCCACAGGCCGCGCTCGCGCAGGGCCTCCAGGGTGAGGTCGCCGATCGGGTTGATGCCCGGGCCGGCGGCCAGGGCGTGCCCGAGGAGGGCGTGGAGGCATTTGACGCGGGTGGGCATGCCGCCGGCGCTCACTCCCTCGATCTCGTGGGGGGAGCCGAGTTCGGCGCGGGCGGCCAGGTAGTGCCCGTGGGCGCGCCGGTAGGCGTCGGCGAGAGCCTCGTCCCGACCGAGGCGGGCGTTGAGGTCCTCCATGAGGTGCTCGGCCTCGAGGGTGGAGCAGCCACGCACGGCGGCGGGGTGCGTGAGGTAGTAGCTGGTGGGGAAGGGCGAGCCGTCAGGGAGGCGGGGCGCCGTGCGCACGACGGTGGGGCGGCCGCACACGCAGCGCGCCGCGATGGAGACGACGCCGCGGGGCACGCGCCCGAGCTGCTCGGCCAGGGCGTCGAGATCGGCCTGGGATACCGACGGTGGGGATGGGGGCGCGGGGTTCTCGCCCGCCGTCGTGCTCTGCTTCGACTGGGCCTGCGCGCTCCGGCCTGTCTGTTCCGCGCTCATCTCGTGGCCTCCGGGGTAGCGGGCGCCGCGGGGGAGGCGCTCGGGCTCGCGGAGGGGCCCGCGGCCGGCGGCGCCGCACCACCGGCAACGGCGGCGGACTCCGTGAGGGCGTCGTACCAGGGGGCGCGGGTCTCCTCCTTGGCGGCGGCCCGCGCATCGGCATCGGCCCGCGCCTGCGCCTCGTTGGCGCCGACGACGACGTAGCTCCTCTCCCCCGGCATCACGTAGGAGAGGCGCTCGCGCGCCTGGGAGCGCACGTAGGCCTCGTCCTGCCACCGGGCCGCCTCCTGCTCGAGGGCGGTGGCGGTGACCCTGGCGGCGTCGATCTTCTGGGTGACGGCGTCGTACCGGGCGCGCTGCGCCAGGTAGTGGTTGAGGGTGGGTAGGACGACGACGAGCGCGACGACGAGCACGGTCGCGAGCACGAGCAGGCGGGCGGGTAGGGCGAGCCCCTTCGGGCCGCCAAGGCGCAGGACCATGGGGGTCGGCACCGGCTCGGCGGCGGCCCGGGCTGAGCCGCGGTCGGGCGTCGTGCTGGGCCCTTCTGGGTGGTCGGGGCGCTCAGGCCGTTCAACGCGGCGGGGACGAACGGCGTCGCCGGTCTCGGTGAGGCGCCCGGGCCCGATGCTGCGGACGGTCGTGCGCGGGGCGGGGCGCGCCTCGGAGCGGGCCCTGGGACGGGCGGGGGTCGGGCGGCGCGGGCTCATGGGGCGATCCTGCCGCAGGGCCGGGCCTCCTCCAAGCCGGCGCACCCGGGAGTGGCACGGGCCATGGGCGCGGAAGGCGCACGGGGCCCCGGATCGAAACGGGGCCTACGGGACCGCGGATCGAAAAGGCCTCGCGCGGGCCAACGGTCGCTGGCCCGCGCGAGGCGGGGGCTTCAGATCGTCATGATCCCAGGCCGGGCACCGCGCCCGGCCCCGGGATCAGGCCTTGAAGCGCGGGAAGGCGGAGGCGCCGGCGTAGACGGCGGCCTCACCCAGGGACTCCTCGATGCGCAGGAGCTGGTTGTACTTGTTGATGCGCTCGCCGCGGGCCGGGGCGCCGGTCTTGATCTGGCCGGAGTTGGTGGCCACGGCGAGGTCGGCGATGGTGACGTCCTCGGTCTCACCGGAGCGGTGGGAGGTCATCGACTTGTAGCCGGCGCGGTGGGCCATCTCGACGGCCTCAAGGGTCTCGGTGAGGGAGCCGATCTGGTTGACCTTGACCAGCAGGGCGTTGGCGGCGCCGAGCTCGATGCCCTTGGCCAGGCGCTCGGGGTTGGTGACGAAGAAGTCGTCGCCGACGAGCTGGACACGGTCACCGATCTTGTCGGTCAGGGCCTTCCAGTCCTCCCACTCGTCCTCGCTCAGCGGGTCCTCGATGGAGACGATCGGGAAGTCGGTGATGAGCTTCTCGTAGTAGTCGACCATGAAGGCGTTGTCGCGGGCCTCGCCCTCGAACTGGTAGGTCTTGGTCTTCTCGTCGAAGAACTCGGTGGAGGCGACGTCCATGGCCAGGGCGACGTCGGCGCCGGGCTTGTAGCCGGCCTTCTCAATGGCCTCGACGATGAGCTCGAGGGCCTCGCGGTTGGAGTCGAGGTTGGGGGCGAAGCCGCCCTCGTCGCCCAGGCCGGTGGACAGGCCGCGGCCCTTCACGACGGCCTTGAGGGAGTGGTAGACCTCGGCGCCCATGCGCAGGGCCTCGCGGAAGGTCTTGGCGCCGATGGGGGCGATCATGAACTCCTGGATGTCCACGTTGGAGTCGGCGTGGGAGCCGCCGTTGAGGATGTTCATCATCGGGACGGGCAGGACGTGGGCGTTCGGGCCGCCGACGTACTGGAAGAGCTCGAGGCCGGCGGAGTCGGCGGAGGCGGCGGCGGCGGCCAGGGAGACGCCGAGGATGGCGTTGGCGCCGAGCTTGCCCTTGTTGGGGGTGCCATCCAGGTCGATCATGAGCTGGTCGAGGCCGCGCTGGTCGGCGGCGTCGTAGCCGATGATCTCGGGGGCGATGGTCTCGTTGACATTGGCGACGGCCTTCTCGACGCCCTTGCCGAGGTAACGGCCCTTGTCGCCGTCGCGCAGCTCGACGGCCTCGAAGGCGCCGGTGGAGGCGCCCGAGGGGACGGCGGCGCGGGCGAAGGAGCCGTCCTCCAGGAGGATCTCGACCTCGAGGGTCGGGTTGCCACGGGAGTCGAGGATCTCGCGGGCGTGAACGTTCTCGATGAGGGCCACTTGGTGCTCCTTTGTCGTGTGAACCGATCGGGGTGATCCGGATGCGAGCCCAAGCCTACCGGGACGGGCGGATCCCCACGAGGGCCATGGTCCTCGGATGGGCGCCGTTCACGCCGGGCGAGAACGCAGGCCGCGCCCGGAGCCGGGCGCCAGGCGAGAACGCGGGCCGGGTCAGCGCGCGCCCGGAGCCAGCCGCCAGGCGCCAACACAGGCCGGGTCAGCGCGCGGAGTCAGCCGCGAGGCGCGAACGCGGACTGGGTCAGCGCGCGCCCGGCTTCCGCGCGCCGGGCTCCGGTGAACCGGGCTCTGCCACGGAGGGGTCGAGGATCCAGGGGCGGGCGCTTGAGTAGCGCGGGGAGACCTCGAGATCCGCGGCGTTGTTGATCCGCTTGATGTCGCTCAACGCCTGCGCGGCCCGCGAGGCGTCGATGCCGCCCTGGTCGGGCTTGGAGATGACGCCGTACAGGTAGGTGGCGCGCATCGCCCGCCGCGCCTGGGCGGAGTACTCGCCCTTGCCGACCTGGTCGTTGAGCAGGAGGTCGATCTGCTCGTCGCTCACGGTGAGCCCCTGGGCCGCGCTGACCTCCTCGATGAGGTCGGCCGAGACCAGGAGCGTGAGCGTCTTGGCGACGGGCCAGTTCAGCGGCTTGAGATCTTTGGCGGCCCTCTGCAGGTCCTTCTCCGTGATCGTCGTCGAGTGCGTGGCGCCGTCGAGCCCCGTGTAGGAGGAGGTGGCGGCGATGCCGGGCTGGGCGGAGCAGGCCCCCAGGGCTGAGGCGCCGAGCAGGAGGGCCGCGGCGGCGGTGAGCAATCGGGGCGCGCGGGAGGCGATCCGGGGAGTGGTCACGGTGCTTCTCCTGTTCTCACGGCGAGTCACCAAGTCATCGTATCCCCGAGTGGAGCCGTCTGCACCGACTGGCGCCATCCACACCGAGCGGAGCGTCCTGCCCGCACCAGTCGGTGAAACTCGCACCACTCAGGGCCAAGCGCACCACTCGGCGCCAGGCGCGCCACCCGCACCAATTCCACCGAGCGTCGCCATCCACACCGACCGGTGCCATCTGCACCGAGTGGAGCGTCCTGCCCGCACCAGTCGGTGAAACTCGCACCACTCAGGGCCAAGCGCACCACTCAGGGCCAAGCGCACCACTCGGCGCCACCCCGCGCCACCCGCACCAATTCCACCGAGCGTCGCCACCCACACCGACCGGAGCCATCTGCACCGACTGGCGCCATCCACACCGAGTGGAGCGTCCTGCCCGCACCAGTCGGTGAAACTCGCACCACTCAGGGCTAAGCGCACCACTCGGCGTCAGGCGCACCAATTCCACCGACCGGTGCCATCCACACCGAGTGGAGCGTCCTGCCCGCACCAGTCGGTGAAACTCGCACCACTCAGGGCCAAGCGCACCACTCGGCGTCAGGCGCACCAATTCCACCGACTGGCACCATCCACACCGACCGGTGCCACCCACACCGACCGGAGCCATCCGCACCGAGCGGAGCGTCCTGCCCGCACCAGTCGGTGAAACTCGCACCACTCGGGGCTAAGCGCACCACTCGGCGCCAAGCACACCAATTCCACCGAGCGTCGCCACCCACACCGAGTCGCACCGTCTGCACCGACCGGTGCCATCCACACCGAGTGGAGCGTCCTACCCGCACCAGTCGGTGAAACTCGCACCACTCGGGGCCAAACGCACCACTCGGCGCCACCCGCACCCCCCACCCCCCCACACCGGCCGGGCCCCGGCTCGATCAGCGGCGACGGCGGTAGGCGGTGGCCTCGGCCTCATAGTCGGCGTCGCCAGCCACGACGGCGCGCAGCAGCACCTCGGCCCAGCGCAGGAGAGCCTCCCCCTCAATCGGCCCGCCGCCCATGCGCGCCGCCCCCGGCGCGGGCACCACGATGGTGCGGGTGGCGGGCTTGATCGTCGTGCCCGGGTAGAGGCGGGTGAGCCTCATCCGGCCAGATTCGGGCAGCTCCACGGGCGCGAAGCGGATGGACTTGCCCTGGGCCACGATCTCGCGCACGCCGAGACCGGCCGCGAGCGCGCGCAGCCGGGCCAGCGCGGCCAGGCGCGTCACCGGATCGGGCACGGGCCCGTAGCGATCGGCGACCTCGTCCAGCACGTCGGCCACCTGCTCATCACTGCGTGCGGCGGCGAACTTCGTGTAGGCCTCCAAGCGCAGGCGCTCGTGGGGCACGTAGTCCTCGGGGATGGTGGCGTCCACGGGCAGCTCGATGCGCAGCTCGGCCTCGTCCTCGCCCTCGTCCGCGGCCCCGGCCCGCTCCCCCATCCCCAGGGAGCGCTTGTAGGCGGCGACGGCGTCGGAGACCATACGCACGTATAGGTCGAAGCCGACCCCGGCGATGTGGCCGGACTGCTCCCCGCCCAGCAGATTCCCGGCGCCGCGGATCTCCAGGTCCTTCATGGCCACCCGCATGCCGGCGCCGAGGTCGGTGTTGGTGGCGATGGTGCGCAGGCGCTCCAGGGCGGTCTCGGTCAGGGGCTTGTCCGCGGGGTAGAGGAAGTACGCGTAGGCGCGCTCGCGCCCCCGCCCCACGCGCCCGCGCAACTGGTGGAGCTGGGATAGGCCGAGGCGGTCGGCGCGATCGACGATGAGGGTGTTGGCGTTGGACACGTCCAGGCCGGTCTCGACGATGGTGGTGCACACCAGGACGTCGATCTCCTTGTGCCAGAAGCGGTCGATGACGGCCTCAAGCCGCGCCTCGCTCATCTGCCCGTGGGCCGTGGCCACGCGCGCCTCGGGAACGAGCTCGGCGATCTGGGCAGCGACGCGATCGATGTCGGAGACGCGGTTGTGGACGAGGAAGACCTGCCCGTCGCGCAGGAGCTCGCGGCGGATGGCGGCGCCGACCTGCTTGGTCTCCCATGCCCCCACGTAGGTGAGGATGGGGTGGCGATCCTCGGGCGGGGTGGCCAGGGTGGACATCTCACGAATGCCGGTGACCGCCATCTCCAGGGTGCGGGGGATGGGGGTGGCTGACATGGCCAGGACGTCGACGTCGGTGCGCAGCGCCTTGAGGGCCTCCTTGTGCTCGACGCCGAAGCGCTGCTCCTCGTCGATGATGAGCAGGCCGAGGTCCTTGAAGCGCACCTGCCCGGTGATGAGGCGGTGGGTGCCGACGACGACGTCGATAGAGCCGTCGGCGAGCCCAGCCAGGACCTGGGCGGATTCGGCATCGGATTGGAAGCGGGAGAGCTGGGCGACGCGCACGGGGAAGCCCGCGTAGCGCTCGGTGAAGGTCTCCGCGTGCTGACTGACCAGCAGGGTCGTGGGGGCCAGGACCGCGACCTGCTTGCCGTCGGCGACGGCCTTGAAGGCGGCGCGCACGGCGACCTCGGTCTTGCCGTAGCCGACGTCGCCCATGATGAGGCGGTCCATGGGCTGGGGCTTCTCCATGTCGGCCTTGACGTCGTCGATGGTGGCCAACTGGTCGGGGGTCTCGGTGTAGGGGAAGGCCTCCTCGAGCTCGGCCTGCCAGGGCGTGTCGGGGCCAAAGGCGTGCCCCGCGGCGGCGGCGCGGGCGGCGTAGAGGCGCACGAGTTCGCCGGCGATCTCGCGGACCGCCTTGCGCGCCTTGGACTTGGTCTTGGCCCAGTCGGCGCCGCCCATCTTGTTCAGGGCCGGCGCGTCCCCGCCGACGTACTTGGTGACCTGATCGAGGGAGTCGGTGGGGACCATGAGCCGGTCGCCGGGCTGGCCGCGCTTGGAGGGCGCGTACTCGATGACGAGGTACTCACGGGTGGCGGCGCTCTTGCCGGTGCCGACGGCGCGGCGCTTGAGCTCGATGAATCGCCCGACGCCGTGCTGGGCGTGGACGACGAGGTCGCCGGGGTGGAGGGACAGGGGATCGACGGAGGCGCGGGAGCGGCGGGCGGGCAGGGCCTTGGGGCTGCGTGGGCCGGTGGTGGCGCGCCCGGTGAGGTCCGACTCGGCGATGAGGGCGAGGCGCGGCCCCTCGGCGACGAAGCCGTGGCCGGCGGAGGCCTGGGTGATGCGCACGACGCCGTCGCCCTGCGGCACATCGCCGGGCGACCACCCGAGGTCGGCGGGCTCGTCGAGCTGGGTGACGATGCGGGCGGGCACATCGCCGTCGGCGAGCAGCTGGGCCATGCGGCGGCCGGGCCCGGGCCCGTCGGTGGCCACGACGACACCCCAGCCCTCCCGGGCCATGCGGCCGAGGTCGGTGACGGCCTCGTCGAGACGGCCCCTGTAGCCGGCGGGGTCGCGCAGCGCCAGCGCCGTGGCATCCGGGGAGGAGGCCAGGGAGGTGAGCGCCCACCAGCCCAAATTGGTGGACAGGGCCAGCGCCCGGGCCTCGCTGAGGCTCGCGAAGGCGGCGGCGGACAGGTCCACGGGGACGGTCCCGCCGGAGGCGGCGGAGGTCCAGGCGGCGGCGAGGAACTCGGAGGTGGTGGCCACGAGGTCCTCGGCACGCTTGCGGATGCGCTCGGGCTCCAGGGCGACGACGAGCCGTTCCCCGACGAGGTCGAGGACGGGCACCATGCGGGGGGCGAGCACGGGGGCGAGGGATTCCATGCCCTCGCAGGGGATGCCCTCGGCGATCTTGCCGAGCATGTCGGCGGCTCCCGGGATCGCCCCGGTCAGTGCCCGGGCGCGCTCGCGCACGGCGTCGGTGAGGAGGAGCTCGCGGCAGGGGTGGAGAGTGGCGCCGTCTAGCTCCTCCACTGTGCGCTGGTCGGCCACGGCGAAGGAGGAGACGGATTCGATGTCGTCACCGAAGAAGTCGACGCGCACGGGGCGCGGCAGCGTGGGGGGGAAGACGTCGAGGATGCCGCCGCGCACGGCGAACTCGCCGCGCGACTCCACCATGTCGACCCGCGTGTAGGCGGCGTCGGCCAGTCGGGCAGCGATGGCCTCCAGGCCCTGGCTGGGGCCGGGGGCGAGCCGGATGGGCTCGATCTCCCCCAGGCCGTCGATGACGGGAGCGAGCAGAGCGCGGATGGGGACGACCAGGACGCGGATGGGGCCGTCGGCGCTCGCGGGCTCTTGGCGGGGGTGGGCGAGACGGCGTAGGACCGAGAGTCTGGTGGCCACGGTGTCGGCCCGCGGCGAGAGGCGCTCGTGGGGCAGGGTCTCCCAGGCGGGGAGGACGGCGATGTCGGTGGGCGGCAGGTAGCAGGCGAGGGCGGCAGCGAGATCCTCGGCGTCGCGGCCGGTGGCGGTGATGACGAGCAGTGGCGCCCCCTCGCCCGCGGCGGCGCCGGGCTCCTCCCCAACGGCGCGAGCGACGCCGCGCTCCCCCATCGCCATGGCGGCGAGGATCGCGGGCCGCGCCCCGGGGGCGACGACGGCGCTGTTCTCGCCTCGCCGGGTCGCGGCGGCGTCGCGGACGAGCTCGGCGATCGCGGGGTCGGCCAGGAGCGGGGGCAGGAGGGCGGTCAGTCGCACGCGCCGAGTCTAGAGGCGCCGCGGACAGGGGCCGAGCGCGGGGCGCGGGTGGGCGCCCGCCCGCTGGCCATCAGCGCGGGGCGCCGCCGCGCGCCTATCTCGATTCTGGGCGCGGCGACAGGCGAAAGCGGGCGAGGTCGGCTGATGACATCATCAGTCCTTCAGGCCCGGCGACGGCGCCACTGGGCACGGCGCCGGGCGGGGCCTGGGCGCGGTGGCCGGCGTCGGTCTGGCCGGGGCCCGGGCGCCGGCTGGGTAGCCCGGCGGCGTCGTCCCTCCCCTCGCGCTCGGCGGCGCTGGCGGCGACACTGGCCCCCGCGATCACCCAGACCACGGTGGACAGCTGGGTGATGAAGGCGACGGACACGAAGGCCGGGATCATGGAGGCGATGGCGACCTGGGCAGCGTTGCCACGGCCTCCCATCACGCGCAGGACCACGTAGAGCGCGCCGATGAGGAAGGGGATGACGGGCGCCCAGCCGTAGCGGAGGGCGGCCAGGAGCACCTGGTCGTCGATGGAGCGGAACCCCTCCCAGTACACCGTGCCGTTGCGGACGACGCGGGCGGGCGAGGCACCAATGAGCACCAGTCGTTTGACCAGAATGAGCAGTTGCCCCCGGTACTCCGCGCTGCCCTCCTGCTCATCGCCGGCCTGGGCGAAAACGTCCAGCAGCACGGGGGTGGCGATGAATATCCCGGCTCCCAGCGCGATGAGGGTGGCCGAGCGCCACGAGGGCGTGATATCGGTGCGCATGATGGTCAGGGAGAGGACGAGGGCGATGACGGCGCCGATGATGCCCGCGCGTGACAGGGAGGGCAGAGTCACGCCGACCAGCGCCATCATCCCGGCGATCCTCGCCCACGAGGGCCAGCGGGCGATGGCCACCATGGGGATGCCCGCCGCCATGGACACGCCGAAGACGATCGAGTGGCCGAAGGCCCCTTCGATGCGGGGCAGGCCGGCGCGGATTTGGATGCTCGCCCAGTCGGCGTAGGCGCGGGTGGGGAACTCGATGAGCACGAAGGGATTGATGCGGGTGATCGCCTCGAAGTATCCGAGCGCGGCGGCGATCAGCCATATGGCGGCCACGGCGGTGGCGAAGTCTCTCAGCCCGATCCTCTCCACCAGCATGCGCCCGGCGAGGTAGGCGGGTGCGGCGTCGAGGATGAGCTCGCCCAGGACCGTGTTGAGGGACGCCCCGGCCGCCAGCGAGATCGCCACGAGGGCGAAGCCGGCGCAGATGAGGATGTCGCCCGGGGTGAGGCGCCAGGAGAAGTCGGAGGCCAGCGCCAGGCACACGAGCATGCAGACCCCGGCCGCGGGCGGGATGAACAGGCCGACGTTGACGGTCATCCAGATGCCCATGAGGGCCAGTGAGCCCGCGATGAGGACCGCGCCGACGATCGGCTTGCGCCGAACCGTCCACAGGGTCATCGCGATGACCGGGTAGGACAGGAGGACGATGGCCCCGAGTAGGAGCATCTGCATGATCGGCCCCTCCTCTCTTCCCGCGGCGCCGCCCGTCAAGGGGCGCCATGAGGCTACTACGCGCTCGCCGCCACCGCGCAGGGGCGCAGGTCAGGCGGGGTGGGACCGCTCAGGCCGCGGAGCCCTGGAAGACGACGGCGGGCTGGCCCGGGACGACGGTGACGGAGACGGTCACCTTGTCGCGCGCGTCAGCGGGCACGGAGAAGCGGAAGGACCCGGTGACGGTCTCCCCCGCGGCGACGCTGCTGGGAAGCTCAGTGCCTTCGGCGTCCCTGAGCGGGGAGGCCGGGGTCGCGTCCTCGCCGTAGGTGAGGGTTGCCGAGGCGCCGGACAGGTCGACGTCCTGGGAGCCGGCCGTGACCGAGATAGTGACCTGGAGCGCGGGCCCGGCGATCTCGCCGGGGGCGAGGGAGTCACCGGAGACCTCGATGGCCTCGACGGAGGTGACCTTGACGGTCGCGTCCCCGGTGGAGGAAGACTCGTTCAGGGCGACGGCCGGGGCGGAAGCCCCCCTGTAGCCGGCCTGGCCGGGCAGGAGGCCCTCGGGATCGGTGGCCTGAGCACTCGGCGCGGCCCCGTCAGAGGCGGGTGCCACCGGGGTGGGCGCGGTGGTGGCTCCGGCCGTCTCGGTCGTGGTGACCGGCGGCACCGACTCGGTGGCCGCGGCGTCGGTCGACGAGGAGCCGTTCGAGCAGCCGACGAGGATCGCTGCCGACAGGACGAGGGCGGAGGCCTGGAGGGTACGGGCGCTTGTCCGAGGTGACATGGTGACTTCCGTGGGATTGTTGGGAACGGGTGGGGAGCATCGGCCGGCGGCGACGAGGGGATCGACGCCGCCGGCCGATGTCAGTGCCGGTTCGCGGTCACTATCAGGCGGTACGGGCCTGGAAAGTGGAGACTAGCATCTTGTTGGTCAGCGAGGTCGCCGAGCCGGAGAGATACCCGGACATGAGGACCGAGCCGGCGCCCTGGATCTCCTCGGTGGAATCCGAGGCGGTCAGGGTGGGCGCGGAGGGCTCCTCCTGGCCGTCGAGCCAGACGGTGGCGGACAGGTTGGTGGTGCCCTTGCCAACGGCGGAGGTCTTCACGTTGATGTTCTTGCCCACGGTCCAGGTGCCCGGCAGCTGGGTCTGGGCGAGGACCTTCTCAGTCCCGCCGACCTGCGAGGTGAGGAACACGAGCACCTCGCCAGTGGACTTGACGTGGATCTTCGTGCCGTAGGCGCCCGAGGCGGTGGAGCGGGGCAGGAAGGAGGCGTACACGCCGCCACCGGTGGGAACCTCGGAGAGGGAGAAGGCCGAGGAGACCTGCGTGGACTCCGAGGAGATCTTCGGCAGCATGGCCGTGGACATCCAGCCCGCCTTGTTCAGGGCGATGGAGCCGACGCCGTCGGCCGTGGCGAAGCGCCCCGGCGAGGAGAGCTTCCAGGCGCCGCCCAGGCTTGAGTCGGGCCAGCCCTTCTCCTGAGCCTTCTTGAAGGCTGCCTGGGCCATGATGCCTTCGCCCTGCGGGACGTCGGTGACGGTGATGGACTGGGTGGTGGACTTGCGGGCACCGGCGTTGTCGGTGACCGTCAGCGTGACCGTGTACGTGCCGGCCTCGGCGTAGGTGTGGTTGGCGTTGGCACCGGTGGCGGTGGTCCCATCGCCGAAGTCCCACTCGTAGGACTCGATGTTGCCGTCGGGGTCCACCGACTCGCTGCCGTCAGCGGTCACGGCCATGCCGGCGACATGAGGACGCAGCACGGCGCGGGGCCCCACGTTGCCAGCCTGGCCCTGGCGCCGGGCGATCTGATCAGCGGTCAGCTGGGAGTGGTAGATCGCGGTGGAGTCGATGGTCGCGTCGAGCGTGCTGGGGGTGTTCTCGCTCACCTGGGGCCAGCCCTTGAGGGAGCCCGTGCCGAGGCGCCAGGAGCCGTTGAATTCCTGCGCTTTGATCACCGTCTTGTCGGAGGCGACGGGCTTGCCGTCGACGTAGAGGTTCTGCCCGTCGGCCCCCAGGGTGGCGACGACGTGGTGCCACTTACCGTCGTTGAAGCCTGCCTTCGAGGACACGACCTTGGTCTCACGGGGATAGACACCGAAGTGGATGGCGCCATCGGGGGTCATGTAGAGCAGGCGGTCACGGTCACCATTCTTCTCATAACTGACGATGGCACCGCCATTCTTGGAGTCCGTCTTCACCCAGCTCTCAATGCTGAAGGTCTGGACATGGCCGTCGGTGCCCGAGGAGACGGCGGTGCCGCCGTTCCCGCCGACGCCCAGGGCCTTGGAACTGCCCCGAGAGCCCTCCTGGCCGGCCTTCACGCCCGCAGTGCCGGTCATGTGGGCGCCGCCGAGGATGTCCTTGAAGGTGGTCCCGGCCTCCTCCTCGAAGGTCCACAGGTGCTTGGCGCCCAGGTCGACGGCGCCGGTGTCAAGGCCGTCGAGCTCACTGAAGTCAGCCGCCTTGGCGACGGTGACCTTCTTCGCCTCGCTGGTCAGGGTGTTGCCGCCCGCGTCGGAGACGACGACCGTGTACGTGTGCTCACCCGCGGGGGCGCGGTTGTCGCGCAGGGTCTTGCGGAACTCCCGGTTCCAGAAGCGGTCCGAGACCGGCAGCGTGCTCACGGGCGTCTGGCCACCATCGCGGTAGAGCGAGTAGGTCAGGGTGGAGTCGTCGCGATCCCAGGTGGGGGAGAAAGTGACGTCGACGACCCCGTCAGCGGGACTGCTGACATACGGGGCGAGGTCGGCACCCTTCCCCTCGGGGGCGTGGCTCTTGCTGGCGCCGCGCTTGGGGAAGCGGACGAGTCCCTGCTGGGCCTTGCCGTCGACGGCGAGGAACTCGCCCCCGGCGACGATGTACTCGTCGTTGCCGGTGACGTCCCAGGCCCCCTGCCCCTGGCCGGTGTACTTGCCGGCGGAGAGCTCCGGGAACCAGTCAACGATGGAGGGGGAGGTGTGGCCCGACCAGTCCTTGTAGCCGTCAGTGCCCTTGCGGCCGACGGTCACCTCGCCGTTGGCGGTGAAGGAGGTGAGGCGGTACTGGCGCTGGCGGGTGGTGTTGTTCTCGTCCCTGTAGTAGGTGTCTCCCCATCCGCCGATGGTCTCGCAGGAGTGCGCGTGGCTGGCGACGTAGACCTGGTCCTTCGCGGGGTAAATGGCGTAGGAGTCACCGTGGCAGGGCTCCACCCAGGTCATGTTGCCGTTCCAGTCGGCCTTGAAGGCCCCCTCCAGGTTGGCGTTGCGCACGGAGAAGGAGTAGCCGACCCCGTACAGGCTGGTGCCGTCGGTCTTGAGGTCGGTGATGGCGCCGTAGACACCGCCGTTGCGGACCTCGGAGTTGATGGGGGTGGACAGCACGGTGCCATCGGAGGCGGAGACGAGGGCCAGGCCGTAGCCGGGGTTGCTGGAGCCGTTGAGGGTGGTGAAGGAGCCGCCGAGGGCCACCTTGGTGCCATCGGGCGAGACCTGCAGGGACCAGACCTGGGCGTTGTTGCCCTCGGCCTTAGGCGCCCAGGAGAGGGTCTCACCGGTCTTAGCGTTCACGGCTGCCGCCTTGGAGCGCTGGACGCCGTTGACGTGCTTGAAGGCGCCGCCGGCGTAGACCGTGTCCCCGTGCACGCCGATGGCCCGCACGGTGGTGTGGAACTGGGGGCGGAAGGTGGAGATGAGCTTGCCGGCGGACGTGGAGATGTCGAAGGCGGCCAGGCCGCTGTGGAACTCCTCGTTGACCTTGTTGAAGTCACCGCCGACGTAGAGGGTCTGCTTGTCCTCGGACACGGCGAGCGTGCGCCCGGCGCCGTTGAGCTCGTGGGCGAATTCCTTGATGAGCTCGCCGGTGCTCAGTTTGTAGGCCAGGATGTTGGCCCGGGGCGTCTCATTGGTCCCGGCGGGGGACCCTGCCGGGCGGGCCTGGGTGAAGGAGCCGACGACGTAGACGGTGTCACCGACGATGAGCTGGTCCCACACCACGCCGTTGATCTGAACGGTGGGCAGGGGGTCAGCGGTGTGGTTGGACTGAAGGCGGCCTGAGGCATCGGCCGCCGCGGCGGCGGCGGGGGCCTCAGCGGCGGCAGCGGGCGCCGCCGCGGGCAGGAATGCCAGGGCCATGGGGACGCTGGCGGCCAGCGCGGCCATGGCGCGCAGTGGACGATAAGGGCTCAACGGTACTACTCCGGAACTGTGTGAGGAACCAAGGAGAAACCAAGGTTCGTCGTCGATCAGGGCAAGGCGCCAGCGGATGGGGAACTTTGGCGCCCATACGATCGTAGAGCACAGGACCTCAGAATGACAGCGTGGCTGGTTATGGGTCATTCAACACCGAAAAGCGATGCCGATCACTTTCGTACTACTCAGAAGATAATGACTCGCCCACCTCGTCCGACCTGCGTCGGAGCGCCTCTCCGACCTTCGGAGGAGCCGAGATGGGCGAGCCGTCCACCACCACGCGAGCACGGCGCGATGGCGCCATACCCGCCATGATTTGCCTCACACGCCAGCGGCGTCGAAGAGCTGGGCGACGGAGCCGTCGTCGAAGACCGCCTTGATGGCACGGGCCAGGAGCGGGGCGATGGGCAGGACGGTGAGCTGCTCGAACCGCTTCTCCGGGGGGATCGGCAGGGTATCGGTGACGACCACCTCGCGGGCGCCGCAAGTGGCCAGGCGCTCGATAGCGGGGCCGGAGAGCACCCCGTGAGTGGCGGCGACAATGACGTCCCTCGCGCCGGCGTCGAGGACCACCTTGACAGCCTTGGCGATGGTGCCGCCGGTGTCGATCATGTCATCGACCAGCACGCAGGAGCGCCCCTCGACGTCGCCGACGACGCGGTTGGCCACGGCCTCGTTGGGGCGGCTGATGTCCCGGGTCTTGTGGACGAAGGCCAGCGGCGAGCCCCCCAGGGCGTTAGCCCATCGCTCGGCGACGCGGATGCGGCCGGCGTCCGGGGAGACCACGGCGGCGTTGGTCACGTCGAGCCGGCCCTTGATGTAGTCCACGAGCACGGGCTGGGCCCACAGGTGGTCCCAGGGGCCGTTGAAGAAGCCCTGCTCCTGGGCGGTGTGGAGGTCAACGCTCATGATGCGGTCCGCCCCCGCCGCGGCGTACATATCCGCCACGAGGCGGGCGCTGATGGGCTCACGGCCCAGGTGCTTCTTGTCCTGGCGCGCGTAAGGGAAGAAGGGGGCCACCACCGTGATGCGCTTGGCCGAGGCGCGCTTGAGGGCGTCCACCATGATGAGCTGCTCCATGAGCCAGTCGTTGACGCGGTCCCCGTGGGACTGCACGACGAAGACGTCGCAGCCGCGCACCGACTCGTTGAAGCGGACGTAGGTCTCCCCGTTGGCGAAGTCGTAGGCGGTCGAGGACAGGACCTCGGTGCCCAACTCGCCCGCCACGTCGTGGGCCAGTTGCGGGTGGGCCCGGCCGGAGACGATGACCAGTCGCTTCTCACCGCTGGTGATGATGCCCGTCATGAGGTGATTCCCTTCGTTCGGGCCCGTCGGGCCCGGTCGGTGCGCGGGGCCGGGGCGGTCACGCGCCTGTGGTGCCGGAGCCCTGGGCGGGAACCGGCGTCTCGGCGTCGTACTGGGCGAAGGGCGTCACGACGGCGCCCGCCGGGATATCGACGTCGGTGAGAATGGCGTAGGCGCCGATGCGGGCGCCGGGGCCGATGCGGGTGGCGCCCCTCAGGAGGACTCCCGGCTCCAGGAACGAGTCCGGGCCGAGCTCGACGGTGACATCGACCCAGGTGGAGGAGGGATCGACGACGCCGACGCCGGATTCCATCGCGCGGGCAAGGATGCGGCGGTTGAGTTCGGCGCCGAGGGCGGCGAGCTGGGCGCGGTCGTTGCAGCCCTCGACGAGCCAGTGGTCGGCCACCACGAGCGCGGAGGTGGGCCGGCCCGCGGCGTGGGCATGGGCGACGACATCGGTGAGGTAGACCTCGCCCTGGTCGTTATCCGTGCCCAGGGCGGCCAGGGCCGCGCGCAGGTGCGCCAGGTCGAAGACGTAGACGCCCGCGTTGATCTCAGTGATGGCGCGCTGGGCCTCGGTGGCGTCGCGCTGCTCGACGATCGCCGAGACCGTGCCGTCCGGCTCGCGCACGACACGGCCGTAGCCGTGCGGGTCGTCGACGACAGCGGTGAGAAGGGTCACGGCGTCGCCCCGCTCGTGGTGCTGGGCCACAAGGGCGGACAGCGTGGCGGTGTCGAGCAGGGGCACGTCCCCGCTCGTGACGACGACCGCGCCATCTGCGTCCTCGGGCAGGGCCGCCAGGCCGCAGGCCACGGCGCGGCCGGTGCCGGGGATCTCATCCTGATCGGCGGGGATGGCATCGGGGGCGACCCGCGCCAAGTGGGCGACGACAGCATCGCGCTCGTGGCGCACCACGACCACAAGGCGCTCGGGATCCAGGCCCCGGGCGGCGGTGACCGCGTGGTCGAGGAGGCTGCGCCCGCCGATGCGGTGCAGGACCTTGGGGGTGGCGGAGCGCATGCGCGTGCCCTTGCCTGCGGCCATGACAATGACGGCGGCGGGAGTGGTGGGAGCCACGAGTCCTCTTCTCGCTCAAGATGGGCGTCCTGCGGCGCTGCCGGGGACATGACGCCCCGTGCTGGCCGAGCCGGCCGGTACGGGCACATCCTACGACGCCGCGCACCGGCTCCGCCCCCAGGGTTCGAACCCGGGCCTCAAGGCTCCAAAGGCCTGCGTGCTGCCACTACACCAGGGCGGAATGCGCAGGCCGCCCCCACTTCCCCAGGAATCGGGCGCGCTCCTGCGCGGCGTACAGTCTCTCACTTTTTCGCCGCGACTTGGTCAAGAGGTGGCATCATCAGTTCCCCGGGCCCACCGGATGCGGCATCCTGACGCCCTGCGCGGGCCGATCCGGGCAGCCTCCTCTCCCAGTCCTGCCGCCACTCCCGCGCGGCGCGCCCTCATTCCCTGGAAGATCGCATGACCCTCACCCACCGCCATCCCCCGGCCAAGGGCGCCAACGCCACGCCCACCGCCACGCCCCGAAGCGCGGGCCGCCTGCGGGAACTGGACGGGCTGCGCGGCCTGGCCGCCGTCGTCGTCCTCATCCACCACTGCCTGCTCACCGTCCCCGCGCTGGCGGAGGTCGGCGCCCGCCCGGGGGCGGCGCCGGATGGCGCCCTGGAGCGCCTGCTCAGCCTCACGCCGGCGCATCTCCTGTGGGGCGGCTACGAGGCGGTGCTCATCTTCTTCATCCTGTCCGGGGTGGCGCTGAGTTACCCGATCTCCCGGCGGCGCGCCACCGGCCGCTCCTTCGACTGGGTGGATTACGCCCCCCGCCGCCTCATCCGCCTGTGGGTGCCGGCCGGCGCCTCGACGCTCCTGGCGATCGCACTCATCATCCTGGTGCCCCGTTCGAACGACGCCTCCCTGGGGGCATGGGTGCAGGCCCACTATGTGTCAGATATCTCGATCAAGCAGACGGTTAGAGAACTCGCCCTGCTGCCCGCCTACGCCTATCGCAACTCGGTGCTGTGGTCGCTGCACGCCGAGGCGGCCTTCTCCATCCTCCTGCCACTGGTCATCCTCGCGGTGGCGCTGGCCGCCAAGGCCCGCCTGAGCTGGGCGCTGGGCGCGGCGGCGATCGCGACGGCCCTGGTGAGCGGCGACCCCGGCTCCGCCCTGTTCCTGCCGGTGTTCACGATCGGGGCCGTGCTCGGCTGGCACTGGGGGGCGATGCCCGACCCCCTGCCCGCCCGACCCGTTCGTTGGGCCAGCGCGGCCGCCGTGGCCTGTCTCATCATCATGACCAGCCCGTGGTGGACCGCCCCGGAGGCCTGGCCGGGCCTACTCTCGGGAGGGCCGTCCGGGGCGCTGGTCCCCCTGGGCTCCCCCGCCTCCCCTTGGGGGCATCGGCTCGGATCGGCGATCGCCGTCGCCAGCGCGGCCGGAACGATCATCCTCATCGTGCGGGCCGGGGCGCTGCGCTCGCTGCTGCGCTCAAGGGCGGCCCAGCTCTGCGGCGAGCTGTCCTTCTCCCTCTACCTCGTCCACACCCCGGTCGTGCTCCTCGTGCGCACGCTGGCGCCGTCGATCGACCCGTGGTGGATGCTCCTGGCGGGACCGGCCGCGGCGCTGCCCGCGGCCTGGGCCTTCCACCGGCTCGTCGAGCGGCCGAGCCATCAGTGGTCGAGGGCGGCGGGCCGCTGGGCCAGTGCCCGGCTCCGCACTCTCCCCGGCGGTGCCGGCCCCTGGCGGCAGGGCAGGCACGTGGCCTGAATCCGCGCCCACCAGCACGGCAGGGGCCAGGCCCAGTCCTTGGTCTACCGTGTACCCATGACGGCTCGCGCGCGGGCCACCACTCACTCATCCTGAAGGAACCACACGCATATGGAGCCGGCCGAGATCCTCCGCTTGCTGCGCAGGCATGCCCCCGTCCTCATCTTGCACATCGTCGTCGGCGCCCTGACGGGGTTCTTCATCGCGATGATGAGCACCCCCATCTACTCCTCGCACGCCAGCGTGGTCATCTCGACGTCGAGCCGCGAGGGCGGCGGACAGGACCTCGGCACGGCCTCCGGCCCGAACTCCCTCCTCATGCCCACGCTCGTCGAGCTGGGCACCACCCAGGACGTCCTCAACGAGGTCGCCGCGAGCACGGGCCTCGACCCCGCCGCGGTCAAGGGGATGCTCACCCTGAGCGCCCGGGAGAACACCCTCTTCATCGACATCACCGCCAAGGCCCCCTCCGCGGAGCAGGCCCACGCGGTGGCCGACGCCGAGGTGAGCGCCTTCAAGAAGGCCGTCAGCAAGTGGGGGTACAAGGACGGGCTGTCCCTGGCAGTGGTGGAGCAGGACCCGGCGACGCTGCCCACCGCGCCCATCTCGCCCATCCCCGAGCGCTACGCACTCAACGGCGCGCTCATCGGCGCCGCCATCGGCGCCGCGGTGGTCATCCTGCTGCGGCGCGCCGGCTTCACGGGGCTGCGCGCGGAGGCCGTGGGCCGCGTCGGCCGCAAGACGGCCAGCGCCCCCGACTTCGACGCTGAGGCCTCCGCCGAGCAGGGTCAGGACCTCGCCGAGGACCGGGACATGAGCCCGGGCGCATCGGACGACCCCTCATCCGATGAGGGGTACCCGCCCCCGCCCGACTCCTCCGAACTCTTCCCGCCCTCGATGCGGCACCGCCGCTGAGCGGGCAGGCCCACCGGCTCGGCACTGGTCACAACCACTTATGACCGCCGGCGCCGCCATACCTACCGCGCCAGCACCGAACTGATGCTCAACTGATACTGGCCCCCGCGCCGGCAGACCGCCGGTGCGGGGGCCAGCCCCTCAGGAGCGGCCGTACTCGGCGTGGCCCGAGCCGCCCAGCGCGGCCGAGGCCAGGCCCGCGCCACGGGCCATGAGCCGGGCGCCCCTAGCGCGGTGGGAGGTGGAGCGCAGGATGACCCCCGCGGCCCCGCGCCCCGCGCCCGCGACAACGCGCGCCGTGCCCCCGACGAGGGCCCTGCCCCGGATCCGCGCGCGAGCGACGCGGCTCCCCGCGCCCGCGAGGGCGAGATCGACTCGGACGGAGTTGGCGGCGTGACTGCGCTGTCGGCGCAGGATCCAGGCCCGGTCCAGGCGCTGCGCGGGCACATGGTCGACCACTTGGGCCTCGGCGCACCACAGGAGCGTTCCACCGGCGGCCACGAGTGAGCGGGTGAGCAGCGTGTCCTCCCCGCCGGTGGCGCCGAAGCGCTCGTCGAAGCGCAGACCCCGCGCGCGCAGGAAGTCCAGGTCGAGCAGCAGGCAGTTCGAGGCGGCGGCGGGCCGGGCGGTTCCGGTGGGCCAGGTGGCGCGCACGAAGAAGCCCCCCTCGCGCACCCAGGCCTCGGGCTCGGCGTCGTATGCGGGCAGCACATGACCGGCCACCGCCTGGGCCCCCTCGCGCGCCCAGAGCCCCACGAGGGAGGAGAGCCAGTTCTCCAGGGCCTCCTCGTCGTCGTCGATGAACGCCAGGAGGCGGGCGCCGGCGGCCTCATCGAGGGCGCGGTTGCGCACGGCGGCCACGCCGGGGCGCTGCTCGACGATGTAGCGCATCGCGCTGCCCCCGGGCCCGGCGGCGAGGCGCTCGGCGGTGGCGCGCGCGCTGGCGGCGGGATCGTTGTCGATGATGAGCAACTCGGCGCGCGCGACAGGACTGGAGAGGTCCGAGACGATGGCGTTGATCTGGGGCAGGACGGTGCCGACGGCGCGCTCCAGGCCCTCCGGGCGCTTGTGGGTCGGGATGGCGACGACGAGGGACACCCCCTCGCCAGGCGGCGGACCGCCAGCCGCTCCGGCACCGCCGGTAGCGCCGCCGAAGCCCTCCTCCGGGGCGGGCCCACGCATGGCCCCGGCGCTCACTTCTTCCTCCAGGGCAGTCGGGGCCCGCGACTGTACTCCTGGATCCGCCCGCCGACGGCGCCCAGGACCATGCCCAGCGCTCCGGCGCAGGCGGCCTCATGGCGGCCCCGGCCCGCCTCATCCCGGCGGGCGGCGCTGACCAGCGCCAGGGCGCCGTCGCGCCCAGCGCGCAGCGCCCCCTTCGCGGCGTAGCGGGCGCGCATGCCCAGGCCCGCAGCGCCCGAGGCGGCCTCAACGCGCACCGCCGCCCAGGTGGCCCCCGAGCGCAGGGAGCGGCGCAGCACCCACGGGCGCGTGGCCCGGCTAGCCGGCACCCGCTCATCCAGGGCGGCATCAGCGGCGAAGCGGATGACGCCGCCGCCCTGCCGCAGCGCGCCGAGGAACGCGGAGTCCTCGCCCCCGCTGAGCCCGTAGCGCGCGTCGAAGCGCAAGCCGAGGCCCCGCACGGCGTCCAGGTCGAGCAGGAGGTTGTTCGTGGCCGCCTTCGTCATCACGGCCCCGTCTTCGGCGGTGACCGCGCTAAAGACACCCGAGCCCCGCACCCACGCGCCCGGCTCCGACTCGAAGCGCGGGTACCACGGCCCGGACACGGCGGCGCAGCCGTGGGCGCGCCAAGCGCGCACGAGGGAGGTGAGCCAGCCGGGGCGGGTGAGCTCGTCGTCGTCGATGAACACCAGGAGGCGGGCGTCGGCGGCCTCATCGAGGGCGCGGTTGCGGGCGGCGGTGATCCCGGGGACGGGCTCGTGGGCGTAGTGGGGGCCTATCTCGGCGGCCTCGGGCTCATCGGCGCCGGCGGCCCGGACCGCCTCGACGACCTCGCGCGCGCCCGCGTCCGGATCGTTGTCGACCACCACGACGCGCGCCCGCCCAATGCCGGCCGCCTCATCCGCGCGGGCGGCGCGGGCCTGGTCCACGAGCTGGGGAAGGAGCTCGGCGAGCCAGTCATTGCGCCGGTAGGTGGTCACGGCGACGACCAGTGAGACCGGCGGTGGGACCGGTGCGGGCGGCGTCGAAGACTGACTCATGCGTCCTCCTGGGGGCGGGTCGACGGGCAGGGCGTCGAGGGGAGGGAAGGGGTGGGGTCAACGCTACTATGCAGGCGCACGGGCCCCGCCCGCGGGCGCCCGGGACGACGGCGCGCCCAGGGGACGACGGCGCGGCACCCCTTGATGAGGACCTGAGAGGATCCCATGGCCGACTTCCCCCCCGATCTCTTCTCCCCCGGCGAGCCCGGGGAGCCTCCCACCGGCGCCGAGGCCGCCGATCTGCTCGCGCGCACCGCGATCATCGTCGTCAACTACGACTCCGCCGCCCTCCTGGCGCGCAACCTCGCCGAGGTGGCCCAGCGCTCCCCCGAGGCCCGGATCGTCGTCGTCGACAATCACTCCTCCCCCGAGGCCCGCGAGCGCGCCCGCGCCCTGGCCCAGGCGCGCGGCTGGGCCCTGGAGTGCCCGGAGTCGAACACGGGCTTCGGCGGAGGGATGAACCTGGGGGCCGCCCGGGCGATCGCCGATGGCGCGCAGGTCCTCGTCCTGCTCAACCCGGACGCCGTCGTCGACCGGGAGTCCCTGGTGGCCCTGGCGCGGCAGGCGCAGGTCGATCCCCTGGCGCTCGTGGGGCCGGTCATCCGGGACTCCAGTGGGGCGATCGTGTCCGATGGCCACGTGGTCTGCCTGGCGGACGGGTCGATGCGCTCGCGCCGCTCCCGGCGGCCGATCCCGTCCGGAGGCACCGCGCCCTGGCTGAGCGGGGCGTGCCTGGCGCTTTCTGCGTCCCTGTACCAGCGGATTGGGGGCTTCGACGCCCGCTACTTCCTGTACTGGGAGGATGTGGACTTCTCCGCGCGGGTGCTCGCCGCAGGGGGGCGGCTGGTCCTGGAGCGCCGGGCCGCGGCCGTGCACGACGAGGGCGGCACCCACGGCTCCTCAGCGGGACAGGTGGCGAAGTCGGACACCTACTACTACTACAACGCGCGCAACCGGCTCCTGTACGCGGGCCTGCGCCTGGACGCCCAGGGGCGTCGTCAGTGGCGGGCGACGGCGCCGGGCGCGGCTCGCGAGATCATCCTGCGCGGGGGGAAGCGCCAGTTGCTGCGCTCACCCAGGCCGGTAGCCACGGCGCTGCACGCGACCCTGGATGGCCTGCGCCTCGCGCGCCGGGCCGCCCGGGGGCTCCTGCCCTCCCAGGACGAGCCGATCCTGCGATAGCGGGGCCGGCCCCGCGCTCACCGGCGCTGCCGGCGGCGGCCCCGCGCTCACCGGCGCGGCCGGCGGCGGCGC